>NZ_JBWPJO010000004.1:0-203110 GCF_056583835.1 Pauljensenia sp. C0254C2
GTGGTAAATCGGATCACCAGCATGACTGATACTGATCGAACGAGGATGGTGTATATTGCGCATAAAATGAACATCTGCACAATCCGCCAGCTTCGACAGCTCCTCGAAAAACGGCTCATCAAGACTCGTGAGCGTCAATATTGCATCATCCCTTATTCTTAAGACATGTGACGGAGTCTTATCCTTCATTATACGGTCTGAACATATGAGAGCCATCCAGCTCCGGGTGGAGCCTCCGCTCTCAGAGTTTTCTTGCGTTGGCTCTAAGGGGCAAGGAATTGGGAAAGCGAAGGTTCTCCGTTTGCGTTGGTCACTGAATCGACCAGGTCGTGTACCTCTATGTCATGAATGTGAGAGTAGCGCACGCATTGGGAGACGTCATGTACAAGGTCGTCGCTCATCTTCATCGGCAGAAGTTCGCCATCTGGAGCTCGCAGAGTCGAAAGTGTGCGCGTCAAGCGGTGGAGAGCATATCCTTCCCGTATCTGACTAGTTCGGTGAGGAATGGAGAACTGCAGGTAGGCGCGAGCGTATCGATAGGGGAAGCTGGCGTTTAAGATAAGCCAGCGTAGGGCAATCTGTGCGTCCATAGTGACAAGTGAGAAGGAAATAGGACCACCTCGACCGCTTGAACCGAATGCGAAAGATCCGTCGTTGTGGTGTACCACGTGGAGGGCGGGGTCGCCATAGTCGTAGCTCAGCGTGACAGATTCATGTGCTACCTCGTTGAGTGCAAATCGGGCCCATCGGCATTCAGCTAAAGGCCGTAACTCATCGAAACTCAGTGTATCCATTCGAGGAGAATTCCTTTCTCTATGCACTCTGCAATTGACACCATTTCACCTCGTTCATTTAAGAAGATGAATTGCTTACCTCCGCCTTCAAATCCTAATGCGGGGGCGATTGTACCCTCTTCAACAGAGTAGCCACGAGGCAGTTCACCCAGCTGATAACCGTAGAGACGGTCATGAGCTTTCGGAGGCGGCATTGATCGCTTTTCAAATGGAATATGACGGCCTTCAGGTGCCGATGCGACGAATTGTCCCCCTGGATGACCGATCCGGTCGACGAATCGTCCATACTTTTCCTTGATTTGTTGAAGGCTGCTATGGCGCACAACTGAGTCAGGCAAGGCGCCGTTTGTATCTTGAAATCTATAATTCGGAACACCTCTCGAGTTTAAATTCTTTGAAGCCCACGCGTCGTAGGTCGGATACGGCTCTCCGTGCGCGTTCTTCCCAAATGGTGCGGGGCTTGTGTCCCAATGGGGGGTTGCGTCGGAGCGATGCAAGGAAAACTCGGTATATTGAGCTGGGTCTACGTGAGGGGCAGAAGCGTTGATGCGTGTCGAGGGTGTGTCTGCGCCTTTGCGGAGGAGCCTGTTGAGGGTGTCAGAGAACTTCCTGAACAACTCGGTGAGCTTGCCGAGCAGTCCCTTGAGATTCTTGACTGAATCAATGACCTTGTGAACAGTTGTGCTGATCCTGGATGTCATCGTGGCAACACTGGTGGATATTTGCGCCGCGATTGCGGGAATACCCAGCCCAGCGGTGGCAACCGCTTCGATAATGGCAGATGCGAACTTGCCGATGATTTCAGATAGAGCATCACGCACCAGGTCGTGAACAATCTGAACAAGCGTGGCAGCAACGTTAAGAGCCTGCCCCATCGCGCTGGCCCACTTGCCTGCCTGCTCAATCAGCTTACCCAGGTCGGCTTCCAAGACGGTGATCGCGCTGATGGTTTGCCCGCTCATAGATGACAGGTCAGAGCGCGTATACCCGGCCAACTGCTGGGAGCACGCGGACAGCTGACTGTTAATGTTGCCCCACGTCTGAGCATAGGCCGCAACCTGATCCGCATCGCCAGTGAACTCATCGAGCCACTGATCCAAAGGGTGAACATGCTCAAGCACCCATCCGGCACCCATCGCGATCAGCGAACCGATCGGGTCAGCGATAAAACTGGCCGCATCACCCACAGCAGCGAACGCAGCCATACCGCCACTGACCCAGCTGCCTGAATTGAACGCGCCAACCAGCTGCTCGCCGTCTTCAAGAAGAAACGTGCCGGCAAGCGGGCTGGTCGAGTCCTGACGCTGCGCCACCAAAGGATTAACCACGCCGACCTCGCTTCCCCCACACGCTCACCTCATTGTTGAAGGAGCGTGCCAGCTCGTCTTCGTGAGCAGTAAAATCCTCCACAGCAATACCCAGCTGACTGCACAGCCGGTCCAACGCGCTCGACGCGCTTGACAGCGCGTCACGCGCCTGACCTTCCACGAGCGACAGGGGCGGGACCAAAAAAGGCGAACACAACACGCCGAACGCGCCATCACCCACACCGACCTGAACGGACGCATCACGGGCCATCTGAATTCCCTGCCCCACGTGAGCGACATGACACCGGTGCTCATCAAGCTGGTCAGTGTTAATACGCAGATCACCAGTCATTGGTCCGCAAGCTTTCGCACAGTCGGCGAATCAGCACCGAAGATCTCTGAGGCCACAGCAACCATCTGGGTGCGCACATCGCTCAACGCTGCCCTGTACGCCTCCATCACGCTGGAAGTCAACTGGCTTTTCGACAAGGTCGACACCTGGGCGGCGAACTCAATCCTGTCAAGATGACCACTGTGATCCACATGCACCGTGACAATACGATCACGGCTCGAACCACTCCCACACGTATCCTCAGCCCGGCGCTGAAAACTCACCGCCGCTTGGGCATGACGCTCAGCGCCCGCCACCTGACAGTCAACCGCATCATGCGCCCCATCAAATTCATCCACACAACGTATATACGAGTTTGCACGGCATCCCGTCCATGAAACACACGTCACACCTTCAGCCGACACGCGCATAGAGCTGTCGCGCCTCGTTTGGGACACGGGCACCTGCCCTCCAGACCTGCAGGCGCAGACCGTCCCTGTACGACTCAGTCGATGCCGAGTTCCCTGCGCAGACGCTTGACGTGGCCTGAAGCCCTGACGCCATATTGTGCAAGGGCAATTGTGCCGTCAGGGTTGACGACAAATGTGCAACGTTTTGGTCCCAGAATTTTGCGGCCGAAACTCATTTTTTCGCCAAAGGCCCCATAGGCGTCAATCACGGTGCCTTCCGGATCTGACAGCAGCGGAAATGTCAGTAACTGGTTTGCCTCGAACTTTTCCAGCGCCGCCATGTCATCCTTGCTGATGCCGACAACCTCATATCCTGCGCCCTGCAGCGAGGCCAGCGAGTCACGAAAATCGCACGCCTCGGTGGTGCATCCGGGCGTGAACGCACGCGGGTAGAAGTACACCACCACGCCGCGTGCAGCACGAGCCAGCATGTCAGTCAGTGACACAGTGCCGTGCGTGGAATCCAAAGTGAATTCAGGAGCCTTGTCCCCCACCTTCAGTCCAGCCATGGCAGCCTCCTCATGTGTCCGCCGTATTTGTCCGTCGTCATCCACCACTGTAGGTCACGCCCGCTGCGAGCGCTCATGAAGGAACCATCCTGCCGCATCACGGCAACGCTAGAATCCTTTGGACTGCAGCCATCTCATCAGTTCTCGTGTCCTGGCCTCCCAGTAGTCATCCCGGTCAGCCGCGTCGCCCTCGTGCCTCCTATCGAGTTTCCTGCTGTCAATGGCATCCACGATCACCCCGTCACGCAGGTAGACGATCCGGTCCGCGCGCGCAGCGCACACCGGGTCATGTGTCACCATGACAATGGTGGTGCCATCCTGATGTGCTTCCTCAAGCGCCTCCAGCACCTCACCGGTCATGGAGGTGTTCAGCGCACCGGTTGGCTCGTCAGCGAACACGATCGATGGCTGGGTGGCGAGTGCGCGACAGATGGTGGCGCGCTGGAGCTGTCCCCCGGATACCTGGGTGATCTCATGATCAGCTACTGCGCCAATGTCGAATCGCTCCATCAGTGCGTCGACGCGTTCCTCGGCCGCCCTCGTCCCTGACCGTCCGGCAGCTTTCAAGGCGGGCAGCGCAATGTTGTCGCGAATCGTAAAGTTCTTCAGGAAGTGCGCCTGTTGGAAAACGAAACCCATCTCGTGCAGGCGCACGTGGCTCATCTGCTGATCGTTCAACTCGGTGAGCTCATGCCCTGCCAGTTCGACGGAACCGCCGGTGGGTCGATCCATCCCGCTCATGCAGTACAACAATGTGGACTTCCCTGAACCTGACGCACCCATCACAGCGACGAACTGTCCGCGCGGCGCCTCCAGGTCGATGCCTCGCAGCACCTGCGTGGGCGGCTCCGTCGTCGAAAAGGTCTTCGTCAGGCCCTGCACGCGCAGCAGCGTCTGCCCCGCCTGCTGTGTGTGATCTGCAGGTTCGCGCGCTTCCATGTTGTCTGAGGCCATGCGCATTGTTGCCCACACCAGACCAAGTGCAACGGCGCAGATAATATTGCCGATCGCCATCAGGCGTATGCGGTCAAATCGATCGGCAAGCACTCCGGCGGGCGGTGCCAACAGGACGGCGGGCAGGAACCCTGCCAGCGTGATCAGCGCGACCGACGTGCTCAAGCCGGTGTGCTGGTAGGCATAGATGGTCCGAGCGAACGGTGTCAAGTCGTTGCCAGTCTTGGCGATCAGCTGCGCCAGCCAGATCAGGGCGAAGCGGCGTCGGCCTTCGCGTTCGTGTGAGTTGGTAAGCGTCGGAGTACTGGTCGGTGCAGACGAGTTAGCCCCTGAGAGCCCGCCAGTTGGTGGCGGCGCGTCGGTTGGCTAAGGCGTGCCGGTGGGTGCAGCGGTGCTCATCTCAGTCGCGTCCATCCAACACGGCTTGCGAGGCAGTCGCGCCACCCTCGGCGTTCGTGCTCTTTCCCTCGGTCAGTGCGCCGTCGGCCTCCCTCGTAGCTTCGCTCCAGCCGTACACCATTGCTCGCAGCGCATCGTCGTATTGACGGTCTGCATCGTAGCGCCACCCGCTGTTGAACACGGCTGCGAGGTGCGGAAACGAGGCTGGAAGTACCGTTTGGTGGCTCATCTGGTCGGCCTCGCCGCCCACTGGCTCCCCCGCCTCTGCGAGGACATGGCCAACCGTGTAGTTCACCAGAGCGTTCAGCTGGTCAGCGGCCTGGGAGTTCACAGGCATTCCTGCCTCCGCGAGAGACGTCAGCAGGCGTTCCATCAGGGCGAATAGTTCCGGTCCGGTTGCGGGGCGTGTGCCGACGATTGAGATGGCACGAGGGTGTCTGAGCAATGCGCGTCTCAAAGTGTGCATCACAGCGACCAGGTGCTCGCGCCACGAAGGTGTTGTCTGGGCGGCTGCCGGTACGGTGACGTCGCGCCACATGACCTCCATCAGGCCGTCAAGCACCGCCACCTTGTTGGAAAAATGCCGGTAGATCATCATCGGATCGACGCCGAGATCGCGTCCGAGCCGTCGCATGGTCAGTGCGTCGATACCGTCGTCGTCCACGATCTGCATGATGTATCGACGGGGAGGCCCCACAAGTCCTTCCTCCTCATCGTTCGTCGCACACAGGTCGGGACAACCGTCCAGCATGTCAGCGCGCAAATTCCGCTGCGATAGACAGCTGCTGACCAGCATCAGGGCTCTTGAGCAGCGCCAAGCTTGAGGCCGCTTCGGACAGTGTGTCGCGCATATTCAGCAACAATTTGCTCCGGCGCTGCTCGGTCCTGTGTCGGCGACGGTGGGTTTTGTCATGCCGGTGTGGTAAGCGGTGCCTTCGAAGGTGACGGGCACGTATGTGCCGTCAATCTGGACCCATTTGCCGTCTCCGTAGGTGGGGTCTGCCATGACGGTGACCTTGTCGGAGATGGTGCCGTTGTCACCGACTTTGGGGTCGGCCACGGTGGTGGCTTGGGGCTGGAAGTCGAAGATGACTTCGAAGTGCGGCACAGGCTTGTTGATTTCTTCAGGGTCGCCGGGGAACTTGGGTGGGTAGGTGACGGTGTCTTGGATTTGGCCGCTGACATGCACCTTGTTCAGAGAAAAACGCGGAATATGACTGTAAGTGTAAGTGCTGGAGACCGTTCCGTTTCCGGTGGAGCGCCACTCCAGGCTGATCGGCGTGTTACTCGTTTTGCCGGTCCACACGTTCGTGCCGGTTGACGTGAAGACAGCCGGACCCGACAGCGTGACTTTCGCGTTTGCCCCGGCGATCCAGTTGCCCTTGTTATCGGCGGCACCGATGTTGTGGATAGCGCCCTGACGATCACCCTCACCGGTCACTGTTGCATCTTTCGCGTTGAAGCCGCCCGAATTGCGAGCCTCTTGTGCCATTGCCTGCGCAAGGGAGAGGATATCAGGCTGAACGCGCTTGACATCGTTGTACATGGTTTTCACGTCCTGGGCGATGTTGTGTCCGGCATGATCCTGGTCGAAGTTCTGATGGATCAGAAAGCCGAGTGCCGCGCCGTGTCGTTTATCCAGGTTCGGCTGATACTTGTCGAGCAGCCATGCTGCCTGAGAGTTGGTGACTTTCAGGTCGGCTGGGGCGAACGAGCGTGTCCCGCTCATCTTCGATAGCGTAGCGTTCTGGCCTGGTTGAGGGTTGTACTTCCACATCTGGACGCACCAGACGTTTTCTCCAGGCACGCCATTAGGGGAGTCGTAGGGGCCGAACCAGAATCCCCCTCCTCCAAAATCGGTTGCCCCCACGCTGGTGGGGATCCTCATTCCCTTGTCGAGCTGGTAGCCCGCAAGGGACGGCTTTTGCGCCAGGACTACTCCTGCGAAAGCTAACGTGAAGGCAACACATACTGCCATCACGCGACGCAGGGGTGTCGTCAGGCGTTCACCAAGCCTTGACTGCATCGTGGTACTCCTTCATCTAGCTAGAGTGGCGGAAGCGTCAAACCCCCGTCATCTACCACTAATGCGACAAAACAGAAAACACGCGTCGCCCGCGCATCAAGAAGGGGCCTGCCAGCACGTCGGCCAGCAGACCCCTTGGGCAGATCACACGGCTAGCAGTACCCGCCGGTCGCATTGCCGTGCGTGTCGAATTCCCCGCAAATCCGTGTATCGCCTGGATCTTCCCACTCCCACGTGTACTCGTCCTCGCCGCCACTGGGCGCGGGAGTGCTCGGGGCTGGTGCGGGCGCAGAGTAGTCCGGCTCCACGTAGCCGCCGCCCGACGTGTAGTCAGACTCCGAATACGTCGGCTCCACGTAACCGCCAGCAGGCTCACTGGCCGCAGCCTTGGCTTCCTCGGCCTTCTTCCACGCGGCGTGAGAATCCGACACCTTCTGAGCAGCAGCCTTCACCTGGCCGGTCATCTCAGTCAGTTTCGCGCTCATCTCGTCAAACGGGTCAGCCGCCTCACCGCTCACAGCATCAGCCTGACCGATCAGGGCTGTCGCCTCGTCCACAGCTTGTTGCGCCTGGGTGCGTGTCGCCTCGTCACTGACCTTGCCGGTCGTGTCAGACAGAACCTTGATTGCTTTGTCTACTTCCGCCTTGAGAGTGTCGCGCGCAGCCACCATCAGGTCTTTCGCGTGGGAGGCCATTGCGGAGCGAACCTTGTCACTGGCAGTGTCAATTTTCTGGGCGGCACTGGTGAACACTCCAGCCGAATCGTTCAATGACTGCGCACCATCAGCCAGCTCACGGGTAGTGCCCGACTGGGCGGCAGGCATCGTCAGTGCTGCTCCCTCGTCCAGTGCAGCGCGAAGGTCAGCGCGGCTCGAATCCCCGTCAGCCACCTTACCCTCCGAGTCGGCATACAGTTCTTCGCCCTCACTGATCGCGTCCGTCAGGGACGTGTATGCGCCAGTGGCGGCCGACTGCGCCGCGTCAAACTCGCTGCGCGCCTGGCTTGCCGCGTGAGAGCGGTAGGCGCTCACGCCAATAATCGCCACTACCAGTGCGACGACAACCGCGACGCACACCGCCACGACCATAGCCTTGCGGTTCTTCACAAGCCGCGCAAACACGCCGTTTTCTTGAACTCCACCACTCGTACTCATTGCCCTCACGTGACCTTTCTTTTACCCGAGTAAGTTTTGGATTCACCCGAGTTGTGGGACGAGAACACTCCACACGCCACACACGAACGCCACTCACACGATCCGCGCGCATCACTATACTCACAGCATAGCCAACTTCTTATGTAGCATGATCAAGTATGACAGCATTCCGAAAACCTCCGCCCGCGACCTTTCGTACAGAGGGGCCGGCCGAGGCGGCGCGATCGTTCAGTGCACATTCCCCTAGATTCAAGACAAATTGTGCACATACCCCTAAAACTGCCGCGCAACGGTGCACATACCCCTAGATTTAAAGCGAATTTTGCACATTCCCCTAGCTAAACTCCGTGCTGCCGGGTAGGCCAACAAGGAACAAGGCTCTGACCAGCGGTTATAGAAATAGCGCGGAAACCGGATCACGAAGATTTAGGGGAATGTGCACTTCCGCGCTACTTTTTAGGGGCTTGTGCACGGGAAGGCCGAAGATTTAGGGGTATGTGCACGGGAAGGCCCAAGATTTAGGGGTATGTGCATGCCGACCACTTAAATCTAGGGGAATGTGCACTTTCGCGCTACTTTTTAGGGGCTTGTGCACACCGGGCACTGGCAGAGCAGTAGCGTCAGTGCATTAGGAAGTTTATGGAGGACCGGACACGCCCACCCCATACACATATTTCGGGCATTAACCCCGGATCGGGCCACCGCCACACACAAAAAAGCCGGGACACCGCCAACACAATGTCCACGATGTCCCGATACATCACAAGAGTGCGCGAGGGGGGACTTGAACCCCCACGTCAAAGACACTGGAACCTAAATCCAGCGCGTCTGCCAATTCCGCCACTCGCGCGCGACATTTATCTTACGCGGCATCTATTCTAACGGTTTATAGCTGGCACGAGCTCCCTCATGGCTCACACCCCGCGAGACACCGGACACACTCCCCCGCCGAGCGGTCGACTCGATCGTTGCTTCAGCGATCACCTGCGTACCTCGGTACAGCACCAGCGACTGGCCCGGAGCCACGCCGCGGATCGGATCAGCCAGATCCACACTCAGTGCAGGCGCAGCGTCGCCCTCGTCAATATGAACCCCGGCGACAACGGAGGGCGTTCCGTGAGCGCGCACCTGCGCGGTCAGGACATCCTCGGGGACATCTGCCAGCATCCGTCCGGCCAACGCAGACCCGAACGCGACGGTCGCCTCCTGATCAACAGTGGCGAGGGAGCGCGGCGCCATCCACACCACGTCGGTGGTCGAAATGTGATCCACGCTCAGCAATTCAGCAGGCCCGACGATCACCTGATTGGATTGCGGGTTGGTGCGCAGAACGTAGCGCGGCTTGCCGTCAGCGGCCGGTCGTTCCAAACGCAGTCCGCGGCGCTGCCCCACCGTGAAGTTCCAGTATCCACCGTGTTCACCCACGATGTTGCCGTCGGCATCCACGATCTCACCCATGTCCTTGCCAAGGGCGCGCTGCAGGAAGCCCTGCGTATCGCCGTCAGGGATAAAGCAGATGTCGTAGGAATCGGGTTTGTTGGACACGCCCAGTCCGCGCCGATCCGCCTCGGCACGCACCCACGCTTTATCGGGCGCATCGCCTAGCGGTGTGATAACACGAGAAAGCTCCTCGCGCCCCATGATGGCCAGCACATAGGACTGGTCTTTTGCTTCGTCGCGGGCGCGATGCAGCTCGGGACCATCCGGACCGTCGATAACTCGCGCGTAGTGCCCGGTGCACACGGCATCGAAACCGAGGGTGCGGGCGCGATCGGCCAGTTCACGGAATTTCACGAATTCGTTGCATCGCACACACGGGTTGGGAGTATGCCCCTGGCGATATTGATCGACAAAGTCGGTGATGACAGTCCGTTCAAACTCCTCTGCCAGGTCCCACACGTAGAACGGCACGCCCAGTGTCTGCGCCGCGCGGGCGGCGTCCCCTGCGTCCTCCACCGAGCAGCATCCGCGTGAACCGATGCGGCATTCCTGAGGCTGGCTGGACAGCGCCATGTGAACGGCAACCACATCGTGGCCTGCTTCGACAGCGAGCGCACACGCCACAGCAGAGTCCACTCCCCCTGATAGTGCAGCCAGGACCCTCATCTGTCCTCCTTCACAACATGTCCCCGTTCATCGAATCCGTCCATTGCCTGCGCCTGCGAAAGCGCGTCAGGTAGAGCCTGACACAGTGCGCGCACATCGTCGAGGGTTGTTGATGTGGAGACGCACACACGTAGCACGCCCAGTGCTTCACGTTCCGATCTGTCCATAGCCATGACCACCTCAGATGGGCGTGTCACACCAGCATGGCAAGCAGAGCCTGCTGACACCATCACACCGGCTCGGTCCATCGCCATGAGCACCACTTCGGGGTGTGCGGTCGGCATCGACAGGTGAATGATCGAGGGCACGGTGGGCGCATCCCCCACCGTCGCTGACACGCCCTCAGGCAGGTGGTCAAGGATCTCGCGACGCATCTGCGAGCAGTGCCGATGCATATGATCCCGCTCGGAAACACATTCGACCATCGCGGCAGCCAGGGCGACCGCGCCCGCCACGTCCGGTGTTCCCGAACGGATTCCGCGCTCATGCCCCCCACCGGGTCGGTCCGTTGTCAACGGGATGCCGCGCCGCGCGACCAGGATGCCCGTCCCCACAGGCGCACCCACTTTATGTCCCCCGATGCTCAGCAGGTCAGCGCCGAGGGTGTCCATGCTGATCGGCAGGCATGAAAAGGCCTGAGCCGCATCCGTGTGAATGATGGGGCGCTGACCACGCGCAGCTCTTACCGGATCATTACCGGCAGCGCCGAATATGTCGGCAAGCTGGGCAACCGGCTGAATGGTTCCCACTTCCGAGCACACCGTGCACACCGACACCACCGCCAAGTGCTCACTGAGGTGTGCAGCGTCGAGCTCGCCAATGAATGTGATGCCCTGAGCGCTGGAAGGCAGTACCTGCCACGTGAATCCGGCAGGTTCAAGGACCTCGCGCTGATGTGCCACTGCGTCATGTTCGAGGGCGGACACTGCCACAACGCTGCGTGCAGGGTTGACAGCCCGCACCGCGCGAGCTGTCCCCGCCATGGCGAGGGCGTCAGATTCAGTGGCGCCAGACGTGAAGAGCACTTCGTGCAGGTTCACACCCAGCAGGTCTGCGATCTGTTCGCGCGCATCGTCCAGCATCCGGCGGGCAGCACGCCCACCCGCATGCAGGGAGGACGGGTTGCCGGGGGTGGCCGTCAAGTCATGTTGGGCTTTCAGCCAGGCTTCCCGGGCAACGGGCCGAAGCGGCGTGGTCGCCGCAAAATCCAGATAGTGCGTGGGCGTGGTCATTGGTCCTTTCGCGCCCGCAGATCCTCCAGAGCCTGCGGAACGACCTCGAAGATGTCGCCAACGATGCCGAAGTCAGCGATCTCAAAGATCGGAGCATCCGGGTCATCGCACACGGCAATGATCGTGTCGGAGGCTTGCATACCAACAGTGTGGTGGATTGCACCGGACACGCCCAGGCCGATGTACACCGACGGTGCCACTGACACGCCGGTCTGGCCGATCTGGATGGAGCGCGGTACCCACCCTTCATCTGAGGCAACGCGGGTTGCACCCACCGCACCTCCAAGTTCGTCAGCCAGCTGTTCGACCAGTGAGAAGTCTCCGCCGGTGCCGCGCCCGCCGACCACGACGACGTCTGCGTCGGTCAGTGACACGCGTCCGTCACCCGCGGCGTGAACGGATTGTGGGACCTGAACGGCGTCGGCTTCTGCACTGAACTTCACGGGCACGGTGGTCACGTCAGGCGTGGTCGCCGTCTCTGCGTCCTCGGCCTGAACAGACGAGGGCCGCAGACCGATAATCGGCGTGCCGCGAGTGATTTCCATTGTCGTTTCCCATGTTCCGGCCAGAACTGTCTTGGCTGCGTGGAGAACGCCGCCGCTGATATGCACATCTGACACGTCAACAGCCGCACCCGAGTCGAGCTGGACAGCCAGCCGAGCGGCAACCTCTCGCCCTCGGTAATTCGCCACACACAAAATGGCGGCAGCATCTGGAACGCGGTCGAAGCAGGCTCGAACCGCGTCCGCCACAACAGCACTGATGCGCGGCGAATGGCCGGCAAGGTCCGGGCTCAGGACGTGCGCCACGCCCTGCGCTCCCAACGCCTCCATGTCCGGCGCACTGTTCAGAGCGATCGCTGTAATCGGCCCGGTGGTCAGTGAGCGTGCCAGTGTGAGGAGCTGGTGCGATGCCGGGGTCAGCGTGTATCCCTGCGCGTCGTCACCCGTGTGGTCGGTCATCACCAGCAACGGCTGGTCAAGTGTTTCTGCCATAATCAGCACTCCTCCATCAGGTAGCGAGCCAGTTGGTGACCGCCGTCTCCCGAATCGGCCACGATCGTGCCCTCACCGTCGCGTTCACGTTCCTGCGCATCAAGGACGTTAATGGCACGCGGAGCGCCGTCCTGGCGAATCTCATCGAGCGACGCATCGTCCACATCGTCCAGTGAGAGCTCGTCGAGCGGCTTGGAACGCGCAGCACGCATCGTCTTGAACGAGGGATAGCGCGGCTCATTGATCTGGTCGGTTACCGACACGAGGACAGGAGTGGAACTGGTCAGCGTGTCATCAAAGCCATCAGCGGTGCGCTGAATCGTCACAGTCCACGGCCCTTCTTCCTCGCCCGTCAGGCTCATCTGATGGGCAAGACCCAGGTATGGCAGATGCAGGATCGTGGCCAGTGCCGCCGGCAACGCCGAGGTGAGAGAGTCAAGTGCGGCCATTCCGGTGATCACCATGTCGAGAGGCTCATCCTCGCGCAGCTGGTCGAGTGCGGCTCCCAGCACCCGCGCCGTGGTGACCACGTCTGCGCCTTCGAGACGCTCATCAGTGACGAGGATGGCGCGGTCGGCTCCCATTTGAAGTGCGCGCACGAGGGCATCTTCAGCGTCCTGCGGCCCCATTGTCACTGCGATCACTTCACCGCCGTGTTCTTCGACCAGGGAGACGGCAGCCTCGATCGCGTTTTCATCGAGTTCATTGAGCACGTCATCTTCTCCGCGTACCAACCGCCCGTCTTCGATACGACGCTCCGATTGGACGTCAGGTACGTGCTTGACACATACTGCAATTCTCATGCCTTTAGCGTGCCACACTTTGAGGCGAACCTCGTGGTGGCTTACGTTACGTCCACCAGAAGCGTCTCAGCTCCTCGCGAAGAAATGCGCGGTCAGAGCCGTCATTGAGACGCATGACTGGGGGTGATCACTTACAATCGAGACAGGAATTGTGCCTGCCTGACACACGTTTGAGAGTAAATGGATAGTAAAAGAAACATGGTGCCCAGCTCCGATCACGACTTCGCCGCTCCTGCACCGCGCATCCCCTCACCGAATCCCACACCTCGCCGGATCGGAGTGTATGCGCGTGAAGGCGGAATCGACGTTGCTGTTGTGGCGCGCCATGCGACGCGCGTGGATCTGTGCATCCTGGCAGATGACGGTACGGCACATGAAAAGCGCTGGTCATTGCTCGGACCCGAAGACGGAATCTGGCATGGGCACCTGGACGGCGCAGGCCTGGGAACGCACTACGGTTTCCGAGTCCACGGCCCGTGGGATCCTGACGCCGCAATGTTTCACAATCCGGCAAAACTTTTGCTGGACCCCTATGGGCGCGGCCTAGCCGGTTCGGTCCAGATGGGGGCTGCCGTTCACGCGCACACCGTTGACGAGGACCTGTACCCGGCAACCTATCCGCTGGAACAGTCTGACCTGAACTCAGCACCCTACATGCCGCACTCGGTTGTCGTGTCCACGCAGTTCGACATTGCCGACAAACCGCGCACACCGTGGGACCAGACCGTGATCTATGAGCTGCACGTCAAGGGCTTCACGCTCAATATGCCTGACATTCCGGATGACCTGCGGGGAACTTACGCAGGACTGGCGCACCCCGCAGCGGTGGACTATCTGAAGAAGCTGGGCATCACGGCTGTGGAATTGCTGCCCATCCACGCCAAACACGATGAGACGTTCCTGATTGAACGCGGGTTGACGAATTATTGGGGTTATTCGACGCTGTCGTTCTTTGCCCCTGAACCGTCGTACGCTACCGAGGCTGCACGCAGGCGCGGCGCTCAGGGTGTGATTGATGAGTTCCGAGGCATGGTGTCGATCCTGCATCAGGCCGACATCGAGGTGCTTCTGGACGTGGTCTATAACCACACATGCGAAGGGTCGGAAACGGGATCGACACTGTCGTGGAGCGGTTTTGATGCACCGCTGTACTATCGATTCGATCATGGGCGCCCTCGTCGCATGATCGACGTGACGGGAACGGGCAACTCGCTGAACACGGACGAGCCACTGGCCATGAAAATGGTGCTGGATTCACTGCGCTACTGGTCGCGCGAAATGGGGATCGATGGCTTCCGCTTCGATCTGGCGGCCACGCTTGGACGCTTCTCAACGGGCTTTGCGCCGATGCACCCTCTGCTTATCGGGATCGGAACCGATGAGGACCTGTGCCAGGACAAGCTCATTGCCGAGCCGTGGGACATTGGCCCGGGCGGGTGGCAGACCGGTAATTTCCCCTCACCATTTTCTGAGTGGAATGATCGTTACCGCGACACGGTGCGCGAGTTCTGGCTTTCCGATTTCAGGTCCCTGGCAATGGGTCGCGGTGCGATCGGCCCGATGAAGCTGGCCACACGCGTGTCCGGCTCTTCTGATCTGTTTGCTCACGGTGGTCACCGTTTTGACGGACCGCGGCGCTCCGTGAATTTCGTGACAGCTCACGACGGGTTCACCCTGGCTGACCTGACCGCTTTTGATCACAAACACAACATGGCGAACCTGGAACAGAACCGCGATGGTACGACGAATAATCATTCGTGGAACCACGGCATTGAGGGCACTATTGCGCAGACTCCGGTCGATGACGCTCACGACGCGCTGAACGGGTCGCCAGCCAGCTCTGACTTCCTGCAGGACATTTACCCCACGCGTCACAGGAGCCAGCGCAATTTGCTGACGACGCTGCTCACCTCGTCTGGTACTCCGATGATTGTGGCGGGCGATGAGTTTCAGCGCACGCAATTCGGCAATAACAACGCCTACTGCCAGGACTCTCCCATCTCATGGATCGATTGGAACATGTCGGACTCGCAGAAGCAGCAGCTCGCCACTGTTCGCTGGCTGCTGGCCCTGCGACGTCATCATCCGGTCTTGCGTCCCTCCCTTTTCGCAGATGGCAGGATAGCTGAGGGCGATGTCATAGCCGATCTGGGGTGGTTTGATCGTGACGCTCACGACATTGCGCAGGATGGCTGGGCTCAGGAGCACAACCGTGTCTTCCAGATGCTCCGTTCGGGGTATCAGCTGGGTGACCGCGACGCCCTCGTTGTGGTGAATGGAACATTGGATGTTGCCACGGTTCGTCTGGTGAGCGGGCGCGGCTCTGACTGGTACGTCGTCATGGATACCTCCTGGTCGTGCCCTTCCGATGGCGGTATCAACGTCGAGGGAGACATCGAGCGCCTGGAACGCGGGCTTCCTGACAGACTGGAAGTTGTCCGTTGTGGGGACGAAGTGACGATCGAGCCACAGTCCGTGATCGTCATGTTGTCAGCACGCACCCCTCATCATTCGGTAGACTACGGGCGTGACTAGTAGTGAAGACCAACTTGAAAATTCCACCAACCACGCTTCGCTGGAACGGGCAAAGGCCCGATCCGTTGAACTTGAGGAAGCCATTGATCAGGATCCGTCGCGATTCCGCATCCTCACCGGCGACCGGCCGACCGGAAAGCTGCACCTGGGGCACTATTTCGGCACGTTGAAGAACCGCGTGGAACTGCAAAACCGCGGCGTTGAAACGTGGGTTCTGGTGGCCGATTATCAGGTCATCACTGACCGCGACGCTGTTGGCCCGCTGCGCCAGCGCGTCCTGGGCCTCGTTGCCGATTACCTGGCCGTGGGTATCGACCCAAAGCGCAGCATCATCTTCAACCACTCGGCAGTGCCGGCACTGAACCAGTTGCTGTTGCCGTTCCTGTCATTGGTCACCGAGTCTGAACTGCATCGCAACCCTACGGTCAAGTCAGAGCTTGATGCGACGAACGGTCGCGCCATGTCGGGATTGCTGCTGACCTACCCGGTGCATCAGGCCGCAGATATCCTGTTCTGCAAGGCGAACCTCGTGCCGGTGGGACAGGACCAGCTCCCCCACCTGGAGCAGACACGCCTGATCGCTCAGCGTTTTGACCGCCGCTACGGGCGCGCCGACAAGGAGCATCCTGTTTTCCCGCGCCCTGACGCGTTGCTGTCGAAGACTCCGCTGCTGCTGGGCACCGACGGCAACAAGATGTCAAAGTCTCGTGGCAACACGATCGAGCTGGATATGACTGCCGATGAGACGGCGCGTGTGCTCAAGAAAGCCAAGACTGATCCTGATCGCGTCATCACCTATGACCCGGAGAATCGACCCGAGGTGTCGAACCTGTTGATGATGGCGTCACTGGCCACTGGCGAGGATCCCCACGCCATTGCCGACCGTATCGGCGATGGTGGCGGCGGCACGCTCAAATCAGTCGTGACCGACGCGCTCAACGAGTTCCTCGCGCCGATCCGCGAGCGCCGTGAAGAGCTGGCCGCTAACGAGGATTACCTGCTGGAGGTTCTCCATCACGGTGATGAAGTCGCCAATGAGCAGGCTGATCGCACGCTGGCTGAGGTGCGTCGCGCGATGGATATGGTGTACTGAGCGAGCCAAGGTTTGCGTAAGCTGGCCATTTTTAGATCAGCTTTTCCTTGCTAGAAACCCGCTTTGACCTGCGATAATGTGCTCTCATGAGTACTGTTGTCGAAGCGGTGCGCAGTGAACGGCAGGGCTTCATTTCCTCCAAGCTCAACTGGCTGCGTGCAGGAGTGTTGGGAGCCAATGACGGCATTGTGTCGATCGCCGGTCTACTGATCGGCATCGCCGCTGTCGACCCCACGAACACACATGCCATCGTGATTGCCGGAATCGCCGGTATCGCCTCGGCAGCACTGTCAATGGCAATCGGCGAATACGTATCGGTATCCACTCAACGTGACACTGAGCGCGAAATTGTCCGCCTGCAGCACGTGGCACAGAGCCGCAATCCCGGCCACGCTTTCAACGAGATCAAGCAGGTATGTCTGCAACGCGGCATGAGCGAGGAGAGCGCGCACCAGGTTGCCTCGGACCTGTCCTCACATGAGCCGGTCAATGCCGTCATTTCATTCAAGTACGGCATCGATTCGGATTCACTGACCAGTCCGTGGGCTGCGGCCGGCAGCTCCTTCATCGCATTCGTCAGCGGTGCTGCCCTGCCGATGCTGACAATGGTTCTGGCTCCCCCACCGCTTCGCATCGTGTCAACCTTTGTGTCTGTATTTGTGGCTCTCGCATTGACAGGGTGGATCAGCGCGTGGCTGGGACGCTCTCCGCGCCAGAGGTCGGTCCTGCGACTGGTGTGCGCCGGCAGTGCGACAATGATCATCACCTACGCGATCGGTCGACTGCTGGAAAGTGCGTCAATGGTGTGATTGACGAGATCGCGATGCCCGTGCTACACTGCTTTACTACAGACTCAATACTAACGACGTAGTTGGAAAGCAGATACGGTTGCGCTCGTGTCAGATAGGCGCGCCGCCATGGGAAGAATCTCGATCAGTATGGGGAGTGATCCAGTACTCATGCACACATCCATCACGAATCACATGCGCGCCACGCGCATTCTTCTGATCGCAGCAGGACTCTTATGCATCACAGCGACCTGTCTTGCACTGTTCGTCCTCACGCCCAGCACGCAGGCAAACAGGACTGAAGCGCGCAATCCTGATCTTGCACAATACGCTCAAAGCGCCGATATTCCAGAGCAGATCACCACTCAGGCACAGCAGGAAATGGCACAAGTGGGCGAGGAATACCCGCCCGGCGCCACCCCTCCCACCGTTGCCGACCTGCTTCCATGGGCAGTAGGCGCTGAAGTGGATTCAGTAAGCACCGATCACATTCAGTACACGTCCGGCGCCGATAACCCCGTAGCAATGCGTCAGGCACAGCAAACTGACCCGTCTGCCGACACTCCCGTCACAGTCGTCACCGCCGAAGGAGATGTTGCGGTCCTCGCAGCCCTTGACTGGGAGTGTGCCTGGATCAAGGAATTCGTTATCGCCACGAACAGTGGAAACGCGGACCGTGTGAACACAGCAGTGACGCAGATCAGCAAATTCCCCGATCTTGACGTCATCCAGCGTTTTAACCCCGAAGTCGGTGAAGGACACGCCCGTGACGTCATTCCCCGTATCCAGCAAGGAGACGTCGAATTTGCGAACTATTGGCTCGCTACGACATGTAGCGAGCCTGAATAGTTCAGCGTGACAGGATCACTGGTCGATCGGGGCTGCCTCAAGCTTCCACACCTCGCGCGCATAGTCGCGGATCGTGCGGTCCGATGAGAAACGTCCCGACTTCGTGATGTTGACCCATGTCTTGCGTGCCCATGCCTGGCGGTCACAGTAGTCACGCGCCATCTGGTCGCGAGCCGTGCGGTAGGCATCAAAATCACCCAGCACGTAGTACACGTCGGCCGGATCGTAACTACCTTCCAGCAGTGACAGACGCAGGTCATGGAAATCACCTGTGCCGCCGTCATCCAGCGTGCCGTCAGTCATTGCATCGAGCACACGCTTCAGTCCAGGTACGTTTTCATAGTGCCAGCGCGGATCGTATGTGCGGCGCAGCTCAGGCAACTCATCTTCCGTGGCACCGAAGATGTAGGCGTTATCCTGGCCAACAGCGTCCAGAATCTCCACGTTCGCACCATCGAGCGTGCCCAGCGTCAGTGCACCGTTCATCATGAACTTCATGTTCGAGGTGCCCGACGCTTCCTTGCCGGCAGTTGAAATCTGCTCAGACACGTCAGCAGCCGGAATGATGTGCTCAGCAGGCGAGACGTTGTAGTTTTCCACGAAGACAACTGTGATGCGCCCGTCAATGTCAGGATCGTTGTTGACCAGATCCCCGATTGAGTTGATCAGCTTGATGATCGCCTTGGCACGCACATATCCCGGCGCTGCCTTCGCACCGAAGATGAACACGCGCGGCGGCAGATCCAGTGACGGATCCTCCTTGAGGCGGTAGTACAGGTCCAGAATGTAGAACGCATTCATCAGCTGGCGCTTGTACTCGTGCAAACGCTTGATCTGCACGTCGAAGATCGCATCAGGATTGACCTCAATGCCCTGGCGGTTCTTGATCCACTGAGCAAAGTCAACCTTGTTGTCATGCTTGATGTCGATCAGTCGCTGCAGAACACTCTCGTCAACGCTGTCAGTGAACTGTGCGAGGACGTCAAGATCGGTGACCCACTGGTCTGAGCCGGTCACCTCGTCAAGCAGGGCGGACAGGCGCGGGTTGCACTGACGCAGCCAGCGACGAGGGGTCACACCGTTCGTCTTGTTATTGAAGCGCTCGGGCCAGATGTCATGCCACTGACGCAGCGTTTCGCGCTTGATAATTTCTGTGTGCAGCGCGGCCACACCGTTAATCGAATACGACGCATAGCAGGCGATCCACGCCATGTGCACCATGTTGCCCTGGACCGGAGCCATGTAGTTGATGGTTCCCTCGTCGATGGCGCGCTCAGTCATGTCGATGCGGAAGCGGCGGTCGATTTCGCGCACAATTTCCATGATGCGCGGGAAGAGGCGATCAAAGATCGATGTCTCCCACTTCTCCAGCGCTTCAGCCAGCACCGTGTGGTTCGTGTACGCGAACGTGTGACTGACGACGTCCCATGCTGCTTCCCACGTCCAGCCGTACTCATCCAGCAGGATTCGCATCAGTTCGGGGATAGCCAGAACCGGGTGAGTGTCGTTGAGCTGAATCGCGTTGAAATCAGCCAGAGTTGTCAGGTCGCCCTCGTGCTGGGCAATATGGTTGGCAACAATGTCGTGCAGCGAGGCGGCGCAGAAGAAGTACTGCTGGCGCACGCGCAGGATCTTGCCCTCGAACGTGGAGTCATTGGGGTACAGCACGCGTGAAATGTCGGCGACGGCTTCACGCTCGACAATGGCGTCAGTGAAGCGCTGCGAGTTGAACGCGTCGTAGTCGAATTCTTCAACCGGCTCTGCACGCCACAGTCGCAGCGTTCCCACGTTGCGTGTGCCGTATCCGGTGATCGGCATGTCGTAGGGAATGGCTCGCACATCCATGTCGGCATAGTGAATGATGCGCTGTTCTTCCTCGCGGCGCACAATGAAGGGGTAGCCCTCCTCCATCCACGCATCGGGCTGTTCACGCTGGAAGCCGTCCTCAAACAGCTGCTTGAACAGGCCGTAGCGGTACAGGATTCCGTAGCCGTTCACCGGGTAGTCCAGTGTGGCGCATGAGTCGAGGAAGCAGGCTGCCAGTCGCCCGAGGCCACCGTTGCCCAGCGCTGCATCCGGTTCCTGTTCCAGGACATCGGACAGCGTCTGGCCAAAAGAATTGACGATCTTTTCTGCTTCGTTCGTCAGGCCGAGGTTCGACAGGTTATTCAGCAGGGCGCGACCCATCAGGAATTCGGCCGAGAAATAGTGTTCCCGTCGTTTGGTTGCATACAGACGGTTGGTACGATCCCAGTCGCTCGCGACGCGGTCAACAACTGCCGCAGAAAGGCCCTGCCACATTTCCATGAGGGTGGAGCGATCTGCTGGTCGACCTGAAAAGGAGCGGACTTGCGAAGTGGCTGCATCAGCCAGGCTATAAGACATCTAGTAATCAATCCCTTCAGTTAGACACGCTGCAGCAGCTGAAGCACCCGCGTGTAATACGCTGAATCATTCTCACACACAGCAGTCTAGTGGTCCCTGCATTCAGCGTCGAATGGTGAATAACTCCGCTGAATGCATGGTGAGAAAATTTCATTGACGTTTCACGTGGGGTCTCGAACGTGTCATGGCTCAGTCACGTTCAGCCTTGATGCGACCACAAGATACGGCATGGGAATTCTTCTCGGCGATGCGCACACCACCCATGGTCCCCCACGTGCCTCCCAAATTCAGTACCCTAACAATGTGAGCCACAAATCTTCTCGACCACTCGACATGACCGTGACACGCATCCCCGCGGTGGAACTCTCCCCCGTTGTGGAAGGCGGGCGACTTCCAGCCAAGGCGACCGCCGGTGAGCCATTCCCCATTCGCGCAACGGTGTTTCGCGAGGGACACGACGCCTATCAGGCCGAAGCGGTCCTGATTGACCCCGACGGACATGACCACACGATTGCTCCAATGGTGGATATTGCACCCGGTCTGGATCGCTACGAGGCATGGGTGATGCCTGACCGACCCGGCAACTGGTCATTTTGCATTCAGACGTGGTCAGATCCCTACGCTACGTGGCGACATGATGCCACCATTAAAGTCGATGCCGACATCGACGCTGACCTCATGCTGGAAGAGGGCGCACGCCTGTTTGAGCGCATGATCGAAGGGAGGGCACTGGCCAATTCTGACCAGCAGGGTCTGGCTGAGCCCCATGCGCGCGTCCTCCACAGTGCAATCTCCATCATGCGCGATGCCACCCGATCAAACCAGCAGCGCCTGTCGGCCGGTATATCGTCTTCTGTGCGCCCCATTGTGCGTCAGTACCCACTGCGTGACCTGGTCGGTCGCACTGAGGCCTATCCGCTGCATGTCGCGCGCACCCGCGCCCTGGTGGGCTCCTGGTATGAGATTTTCCCTCGCTCAGCCGGAGCATTCCAGCGCCCTGATGGCACATGGGTCTCAGGCACACTGCGCACCGCAATTGAGGAACTCGATCGCATCAGTGCGATGGGATTTGATGTCATCTACCTCACACCAGTTCACCCCATCGGCACGACGTTCCGCAAGGGCAAGAACAATACGCTGAATGCTCTGGAAACCGATCCTGGTTCCCCCTACGGCATCGGGTCAGATGAAGGGGGCCACGACGCGATTCACCCTGACCTGGGAGATTTTGACGATTTCGATGCATTCGTCGCTGCCGCATACGAACGCGGCATGGAGGTCGCACTCGACTTTGCCCTGCAGTGTTCACCGGATCACCCGTGGGTCAGGGACCATCCCGAATGGTTCTCGCAGCGAGCCGACGGCTCCATCGCGTATGCGGAGAATCCGCCCAAGAAGTACCAGGACATCTACCCCATTAACTTCGATCACGATCCTGAAGGCCTGTTCGAAGCGATCCACGACCTGTTCCGCCTGTGGATCGCACACGGCGTGAAGATTTTCCGAGTGGACAACCCGCACACCAAGCCAGTGAACTTCTGGAAACGCATGATGGACACGCTGCATCGCGAATATCCAGACGTGATCTGCCTGGCTGAAGCGTTCACTCGCCCCGCCATGATGCGCACGCTGGGTGCCGTCGGTTTTGACCAGTCCTACACGTACTTCGCGTGGCGTACCTATAAGAAGGAGATCGAAGAGTACCTCAAGGAAGTCTCCGAGCAGACACCGCACCTGATGCGCCCGACATTCTGGCCGACGACGCACGATATTTTGACGCCGCAGATGACCGAGGGCGGCACCGCCATGTTTGCAATCCGCGCGATTCTGGCCGCATGCGGCGCTCCGACGTGGGGCATCTACTCCGGCTACGAGCTGGTCGAATCGGTACCGCGCCCCGGTTTTGAAGAACAGATCAACAACGAGAAATACGAGTACCGTCCGCGCAGGTGGGAGGATGCGGAGCGCACGGGTATTCCTCAGTTGCTCACCCTGCTCAACACTGCACGAGGGCGACATCGTGCCCTGCAGCAGCTTCACCAGATCAGCATTCACCGTACATCCAACGACCAGTTGCTGTGCTTCTCACGGCACATTCCCGGACAGTTCACACCTGATGGGAACTCGGACACGGTGATCGTGGTGGTCTCACTGGATCCGCATCATGAAGTGTGGGGCTCTGTTGACCTCGATGTCAACGCGCCCGGCATGGAGCTGCTCAACGCTGGCCACGGCGGCGGGTTGAACCTTGTCGATGAACTGGACGGCATGGAGTACCGCTGGGGTGCGTCGAATGTGGTGCGGCTGAGCCCGTGGACCCGCATCGGACACGTCTTTGGGGTTGAACAGCAACAGTAGAATGCACCGCGCGCCTCCAGGCGCCGCGGGTCCCACTCGCCGGGCATGAAATGCATACACACCGTGCATCAGCGCGCCGTAACTGGCAGTATGATGCCATGACCGTTGATGATTCATCGCGCGCTGAACTGGACGCCGCACCTGAGACGACGACCGCCACCTCCAGCCACTATGCGCAACTCTCACCATTCCACAATATGACGGTGGACCAGCCACACGAGGATGAAGCCGCCCTCGTCCCTGTGGCCGACGACCCCAGTTGGTACCGCCACGCAGTCTTCTATGAGCTGCTGATCCACTCTTTCCAGGACTCCAACGGCGACGGCGTGGGTGACATTCCCGGCCTGATCTCGCGGCTCGACTACCTCAAGTGGCTCGGTATCGATGCAATCTGGCTGCCCCCGTTCTTTCCTTCCCCTCTGGCCGACGGCGGCTACGACATTTCCGACTACAAGGGCATCGACGAACGCTTCGGCACGATGGATGATTTCCGTGCCCTCGTGGAAGCCGCACATGAACGAGGCCTGCGCATCGTGCTGGACATGGTCATGAACCACACGTCCGACCAGCACCCGTGGTTCCAGTCCTCACGCTCCGACCCGAACGGACCGTACGGCGATTTCTACGTCTGGCGTGACCGACCCAACGAATACGCCGACGCGCGCATCATTTTCGTGGACTCGGAAGTATCGAACTGGACGTGGGATGAGGAGCGCCACCAGTTCTTCTGGCATCGTTTCTTCTCACACCAGCCGGACCTGAACTATGAAAACCCTGCGGTGCGCGAAGCCATGAAAGACGTGGTGCGTTTTTGGTGCACCACCGGTGTGGACGGCTTCAGGTTGGATGCCATCCCCTACCTGTTCGAAGAAGAAGGTACGAACTGCGAAAACCTCCCGGCCACGCACGAGTTCATCGCGGACCTGCGCGCAATGGTCGAAGAAGAGTTCCCCGGCACCGTCATGATTGCCGAGGCGAACCAGCCGCCTCACGAGGTTGTCGCCTACTTTGGAACCGATGAGGCACCCGAGTGCCATATCTGCTTCCACTTCCCGATCATGCCGCGCATTTTCGCCGCACTGCGCGAAGAATCCTCCCACGGGCTGCGCGAAATCCTGGCTGCCACCCCTCCCCTGCCCAAGGGTGGCCAATGGGGTGTTTTCCTGCGCAATCACGATGAACTGACCCTGGAGATGGTCACGGACGAGGAACGCGCCAGGATGTATGAGTGGTACTGCCCTGAAGAGCGCATGCGTTCCAATGTCGGTATACGTCGACGACTCATGCCGCTGCTGCATGCCTCGCGCCGCGAGGTTGAACTGGCCTACGCGCTGCTGCTGTCCTTGCCCGGTTCCCCGTTCCTGTTCTATGGCGATGAGATCGGTATGGGTGACAACGTGGATCTGCCTGACCGTTTCGGCGTGCGCACCCCTATGCAGTGGGATGACACGCCGACGATGGGCTTTTCCGATGCCCCGCAGGATCAGTGGTTCCTGCCGGGAATTTCATCACCGACCTATGACCAGCGCGCAGTGAACGTGGCCGAGCACGCCACCCGCCCGACCTCGATGCTGAACTGGACGCGCAAGATGCTGAACACGCGCCGCAAGCATGCGCCGTTCGGATTTGGTGACATGACGCTGCTGTGGTCCTCTGACGATGCTGTGCTCGCGTTCTTGCGCCGAGACGAATCCGAAACGATTCTGTGCGTCAACAACCTGTCCACTGAACCGCACTCCGCGAAGATCCACCTGCCCGGCATGGCCGGCTGGCATCTGTACGATCTTGGATCGGGCAACGCGTTCCCGGATGTGCGTGACGATGAGACGGTGGACATCACGCTGCCGCGCCACGGCTTTTACTGGCTGGGCGTGACGTTCCTTGAACCAGAAAGTGAGGAAGAAGATGAGTAACGCACCGTCTTCCATTCAACTCCTGGAAGCGATCGCCCCGTGGCTCACGTCGAGGCGATGGTTCCCACGCACCAGCGACCGCACATTGCAGGTCATTGGCGAGCTCAATGCCGATTCAGGCTATCTGGAACCGCCGGGAACTCCGGAGTCCGATTCCGGTGATTTAGCGTCAGTTCGCCTGCTGATCATCCAGGCCGGCTCGCAACTGCTCAACGTCCCCCTCGTTCTCGTTCCGCAGGCCGGAGACGACGTTGCCGAAACGTTCGACAATCCTGCGACGGACGTTGACGAGGGCGACCCCATCGGATCGATTGGTGACCTGAGTATTCTGGACGGCGTGTCGGTGTGGGCATTTTGGGACACGTGGCTGGCGATGGGTCGTGCCGTTGGAACGGTGGATGCTGACACCGTTGAACGCATGCGCGACATGCGTGACCAGGTACAGGTGTATGGAGGCGAGCAGTCGAACACCTCGGTTATTTTCCGAGGTACCACAGACGAGACTCCTGGAATCATCGCGAAGGTACTGCGCGTGCTCACGGAGGGTGCTCACCCGGATGTTGAGGTGCCCACCGCGCTATGCGAGGCTGACTGGAACCACGTGCCACGCGTTTTCGGCTACGTTGCCGTCCCGGCACGCGTGCGTTCGTGGCCCAAGAAGGAATCGGAACTGTGTGTGGCGACCATTATCAGTGAGCTGGTACGCGATGGGCGCGACGGTTTCGTCTTCTTTGTCGATGGTGCCTCCCGCGGTGAAGATCTTACCGAGCAGGCACGTTCACTGGGTACCGTGACAGCTCAGATGCATGAGATTCTGGCGAGGGCTCTGCCCACTGCTGACGGGCCGACGCCATCGCAGATCGCTGCGCGGGTGCGCAACAACCTCGATGCTGCGCACGCTGAGGTCCCTGGCCTGACCGGCGAACTCGTGGATACATTGGGCCGCGAGCTGGACCAGCTCGCACAATGGGACGAGCCGCTTCAGGCGACCCGCATTCACGGCGACTACCACCTGGGGCAGACCCTGCTCAGCGATGATGGGTGGAAGATTCTGGACTTCGAGGGCGAGCCGCTGCGCCCCCTGGCCGAGCGCACCGCCCCTGACCTGCCGCTCAAGGACGTTGCCGGGATGCTGCGTTCCTTCGACTATGCGATGGCGCAGGCACGACGCCTTGCCGATGATGACTCAGCGATTGACGATGCCGTCGCTCACGAGTGGGTCAGCCAGCACCAGCGTGCGTTCCTTGAGGGGTATCACGCTGATTTCTCGGGTCGCGACGACGCACTCATGACTGCACTGATCATTGAGAAGGCAGCCTATGAGTCGATCTACGAACATAGGATGCGTCCAGACTGGCTGAGTATTCCCCTCGATGCGCTCACCGAACTGGCTGAGCGGTAAAACGGTCGACACGTGGAGCACATCGGACGGTCGTTTGTTGCAAAGAACGCCACGACCGTCCGAACGGCCACGCCGTGACCGTGTGCATGGGAAAATGAGGTCATGAACGCCTCACCGATTCCTCAAGATCCAGACCTCCTTGATACAGTGGCGCAGGGGCAGTACTACCTGCCTCATGCCGTGCTCGGAGCGCACCTCAGTGACGGGTCAGTGACGATCCGCACGGTGCATCATTTGGCCGACGCCGTCCAAATTGTCACGCCCGATCAAACAGTTGACGCTGTTCACGAACGCTCCGGCGTGTGGGTTGCCGTCTTTGAATGTGACGATATTCCCGACTACCGAGTGCGCGTGACCTACAGTGACCAGACGACACTGATGGACGACCCCTACCGTTTCCTGCCCACACTGGGCGAAATGGATATTTACCTCATTTCCGAGGGACGACACGAAGAACTGTGGAAAGTTCTGGGAGCACATCTGACTCACTACACCGGCCCGATGGGTGACGTCGAGGGCGTCGCATTTGCGGTATGGGCGCCCAACGCGTCTGCCGTGCGCGTCGTCGGCGACTTCAACTATTGGGACGGCACCGCCAGCGCAATGCGCTCACTGGGATCGTCCGGCGTGTGGGAGCTGTTCATCCCAGGTGTGGGCGTGGGAGCGCGCTACAAATTCGAGATCCGAGGGCCGGGCGGTAACTGGTTCCAAAAGGCTGACCCGATGGCACGTGCCACCGAGATTCCTCCGGCAACTGCCTCTGTTGTCACCGACCGTTTCCACAGGTGGGATGACGATGAGTGGATGGACAGGCGTGCTCACACCACCCCGCACACCGCTGCCATGTCAGTGTACGAAGTCCACATTGGATCCTGGAAACAGGGGCTGGGCTACCGTCAGCTCGCTGATGAGCTGATCGCCTACGTCACCGAAGCCGGTTTCACGCACGTCGAATTCATGCCGGTGGCTGAACATCCGTTCGGCGGTTCGTGGGGCTACCAGGTCACCTCGTACTACGCGCCGACCTCACGCTACGGCACGCCCGACGACTTCCGTTATCTGGTGGACCGCCTCCACCAGGCAGGTATCGGCGTCATCCTGGACTGGGTGCCAGCCCACTTCCCGAAGGATGACTGGGCGCTTGCCCGTTTCGACGGCACTCCCCTGTACGAGGATCCCGATCCGTTGCGTGGTGAACATCCGGATTGGGGAACGTACGTCTTCAACTTCGGGCGTCGGGAGGTGCGCAACTTCCTGGTTGCCAACGCCCTGTACTGGCTCGAGGAGTTCCACGTCGATGGCTTGCGTGTCGATGCGGTGGCCTCCATGCTGTATCTGGATTATTCACGCAAGGAAGGCCAGTGGCGGCCGAATCAGTACGGCGGTCGCGAACACCTGGAAGCCATCCAGTTCCTGCAGGAAGCCAACGCAACTGCCTACAGGCGTCACCCCGGCATCGTAATGGTGGCTGAAGAGTCAACAGCGTGGCCCGGCGTGACCGCGCCAACGTCAGGAGGCGGCCTGGGGTTCGGCATGAAGTGGAATATGGGCTGGATGAACGACACGCTGCGGTACATGCAGGAAGACCCTGTCAACCGTCGCTGGCACCACGGTGAACTCACGTTCTCGTTGGTGTACGCATTCTCCGAGAACTACATTCTGCCGCTGTCCCATGATGAGGTCGTTCACGGCAAAGGCTCGCTCGTTTCGAAGATGCCCGGTGATAAGTGGCAGAAAATGGCCTCGCTTCGCGCACTGTACGCCTACCAGTGGTCGCATCCTGGCAAACAACTGCTGTTCATGGGACAGGAATTTGGGCAGGAACAGGAATGGACCGAGCAGCATTCTCTGGATTGGTGGCTGCTCGATGACGATCTGCATTCCGGGTTGCTGTCGCTGGTGTCGGCTCTCAACAGGATCTATCGCGACGAGCCCGCGCTGTGGGACGACGACTACACGGGCTTTGAGTGGATCGACGCGTCAGACGGCGATCACAACGTGATCTCCCATATCCGCAAGGGAATGGGCTCCGATGACAAGCAGCACCTCCTTGTCTGCGTCACGAACTTTGCCGGCACACCTCACGAGGGCTACCGCGTGGGGCTGCCGTTCAGCGGCCAGTGGGAGGAAATCCTCAACACTGACAGCGAAGAGTTCGGCGGATCCGGTGTGATCAACATGGGGCCGGTCATCGCTGAAGATGTTCCATGGAACGGCCGGCCAGCATCGGCTGAGCTGCGCGTGCCACCGCTGGGTGCGCTCTGGCTGCGTCCTGTCACATCTGAGAACTAGACACGGACGGTTGAGCGGACGGGCAGCAATTCCTGCCTGCTCGCTCAACCGCCCGTGAGATATGCGAGCAATGATGGAACTGATCAGCGGCGACATCACAACACTTGAGGTGGACGCCATTGTCAACGCTGCGAACTCGTCACTGCTGGGTGGTGGCGGCGTGGATGGGGCAATTCACCGCGGAGCTGGGCCCGACCTGCTCGCCGCCTGCAAGAAAGTGCGTGCCAGCCAGTTCCCTGATGGTCTTCCCGTGGGGCACGCTGTAGCGACTGAGGGTTTCAGACTGCCGGCGCGCTGGGTAATCCACACTGTCGGACCTAACCGGCATCGCGGGCAGACTGACCCGGATCTGCTACGCTCCTGCTTCACGTCGAGTCTGCGGGTTGCCGAGGACATCAGTGCACGCTCCGTAGCGTTCTCTGCAATTTCAGCAGGAGTGTACGGCTGGGATATGGAACAGGTTGCGAGTATCGGCATAGAGGCGGCTCGCACCTATGAAAGCGAACAGGACGAGCACGCAATCAGGATCGTGTTCTGCTTATTTGATGACCGAGCCCTGCACGTATGGCGCAGCGTCGCCGGCGAGCACTAGACTGCCCCGACGCGCGGACGAGCCGATTCGAGCTGCCTCAGGTGCGATCACCACACCAGCCTCTAGATCATGAGAGCGGTTGCCAGCCTGCGACGGGCAGCGTTGACTTCCGGTGAGGATCCGGCCACGCGGAACAAGTCCAGGATGCGTGTGCGCAGCTCTTCACGCCTGTCATCATCGGTGCTGTGCTCCAAAGCGCTGATCAGAACGTCGAAGGCCTGAGCGTGCTGGCCGGCGTTAAACAGCTCATCAGCATGATCCAGGTCGTTATCCGCATTCCCAGCCGTGCCGCGCTCAAGCAGACGCACGCGCGCCAACTGGGCTTCGGCATCGTGGTCGCGCGCATTGCGCTCCACGATCTTCTCCCACGCCGCGATCGCGCCGTCGAGGTCACCTGATTCTTCCAGGTCCAACGCATGCTGGTGTTCAGGCGGTACGGGCGCCTTCACGTCCTCCCCGCTGACTGCGACGCGGCCCGTAACCCCCATCTGCTGGGCTGCCGTCAACAGTTCATCCAGGACCGGCACGACCTGTTCTTTAATCGCATTTCCCTGGAAGAGCGGGATCGGGCGCCCACCGATCAGTGCACACACCGTCGGCAAGGCCTGCACCTGAAGTGCGCGAGTGATGCCCGGAGCTTTCTCCACCTCGATCTTCACCAACTGGAAGGCGCCGCTCCTTTCGCGGACGATCCCCTCCAGCATGGACAGAACGGACGATGACTCCAAGGAGCGCGATGACCACAGTGCCATCAGCACAGGAACAGTGCGTGACGTTGCCATGATGTCCTCGAACTGAGCGTCATCGCAGTCGCGAATCAAAGGCACGTTCAGTTGCACCCCGGCATCACCGTCGGCAGGAGCGGCAGCAGGGACGCCCGAAGCGGACAGGTCAACGGCACCGTGAGAATCGGCGACCTGACGCTGCACGTGAGACTGTTCGGAGGCCTCCGCGCTGTGCGCTGCACGCGAGGCTGGTTCCCGCTGCGAATTGTGCTGCGCCATTGATGGATCACTCTCTGCCACTTATTCTCCTTCGGGTTTGGTTGAATCGTCGCGCGTGACCTGCTCGATCACACGTTCAGCGCCGATGACGCGAGCTTTCTGATCGGATCCGGCCTGCGGCAGCTCAATCAAAACCGAGACCAGGTATTTTGCAGATGCCGATCCGATAACCTTGGGGTCTCCCTCGTTAATAGCCGCAGGGGAGCCGCCCAGCTGCATGGTGGATCTGGCAACCGTGCGCTGGTAGGTGTGCGTCATTGCGAACGATGCGGACACGAGGGCTGATCCGTTGTTCAAGACGAGTCCTGAGATCGGCAATCCCTCCGTCTGTGCGTGAGCCGTGACGGTACCGGCGGCCTGCACGGATTGTCCGAGCGATGCGATCTCGTCGAAGTGCGAGCGCGCATACTCGTCTTCTGCGAACATGTCGGATCCGGCGGTGCCAGAATTGAGCATTTCGACGTATTTTTCCACTGCTTCGCTGGGCGTCATGATGAAGCCGTCGGCATCGGCAGGTACGTATGCTGCACCCGTCTCCAGTGGGGCTGTCGTGAATTCTGAGCCGCCCAGAAGGCGCACCCAGTTCTCCAGTTCGTAATTGGAGCGCGCATCCTGCTGAGTGATGACGTAAACAATCGGCAGTTCCCCGTCCGAGCTTTGCTCGATGTCCAGGAACATTCGCGGCCACGTCGTTGAGTTGGTCGATGTCACCATTTCCCCGGTGAGACTCAGCTGCGGCACCGTGGTGTCCTTGGCTTTGGCGAGCACGAACTGTGCACCGCGCATGCGCAGAGCCGGGTCTTTGACGCGTCCGGACAGGGCTTCGGTCGTGCCCTCGTCACTGGCTTGGTCGAGTGCGGCCTGGATATGTCCGAGGATCGTGTTGATGCGGTTGGCATCCAGGTTGGCCGCACCGTTTGCGCCGGACGCTGGCTGTTCAGTGGCCGGTACTTCTATTTCTCCTGACGAGCAGGCGCTGACCATCGACAGTGATGCGAGCATCACCACGGCAGCGCAGATGCGGCGGCGTATCACTGTTCCTCCTTGGTCGATCCTGTTCCGTCACGATGCAGCCAGTTCGACATGATGGACGTCCATGCGCCCTTTTGGGAACGGCCAGTGTCCTGAGGTCGTTCGGCGTCAGCTTGTGTATCGTCGCCCCGTGGATCGTCGCCGTCCTGTGAACGGTCGGTTCGGCTCGCGTGTCCAGTGCCGCTCACATGGTCGGCTTCGTTTTCCGCACGGTCGCCGTCTGTCTGACGTACGAGGGTGTCGCCGCTGTCTGCTTGGTGCGCCGACGGGACGATCGGGATGAGGCCAGTGTTGAATTCGTGGCCATCGATATTCACCGATTCTTCGCCTCGGGAGCGCGCTTCGCGTAATGCGCGTCGCGTCGGGAAGACCATCGGTACACGAGCCACGGACATGTCAATGACACCCGAATCGGTGGGGGCCGAATGTTCGACTGGTTCGGCTGGCTTTGCAGTCTCAGCCGGCTCAGCAAGCTCAGCCGGTTCTACAGCTTCCTCCGACTCAGCGGGTTCGGCAGCCTGTTTCTGTTCGACGAGGTCTTCAGCTTCGCCGTTCATGGCCGGCTCGACAGGTTCAGCGGATTCAGCAAGTTCTTCCGGCTCTTCCGCTGCTTCGTACTGGTTCGCCTCTTCGGAGCGTTTCACCTCTTCACAGTGATCGTGTTCTTGCCGGTGGGCTTGCTCCTCAGGCAAGCCGTCAGCTTCATCTGTCAGGTCGGCTACCGGGACCGGCTCGCTGACATCAAGCGACTCAGCCTTGTCTGCTTCATGGGTACCGTCCTCAGCTTGCGACACGTCACCCTCATCGTCTGCCTCGTCAGAGGCTTCCTCGGCGTCTGGCATCTGGGAGATGTCGATCGGGGCGGTGTCGGTGGTATCAGCCTGGTCACGAGACTTCAGCTCGTCGGCACGTGCCGCGCGGCGACGCTGGTTGCGCCAGATGATGACCGCCATGACTGCGGCGATCAGTGCCAGGACAATGGTCAAAAGCCACACGGCGATCGCTGCGATATTGGTGCGCTCAACCGGCCAAGTCAACGTCAATGTCGGGGCTTTCGAACCGTCTGTCGTGGCCAGTACGGACACCGTGTCAGGAACGGCTTTCAGTGTGAGCGACGCGCTCCCCTGGCCGGCTGCCTGATCCAACCACATGTCATTATCCAACGGGTTCGCAATCGAGGCCCCCGACTGAGCTTCTTCCTTGGCAGTCTGAGCTTCGGACTGTGCCTGGCCATCGGCCGTTGACTGAGGAGCAGCTGCGGATTGCTCGCCATCAGCCACATCCGACGATTGCGCCTGATTCGCATCCGTTTCCGCATGGTCGGTTACTTTCAGCTGTGTCATACCAGCTTCCAGGCCCACAACTTCGGTATAAGCCTCGTCACCGAGCCACCCGATCACATCAGGAGTGGATCCAACCACGACACTGACGGGCGTCGACGCATCGGCAGCTTCGACGGTCACTGTCACGTCTTCTGCTTTCAAAGGGAGCACACGCGCACGCGTCATCACATAGGGCTGATCTGGGTCAGCCTTGGCCTCAATGTGCTGTCCAGGTGCCCAAACGGTCAGTGTCAAAATGCCGATGATGCCAGCAACAAGAGCCACTGCTGCAAGGGCTAAAGCGCTGGCGTAACGTCTGATACCACTCACAGTGTCCGCTCCTCCGCAAAAATTCCTCGTATGTCATTCACAATACAGTGCCCGTTGATGTGAGCGCAGAACCGATGGTAATAATCCATCATATCGCAGAGTCGAAAAGGGCAGTGCCTGACGGGCTCACGAGACAGGCCCAACAAGTCAGGCTCAGAGGGGCCGAAGCCGGTGCTCCCAGCAATGCCGGTGCCAATGGCGTCTGGCTTCCACCCCCTGATCCCATCCAAAGGGTGCTTCTTCGGGCCACGCGACCACATGAGGTGTGCCAGGAGCAATCGGATGGACACAACCAGGACACGTGTACGTCTTCTGCGATCCCGACACGTACGACACCTGATAGTGCAGCCCACCAGGCCCCTCGGCACTAAGCGGCATGGAGGCCAGACGACTCATATCGAGGCGCGGATGTTCGCCGCCCCAAGGTCGTTTTCGTGACCGTCTGCCCCGCCCCATGTCGTGATCGCTCCTCTGGCCGCCTACGTCGTCTTGCCGCTCTTACTTATTCCTATCGCACACGACACCCGCGCGCCACACGCGCAAGGGGTGCAGCTCAGAATCCAGACAGACCACGTCAGCACGCTTGCCGACTTCGAGTGCCCCCACCGTCTCATCGCCAAGGATTCTGGCACCTTGAGCAGATGCCATAAATACCGCATCGACCAGCGGAATTCCAGCGCCTACTGCGACGCGCACGCAATCGAGCAGGTGAGCTGTTCCACCGGCGATCGCTCCGCCATCAGTCAGACGAGCAATCCCATCAGTTACCGTCACAGCCTGAGGCCCAAGCTGGTAGCTGCCATCCGCCATTCCGGCAGCAGCCATCGCATCAGTGATGAAGACGCAGCGCGACCGTCCGAGAACCTCGTACACACAGCGCACCAGCGTGGGATTGACATGCACACCATCACAGATCATCTCCACGACCGCATCACCTCGCGCACCCGCTGCAAGGAACTCTGCAATGGAACCGGGATCGCGGTGGTGCATCGGCTTCATGCCGTTAAACAGGTGCGTCACCGTCGCCAGGGGACGTGTATGGTCCGGGTCTTTCAGCTGATCAGCGTAGCGTCCTCGGGCGTCCTCAAAGACGGCTCGAACGTCGTCCGGCTCTGCATCCGTATGCCCCCACGATGGCAGAGCACCCCCCTCGCGCAGTACTTCAGCCACTGAACCCTCACCGCTGGCGTGCGGTTTCTCCGGCGCCACGGTCATGGTCACCGCGTGCCCGCCAGCCACGTCCAGCAGTTCAGCTGTCAGCACGGGATCCGGGTCGCAGATGAACTGTGGGTCCTGCGCGCCACAGCGCTCATGAGACACGAACGGACCTTCAAAGTGGATTCCAGCCAGCTCCCCTCGATCGGCCAGCGTGGCGAGCATGGCAGCACGTTCCTTGAGGGTCTGCGCGTCAGCAGTCACCAGCGATGCAACAAGGGAGGTCGTCCCGTGAGCGCGGTGCTCGGTAACAGCCGTCATCGCTTGCTCGGGGGTCTGCGCGTTCGGGAACGATTCGCCACCACCGCCGTGGCAGTGCACGTCGACGAGGCCAGGGATAATGATGTCATCGCTCGGCTTCAGATCATTGAGTTGTTCACGAATTGACGAGGGGGCCTCCTGCGCCGCCGCATCACCGACCCAGATAATGGTGTCGCGGTCCCACGCCACTGCCCCATCGTCGATCACCGTATCCGGTGTGACGACCCGTCCTCGAAGAGCAACGAGTGAAGTGGATTGATCAGTCTGATCCGTCATGGTCTCTCTTTTCCTAGAACAGGCGAGATTCTGCGTCATCGACGCCTCGCATTGCGTCGTAGTCGAGTACGACTACTTGGATTCCTCTGTCTTCTGCCAGTGTGCGTGCCTGCCGCGTGACCTCCTGAGCAGCGAAAATGCCGCGAATGTCAGAAAGCAGGGGATCTCTGGCCAGTAGCGACAGGTAGCGAGTGAGCTGTTCCACTCCGTCGACGCCACCGCGTCGCTTCACCTCGATAGCGATGGGAACATTGTGTTCGTCGCGCACCAGCAGATCCACCGGCCCGATTGGCGTGGGATATTCTCTGCGAACCAGCGAGTATCCCGTTCCCAGGATCAAGGGCACCTGTTCAGCCAGCAGAGCCTGCAGGTGGGCTTCCACGCCGTCCTTAATGAGGCCCGGATCCACGCCGAGGTCCTCGTTGACGTCGTGGAGAACGTCGAAAATACGGATGAGCAGCTGGTCGTCAGACTTGGCGGCCTGAACAGTCCACACCTCGCTCACGCCTAGATCCGTTTCATCGGTGCTGGGCTCATCGATGCGCATATGGCACGAGGCGCTCATCCAGTTCAGCGGCTTATAGGAGCCGCCATCGGAGTGAACCAGGACCGAGCCGTCTGCCTTCAGCATGATGACGCGCGGGGCTTTGTCCAGGTGCGCGGTTAGCCGGCCTGAATAATCAACTGAACATGTTGCTACTACGATACGCACGAAAGCGTGCCTGCCTTTTTGCTCGTTTTAGTCGATGGACGATTGCGAGGAACGCGGAGGGCCAGATTCTGCCCATGACACCAGGCCGTTGTAACTGGATGCGGCCATCGCCACCTGCCAGCGATCATCACCGGAGACCAGATGCACTTCGATCATGGTTCCGTCAACAGAGCGAGTGTCGGGCGCTGAGACTTCAAGGGTACGTCGAGGCATTGAGAAAACCGGCCGCATGGAAAACCCCACCAGGCGGTACCAGGTGAGGGTTTCGACTCCGTAATGGGCGACTCCGGCTGTCCAGCCGGACTGAGAGTCTCGGCGCGCCCAGCATCTAAACGATCCCAGGTAGGTGTCCAGCCGGCGGGCACGCACATTGATATAGCCGACGATCAGCATAGCGATGACGGCGAGTATGACGATGAGCCACAGCGCCCACACCAACGCAGTGTTCATGATGCTGTAGCTCCTTCCATGCAGTAATATCGCCTACGTCCGTGATGAATGCTCATCACGGACGTAGTTCTCAGTGTTCTCAGGACTCCATGCCTTCTGCAACAACGGTGACAACGTCAGAATCCACGGAGACGAATCCGCCGGCTACCGGAAATGTCTTCGTGTCGTCGCCAATGGTGAGAATGACGGGACCTTCTTTCAATCTAGCCAACAATGGTTGACGATGAGGCAAAATGCCCAGCGAGCCGTCTTCGACTGGGACCTGCACATACTGCGCAGCTCCCTGCCAGGACAGGCCTCGCTTCGTCACGATTTTGACGCTCAGCGCCCCTGTCTCGGCCATCAGGATTCTGCCTCAAGTTCGTGCCACTTGCGCTCCAGATCCTCAATGCCGCCGATATTGAAGAATGCCTGCTCAGGAACCTTGTCGTAGTAGCCCTCGGCAATGCGCTTGAAGGCTTCGATGGTTTCTGACAGCGGAACGGTGGAGCCTGGCTGGCCGGTGAACTTTTCAGCCATATAGATGTTCTGTGACAGGAACTGTTCGATTCGACGTGCACGCGCAACCGTGACCTTGTCTTCCTCGGACAATTCGTCGACACCCAGAATGGCGATGATGTCCTGCAGCTCCTTGTTCTTCTGCAAGATGGCCTTGACGTGGATTGCCACATCGTAGTGTTCCTGGCCGATCGCAGCCGGGTCAAGCAGACGGCTGGTCGATGACAGCGGGTCAACCGCCGGGTACAGACCCTTCGACGCGATCTCACGGGACAGTTCCGTGGTCGCATCCAGGTGCGCGAACGTGGTAGCCGGCGCGGGGTCCGTGTAGTCATCGGCTGGCACGTAGATGGCCTGCAGCGAGGTAATGGAGTGACCACCGGCAGAGGTGATGCGCTCTTGAAGCTGGCCCATCTCGTCCGCCAGATTCGGCTGGTAACCCACGGCCGAGGGCATACGGCCCAGCAGGGTGGACACCTCGGAACCTGCCTGAGTGAAACGGAAGATGTTGTCGATGAACAGCAGCACGTCCTGGTTTTGTACATCGCGGAAGTATTCCGCCATCGTCAGGCCGGTCAGCGCGATACGCAACCTGGTCCCCGGCGGCTCGTCCATCTGGCCAAAGACCAGTGCGGTCTTGTCGAAGACGCCTGCATCAGCCATTTCGTGAATCAGGTCGTTGCCTTCACGGGTACGTTCGCCCACACCGGCGAACACGGACACGCCGCCGTGATCCTGAGCAACACGCTGAATCATTTCCTGAATCAGCACGGTCTTGCCCACGCCTGCGCCGCCGAACAGGCCGATCTTGCCGCCCTGCACATAGGGGGTAAGCAGGTCGATCACCTTGATGCCCGTTTCGAACATCTTGGTGCGTGGCTCAAGCTGATCGAATGCAGGTGGTTGACGGTGAATAGGCCAGCGCTCTGTGATTTCGAGCTGTTCGCCATCTTTGAGGTTGAGCGGTTCACCGATCACGTTGAAGACGTGTCCCTTGGTGACGTCACCGACCGGGACAGTGATGGGGCCGCCGGTGTCGCGCACGCGGGCACCGCGCACCAGGCCGTCAGTCGGCTTGAGTGCGATTGTGCGAACCAGGTTGTCACCCAAGTGCTGTGCGACTTCCAGCGTCATGACGAATGATTCGGATCCTTCGCCCTGGTCAGGCAGCTCCACATCCACCTGCAGTGCGTTGTAGAGGGCCGGGATCCGGTCAGGCGGAAACTCGACGTCGACAACGGGGCCGACGACGCGGGCAACTCGGCCTTCGCCGGTTTCTGGTGATTCTGTCATGGTCATCTTCTCCATCATGTGGGCTCAGCCGTTAGCCAAGGCGTCGGCCCCGCCCACGATCTCACTAATTTCCTGCGTGATCTCCGCCTGGCGGGCCGAATTCGCCAAACGCGTGTACTTCGTAATCAATTCTTCAGCGTTGTCGGTTGCCGTGTGCATCGCTCGCTGACGCGACGCCAGTTCCGATGCGGCGGCTTGAAGCAGAACGTTGCGGATGCGGCTTTCCACATAAAGAGGCAGCAAAGCATCGAGGACGTCGCGCGCAGACGGGATGAATTCGTATTCAGGGAAAAGCAGTGATCCGTCGTCCTTTACCGGATCGACTTCATTTGTCTCGCCTTCACCATAGGCATCCACGACAGTCAGCGGCAGCATCTGCCTGACCTGAGGAATCTGACTCATCATGTTCCGGAATCGCGTGTAGACCAGGTGAACCTCGGACACGCCGGTCATCCTGTCCTCATCCAGGAACCGCTTCAGCAGTTCCTCGGCGATGCTGTGCGTCATCTCCAGGCTGGGTTCGTCCGATTCACCTTCCCACGAACGCTCGATCTCAGCGCCACGGAAGCTGAAGTAATTCTTGGCGCGACGCCCGCAGGTATACAGGATCGGGGTCTTCCCTTCTTCGCGCAGCGTGGTGATAAGGTGCTCTGTTTCACGCAGAATTGTCGCTGAATAGGCACCCGCCATGCCTCGGTCAGAAGCGACCACCAGCACGGCCACGCGAGGCGTGTCGTTTCGCACGTCGGTCAGCGGGTGCCCCATATCCGTGTGGATGGCAACTGAGGCCACAGCCTGCGTGATCGCCTGCTCGTAGGGTCCCACTTCGGTCGCATCGCGACGCGCCGCGCCGATCCTGGAGGCTGCAATCATCTCCATGGCGCGGAAGACCTTGCTCAGCGTTTGCGTAGACGCAATGCGCTGCTTGTAGATCCTCTGCTGACCAGCCATCGATCAGGCCTTCTTCTCACGGCGACGACGGATAATCTCTTCACGTGAATGTTCAGCTTCAACCTCGCCGTCCTCCAGGTTCTCACCTGGCTGAGCGCTCAGCCACTGCTGCGTGAACTTCTCTGCGGCCTCACGCAGAGCATTCTCCGTGTCATCATCCAGCACGCCAGTCTCGCGGATCGTGGTCAGCACGTCGGAGTGTGAGCGCAGGTAGTCCAGAAGCTGATGCTCATAGGAACTCACGTCAGACACGTCCAGCTCGTCGAGGTAGCCGTGCGTACCCACCCAGATCGATGCGACCTGTTCTTCCACGGGGTACGGCGTGGACTGCGGCTGCTTGAGCAGTTCCATCAGACGCTCACCACGAGTCAACTGCGAACGGGTCGTGGCGTCAAGGTCGGAAGCGAACATTGCGAACGCCGCCATCGAACGGTACTGGGCCAGCGTCAGTTTCAGCGTGCCCGCCACTTTCTTCATGGCCTTGATCTGAGCGTCGCCACCCACGCGGGACACCGAGATACCGACGTCGACTGCAGGGCGCTGGTTCGAGTTGAACAGATTCGACTGCAGGAAGATCTGGCCGTCGGTGATTGAAATGACGTTGGTCGGAATGTAGGCCGATACGTCGTTCGCTTTCGTTTCGATGATGGGAAGACCCGTCATCGATCCGCCGCCCAGTTCATCGGAGAGTTTGGCGCAACGTTCGAGCAGACGTGAATGCAGGTAGAACACGTCGCCGGGGTATGCTTCACGCCCCGGTGGGCGACGCAGCAGAAGGGACACGGCTCGGTAGGCCTCGGCCTGCTTGGACAGGTCATCGAACACGATGAGGACGTGCTTACCCTCGTACATCCAGTGCTGTCCGATAGCGGATCCGGTGTAGGGCGCAAGGTACTTAAAGCCTGCGGGGTCGGATGCCGGTGAGGCAATGATGGTGGTGTAGTCCATCGCCCCGTTTTCTTCCAGTGTGGAGCGCACCGATGCGATCGTCGAACCCTTCTGGCCAACCGCCACGTAGATGCAGCGCACCTGCTTGCTCGGATCGCCCGACAGCCAGTTATCACGCTGGTTCATGATCGTGTCGATCGCGATGGTGGTCTTACCTGTCTGACGGTCACCGATGATCAGCTGACGCTGGCCACGTCCGATCGGAATCATCGAGTCGATAGCTTTCAGACCGGTCTGGAGCGGCTCGTGGACCGAACGACGCATCATCACGCCGGGTGCCTGAAGTTCGAGGGCGCGTCGACCCGTCAGATCCTGGATCTCGCCCAGACCGTCGATCGGATTGCCGAGGGGGTCAACGGTGCGCCCCAGGTATCCGTCACCAACCGGCACAGACAGAACGTCACCTGTGCGGTGAACCGGCTGGCCTTCTTCAATGCCGCTGAAATCACCCAGCAGAACGGCACCAATTTCGCGCACGTCGAGGTTCATGGCCACGCCAAGCGTGCCGTCTTCAAAGCGAAGAAGCTCGTTTGCCATTGCACCGGGCAGGCCTTCCACGCGGGCAATGCCGTCGGCCGTTTCGGTGACGTGTCCGACTTCTTCGACTGCCGCTTGAGTGGGCTTGTAGGAGTCCACAAAAGAATCGAGAGCCGAGCGGATCTCTTCGGAGCTAATCGAGAGTTCAGCCATTGAGCGTTTCCTTTGTCTGTGTATTGTGGTGCGCCTTCATCTATCAGTGCGCGAGGGATTGGTGCAACTGTCGTAGTCGCGTTGCTATCGATGAATCTATGACGAGGTCGCCGGAGATGATTCGGAATCCTCCGATCAGGGAGGGATCGTATGTCATGTCGATGCTGACCGTTTCGCCCAGTTTCTCGTTGAGCATCGTCTGGAGGCGATGCATCTGAGTATCTGTCAACGGGCCGGCACTGATGACGGACACCAGGTTTTCATCTTTCAGGGACGCTGCGTCCTGCGCGATATGGCGCAGATGCGACATCAGCTGTCCTTTGTTGAGCCGTCCGACCTGGCGGCGCACAATCCGCAGAGTCCATGCGCTGACGTGAGGTCCGAAAATCTTTTCCGCCAGAGCTGCCCGATCGTCAGATGATCCACGCCCCAGCACCGACAGCTGCGTGCGCAGCTCCCGGTTGGACAGGAGGACCTGGTGAATGTCGGACAATTCGGAAAGAACCCGGTCCAAGCCGTCATGAGACTTCGCGTCACGCAGAAGAGCGTGAATACCCACCTGCTCCAGACCCTCGATAATGTCACTGGACGATGACCACTCGCCCTCAACGAGAGTGTGAATCACCTCGAGCGTCTGAGAGGTGACCGTGGCGGCGAACAAGTCGTCAGCCAGACGCACCTTGTCCTCACGAGCGCGCGCCGGATCGGTCAATGAGCGACCCAAGCGTGAATCGTCCCTGACCATATCTGCGATAGCGAAGAGCTCTTCCGCCACACGCAGTCCCTGGTCAGTTTCAGAGAACGTGGGCGACAAGATGCGCGACACAACTGACTGTGCGGCATCGACACTCATGCGGCTTGATCTGCGCATTATGCGTTCGTTCCTTGCGGCTGTGCGGAGGTCGACGCAGGCGTGCTCAACGACATGTCATCAAGGTCATCGAGGAAGCGGTCCATCACCCGATGTGACAGATCCTGATCCCTGAGCTGCTCAGAGACGATGCGTTCGGCCAGCTGGGTTGCCAGCTCACCAATGTCCGAGCGCAGCGAAACCACTGCTGACTGGCGTTCAGCCTGAATCTGGCGCTGAGCGTTCTCCTGAATGCGGGCGGCTTCTTCCTGGGCGGATTCGCGAGCCTGAGACTTGATGCGTTTCGCGTCAGCATTTGCCTGCTCGCGAATGGAATGAGCCTCAACGTTGGCCTGCGCCAACGCCTCTTCGCGTTCGCGTTCAGCAAGTGCACGGTCTTCACGTGCCTGTTCAGCAGCATGCAGACCGGCCTCGATGCGCTCCTCGCGCTCATCCATCATCGCGTAGATGCGGGGAAGAGCGAACTTGCCGATGACAAGCCAGATTCCCAGCAAAATGATGGCAGACAGAAAGACTTCGGCCACTGGTGGGACGAGGACGCTCGTCCCAGCCGCCGCATCTCCTGCTTCTTGCATTGGCAACATGAATATCACTGAACGACGAAGGGCATTGCGAAGCCGATCAAGGCGAGGGCTTCGACAAGTGCGGCACCGATGATCATGTTGGTGAACAGACGGCCGGCAACCTCAGGCTGACGGGCGGTTGCTTCCTGGGTCTTGCCCACCAGCATGCCAATACCCAAACCAGGTCCGAGGGTTGCAATTCCGTAGCCGATGTAGGCGATTGTTCCGGTCATGGATTCTTCCTTTTCTGTGTGTGTGCCAAGCGGCTGTGTATTTGACTAATGGGATTCCACCGACAACTTGATGTAGACAGCAGTCAGCGTGGCAAAAATGTAGGCCTGCAGGAAGGCGACGAAGATCTCGAAAAGCGTCATTGCAATGGCTGCCGCGAATGTGGCGACCGCCAGAGCCTTGAGCGAGCCTGCCGCCGCCAGCAGGGCTGACGTCCCGAAGAACGTCAATGCGAGCAACAGGTGTCCCGACATCATGTTGCACAGGAGTCGGACCGCCAGCGTTGCAGGGCGGACAATGAATGTTGAGAAAAACTCGATGGGAGTGATCAGCAGGTAAACCGGCTTAGGGAGTCCCTTCGGCAAGAGCTGCTCAGCAAAGAACGTGCCGACACCGCGGGTACGGATACCCGCCCAGATGAACGACACGTAGGAGAAGATTGCGAACACCAGCGGCACAGCGATTACCGACGAGGCGGCAATGTTGATACCGGGAACGATGCCGGTGATGTTCATTGCGATCACGCCGAAGAAAAAGACGCCGATCAGTGGCGCGTACTGTCGCCCTCGCTTCTCCCCCAACATCGGGATGGAGATCGAATCGCGGATAAACAGGGCGCATGCTTCAATCAGTTGCTGGAAGCGAGTGGGGACGATCTTCGCCCTCATTGCGCCCGCAACAAACAGAGCACAGATCAGCACCGCAGCAATGATGCGTGCCAGTGTCAGGCGGTTGACCACCGTACCGTGTTCAGGTCCGAACAGCGATGGCGGGAAGAAATCTGTCACACCGGGACTGTGGGGATGGCTGCGCAGCGCAGGAATAGCTGTCAGAGCTATCAGAAGAACCAGACCTGCCGTGACAATCCAGTACCAGAGCGGAAGGTTACGTCGCCTGGGCTCAGCGGAGCGTGACGTGACCTGTGTGGACACCTGGGTCGTTGACATCGCCGAGGACGGCCTCCTTTCGATCCGCATGCACTGCGCTACAGGCTAGCCGACACGTGGTGTCACGAGCGTTGCAGCGTCCCTACTCTAACAGGGTTCAGACCCTCTTTAGTGCCAAAACTACCTGATACGCGGGACAAACGTCACATTGAGGTGTCAGCACCCGGATCGTGCTCACCTAACCGCGTGCGGGAGTAGTCGCGAGTTTGCGCCACTTGACCGGATTGCGTCGCAGCTGGGACCACCGTGGGGGTGCGCGTACGCATCAAAATCACGAGTTCAATCACCATCAATGAGAGGATTGTCACGATTACCGTCATCGCGACAACGCGGTGATTGAGCCCCAGGGGGCGCGATGCCAAGAGCGCGACCGCCACTGCCACAAGCTTGAGCAAATATCCCCCGCCGATCCACGCCAGGAACAGATTCGGTCCCTGCGCGACCATGCGCGGCAGTGCAACGAATTCGGCGGCGCACAGGACTGCCACAACCAGGATGCTGACCAGCGCGGTCGCCCAGCCGACCGTTGACATCAACGCCCAGCACACCAGGATCCCGCCTGTCATCACGACGCCTGCAAGCACTATGAACCGGCGCAGCGCTGTCATGGCGTGATTCATCGCTGGCTGAGTAGCTGCGCGGGTGGGCGTGTGGTCATTGTCGAGTGACATGGCTACCTTTCGGATCTCGGGTCGGGCGCATCTGCCTCGGACTGTGGCGGGCGTGCGCGCGCTGATATCTTCCACGGGAATTCAGATGCGGTCAGGATCGTGGCCAGGACAATCAGCGGCACAAAAATCATCACTGTCCGGTTCCATTCAACCAGCAGCAAGGACAATGCGGCAGTCGAAATGATCGCCGTCCATAAATACAAAATCATGACAACGGCGCGATGGGAACGTCCTCGTGCCAATAGGCGATCGTGGAAGTGGGAGCGGTCGGCGTGGAATGGGCTCTTCCCACGCATCATGCGTCGAACTGCCGTCACCATCAGATCTCCGATGGGGACGACGATCACAGCCAGGGGCAAAATAATCGGCATGAGACCGGCGATGATCTGGCTTCGCTCCAGCACGTTGGGGTCGATCTGACCGGTGACGATGACACCGGAGGCAGCCAGAATCAATCCCAGCGTCTCAGCTCCCCCGCCCATCATGATGGACGAGGGGTGATAGTTGTACCACAAGAACCCGGCGCAGATCCCGACCAGTGCAATCACGATCAGTGACGCGGTTGTCGCATATGACTGTGCACCAAGCTGGCGTGACAGCAGGTAGGAATACCCGAAGAACACGGCCGCACCAATCCCCACGACTCCGGCCGCCAGACCGTCCAGACCGTCAATGAAGTTCACGGCGTTGATGATGCCGACCATGACGAACACGGTGGCAATCAGCGACAACCGTGACGACCCGATCGTGATGCCGAAGATGGGAAATGAAACGAGTTGAACACCCTGGAGTGCCATGAGACCGGCGATCAGGATCTGTCCGGTCAGTTTGGTCAGCCAGTCCAGCTCCAGCAGGTCATCGAGCACGCCCAGCACGCACATGGCTGCAGCACCTGCCATCACTGCCCACGGGATGCTGGTCGAATACACGGGCGCCATGTACGGGATTCGTGAGCCGATCAGCAAAGTGATGAGCAGACCGACGGTCATGGCGATGCCACCCAGTCGCGGTATCGGTGTGACCTGAATATCGCGTTCACGCAGCTTCGGCACAATCCCCCACCGCAGACACGCCCATCGCACCAGCGGCGTCATAATCGCGGTGACACCACTGGCTATGAGCATGAGCAGCAGGTAGACCTTCATCGGTGGCGGCCTCTACTTGTCCTCAGGACTTTTAAAAGTGCAGCCCGCCGTATCTTCCAGGTCGCGCGGGTCGATGACGCCCAGGCGGATCAGTGTGGGCTGCTCCGTGGCCATATTGATGATCGTCGAGGGAGTCGCCCCCGCCGTTGGACCACCGTCAATATACAGGTCGACGTGATCCTCGAACGAGGCAGCGGCCGCCTCAACACTGGTGGCGGGAGGCTCGCCCGTCAGATTCGCTGATGTGACGGCCATTGGACCGCATTCGCGCAAAATCGACAGCGCCACCTCACTATCAGGCATGCGCAGTGCGATCGTGCCGCCCGTGTCGCCCAGATCCCAGCCCAGGTCGGGGTGGGCGCGGACGATCAGCGTCAAACCTCCAGGCCAGAACCGTCGCGCCAGTAAACGCGTGCTCTCACTGATGTCAGTGCCAAGCACGTCCAGCGCTTCATTATCTGCGACCAGAACCGGCGGCGGTTTGGAGCGTCCTCGCCCCTTGGCGTGTTGAACAGCTTCGACGGCGGCAGGGTCGTGTGCGGTTGCGCCGATCCCGTAGACCGTGTCGGTCGGCATGACGATGAGGCCACCACCGTTGACACATGCGCGGATGCGCTGCAGATCCTGCGCTGAGATGCCATGTGAACAGTGAAGAATAGTCGAATGTGCCACGCGGCTATTGTTCCACGACGGGGGCGGTTGCGATAACCATGCGGGGCCGTCCCGTCAAATCCGGTGCCGTATGCGCATTCGTGAAGCCCTGAGCTGTAGCGTATGCCACAAGATCCTCTGCCTGAGATTCGGCGTGCTCCATAACGAGTGTGCCGCCCGGAGCCAGCAGGGCGCGCGCCCGGGTCATGATGCCACGTGGGATCACCAGCCCATCTTCTCCCCCGCCATACAAGGCACGCGGCGGGTCCAGTTGCGCTTCGCGTTGCGTAGGGTGGGCGCTGCCGGGAACATACGGCGGGTTCGACACGACAACGTCGGCCCTCCCCTCGTATTCGACGAGGGCGGATAATGCATCGGCGCGTACCAGATGAACGCGCACCGGCTCGATGTCAGCGATATTGCGAGCGGCAAGCTGACAGGCAGCCTCGTCAATCTCCACGGCAAGAACGCGCGAGGCGGGTACCTCGGTGGCAACCGCAAGTGCGATGGCTCCCGACCCTGTACACAGGTCCACCACCACAGGCTCATCCGCACTGCAGGTTCGCGCCGCGTCAATGGCGTGCTGCGCGACCATTTCGGTTTCGGGTCGAACAACGAATACGCCGGGCTCTGCGCGCAGGGTGAGCATCCGAAAATACATGCGACCTGTGATGTGCTGCAGAGGAATGCTGGTGCGCCTCGATGCGATGGCGCAGCGGTAGCGTTCTGCTGCGCGCGCGCCCACCTGGTCCGGGGCGCTCACGAGGCTGTCACAGCCCAGTACCCATTCCAGCAGCTCACGGGCATCCTGGTCGGCGTGTGCTCCCTCCAGGTTGACTGCTTGAAGGGCGCGTCTGCCCCACGCGAACAATTCGCGTGGCGTATAGGTTGCTGAACGCGGCAGCACCAGCTGCTCGTTCAGTGCCCTATTCATCGCCCGCTTTGCCCAGGCGCGCTGCCTCGTCAGTGTCGATCGCTGACTGGATGACAGGATCCAGGGAGCCGGACAACACCTGGTCAAGGTTGTAGGCCTTGAAACCGGTGCGATGGTCAGAGATGCGGTTTTCCGGGAAATTGTAGGTGCGGATGCGCTCCGAGCGGTCAACGGTGCGTACCTGAGACAGGCGCTGTGCGCTGGCTTCAGCCTCACGCTTGGCCCTGGCTTCAGCAGCAAGTCTGGATGCCAGCACGCGCATAGCTGCGATACGGTTTTGCAGCTGCGATTTCTCATTTTGCATCGACACGACGATGCCGGTCGGAATGTGAGTGATGCGCACAGCCGAGTCCGTCGTGTTCACGGACTGTCCGCCAGGCCCTGACGAACGGTAGACGTCGATGCGCAGATCGTTCTGGTCGATTTCAACTTCGTCATCTTCTTCAACTTCCGGCATGACGAATACGCCGGCAGCAGAGGTGTGGATTCGTCCCTGCGATTCGGTGACAGGGATGCGTTGGACGCGGTGAACGCCACCCTCGTACTTGAGATGAGCCCACACGCCTTCTTCCGGGCTGGGTGTGCCTTTGGCGCGGATCGCCATCGTGATGTCCTTGAAGCCGCCCAGCTCGGTGGGCGTGGAGGACAGTTCGGTGACCGACCATCCCTTCGTGGTGGCGTAGCGCTCGTACATACGTGCCAGGTCTGCTGCGAACAGGGCGGATTCTTCGCCGCCTTCACCGCTCTTGACTTCCAGGATCACATCGAGCGCGTCGTCAGGGTCGCGCGGCGTCAGAATATCGACGAGGGCATCGTGCGCCTGGCGGGTCTGTTCCTCCAGGCTTGTCACCTCATCCGCAAATGACGGATCCTCCTCGGCGAGTTCACGAGCTGCTTCCATATCGTCACTGGCTGCGCAGTAGCGCTGGTAAGCCTCGGCAACACGGTTCAGTTCGGCGTAGCGCCGCCCCACTTTACGAGCCTTTGCCTGATCGTTGTGCAGTGCAGGATCTGCCATTTGCTGCTCGACACTATGGTGCTCTTCGAGCAGTGCCTGCAGCGTCGGGAATTCATCTGCGTGTGATGCCGATGCCATGCGAGCTCCTCCGATTGTGGCGAAAAGATGTGCGATACAAAGACGCCGGTGCCCTGACGGGTCACCGGCGCTGAAGTCAAACGCTACTTGCTGCGTTTGCCGTAACGGGCTTCGAAGCGAGCCACGCGGCCACCAGTATCCATAATCTTCTGCTTACCCGTGTAGAACGGGTGGCACTGGGAGCACACGTCCACGCGCATCTGACCCGACGTAATCGTCGAGCGTGTTTCAAACGAGTTGCCGCATGTGCACGTCACCGTGGTGGGAACGTATTCGGGGTGGATACCCTTTTTCATGGTTTTCTCCTTACGGGATTCGAGGACGCCGGGTCCGCATGCGCAATCATCGACATCGCGCATTACGCGGTGAACCGGAACCGAGTTGCAATTGTGCCACTTTCCGGCCGATAGATCCAGATGATGTACCGGCGGTGCAGGTGAGATTACCCACCTGCACCGCCGGTGGGTAATCTAGTCAGCGTTCGGCGTGGTCTTCTGGATCAGCATGAGGAACTCAGCATTGGACTGGGTTTCCTTGAGTTTGTCCAGAACCACTTCCAGTGCCTGCTGTTGCTCAAGGGATCCGAGGACGCGGCGCAGCTTCCACATGATGCGCAGCTCTTCAGGCTTGAACAGGACTTCCTCGCGACGAGTGCCCGAGGCGTTGACATCGATGGCCGGGAAGATTCGACGATCTGCCAGCGCGCGCGACAGGCGCAGTTCCATGTTGCCGGTGCCCTTGAACTCTTCAAAGATGACTTCGTCCATCTTGGACCCGGTCTCCACCAAGGCAGAGGCCACGATGGTCAGTGAGCCGCCTTCCTTGAGGTTGCGGGCTGCGCCGAAGAACTTCTTGGGCGGGTACAGCGCGGAAGCGTCCACACCACCGGAGAGGATACGACCTGACGCCGGTGCCGCCAGGTTGTAGGCGCGTGACAGGCGCGTGAGTGAATCGAGCAGCACGACAACGTCCTGTCCCAGCTCGACCAGGCGCTTGGCTCGCTCAATGGCAAGTTCGGCAACCGTGGTGTGGTCGGAAGCGGGGCGGTCGAACGTGGAGGCGATGACTTCACCCTTGACAATGGAGCGCATGTCGGTGACTTCTTCAGGACGCTCGTCAACCAGGACGACCATGAGGTGAACCTCAGGGTTATTGACCTCTATTGCCTTGGCGATCTGCTGGATAATCATCGTCTTACCGGCCTTCGGCGGGGAGACGATCAATCCTCGCTGTCCCTTGCCGATCGGTGCCACCAGGTCGATGACGCGAGGCGTCACGGCCTTCGGGGTGGTTTCCAGGCGCAGCTGCTCATTGGGGTACAGCGGCGTCAGTTTGCCGAATTCGCGGCGCTCGCCGGCTTCCTCGACAGACATTCCGTTAACGGTGTCCACCTTGACCAGTGCGTTGTACTTCTGGCGCTGGCGCTCGCCTTCGCGAGGCTGACGCACCGCACCGGAGACGGCATCGCCTGCGCGCAGGTTCCACCGGCGCACATTGCCCAAAGTGACGTACACATCGTTCGGGCCGGGCAGGTATCCCGAGGTACGAACAAAGGCGTGGTTTTCCTGAACGTCCAGGATGCCTGCGATAGGTGCCAGCACATCGTCTTCACGAATTTCCGGCTCATTGTCGCGACGTCGGTTGTTGCGCGAATTTCGCTCCGAACGATCTGAGCGGTCTCGGCGCTCGTCACGGTCTCGTCCGCGGCGGCGCGCATTGCGTTCTCTGCGACCGCGCCCACGGGAGTTGTTCGCGTTGTCGCCTTCAGGCAGTTCAATCTCATTGAGTTTGCGGTGAGCTGACTCGCTACCGGACTGCTCAGCGTCGGCCGAGTCATCATCACTGTGAACACCGGCGAGTTCAGCACGCACATCGAGGGCAGCCGCGCGATTCTCACGCGCCTCGTTGCTGCGGTCATACTGGTTGGAGCGTGAACGTCCGTGACCATTGCCCTTGCGGGCCAGTGGCTTGCGTTCGCGGTGCTCGTCAGATGAGTCGCCCTCGTCGTGGCCGTCACCCTTGGGAGCCAGCGGCTTGCTCTGGACGTCCGACCCAGGAAAGTCGAGTGAGAATTGACGCGGCTCGACAGCACCGGCAGTGGCGACGCGGCGACGTCCTCGTGACCGTGTCGGTGTCGAGGCCTGTTCGCCTGTCGATTCAGATTGGTGGCGTTCAGAGGCGCCAGCGGCAGGGCGTTTGTGCTCTGAGCGTGCTTGAGACGAATTGTTGCCGCGGCGGGCGGCTTCGATGGTGGAGACCAGATCGGCCTTGCGCATGGTCGAGACTCCGCGGAGCCCCATCTGCGCTGCAAGTGCCTTCAGCTCCGTCAGCTTCATGGCTGACAATGGCGCGTGATTCGATGCGCCATCAGTGTGATCGTTGCTCACTAATTGTTCCTCACTTGATCGCCCTATGCGGGCAGATGAAATCCGTTGAAAGATACACAAACGGAGGTGTACACGTCGAACAAGTCTTGTGACGAGTACCAGGATGGCCGACACAGCGGCTATGACTGTACAACACAGTCACCGCTGAAAAGTTTAACCACTTCTCCCCCCACTATGCCATCTTTCGCGTGGCAATGCGAGGATTGTTGAGCGGAAAATCACACATTGGGACGCTGCGGGCGATCTGTTCGGATTCCATCCCCGCTGACAGCCAGAGAGCGCACAGTCCAACCCGACCGCTGCGCGCTCGCACGCATGTCATCATCCACGTGGTTCAACGCCATGACAGTGGGTCCTGCGCCGGAGACCACTGCCGCCACGCCGGCTTCACGCAGCCAGTCAACCAGTGCCAGTGACGGCTCCATCACGGCGCGCCGGTATTCCTGGTGCAGATGGTCCTCAGTTGCGTCGAAAAGCCAGCGGCTGATATCCGCATCGTCCGAGCCGAAAGTGCGCGCATTGTCGGACATGACGGCAACCAGCACAGCTGCACGTGAAATATTGGCAATAGCATCGCGATAGGGCACGACGTCGGGCAGGACCTGACGCGCCTTCGACGTGGCGAGTGGGAAATCAGGAATAAACACGGTGGGCGTCATCGACGCGGGGGGCTCAAATCGCAGGGCCTGAGCGTCATCATCACCCATCCACGCCACTGTCATGCCGCCTTCGATTGCGGGGGCCACATTGTCCGGATGCCCTTCCATGTGCGTGGCGAGCTGCAGGATCGTGTGATCATCCAGCGCCTCAGCGTCGCGGATCAGCTCGCGCGCCAGGGCCAGTCCCGCCACGACGGCACTGGCCGATGAGCCTAATCCCCTGCTGTGCGGAATGACGTTATGGCAGTGCATTCTCACGCCTACCTGCGGCGCGCCCACATGATCCAAGCCCACTCGCATCGCACGCACGATCAGGTTGTCGTCGCCCTCGCTGACAGTGCCTGCCCCTTCACCCTCGACAACAATGCTGGTCGGGCCGGCGGTGGCGTGAACGGACACGATGTCGCGCAGATCCAGTGCGATCCCGAGACAGTCAAAACCCGGCCCCAAATTGGCGCTGGTGGCCGGCACGCTGACACGAGCAAAATCCGCACGCAGTTGCACGATGGTCTCCCACACATTGATTAACAGTGAACGAGGGCGGCGCTCGCCGCCGTTCGTGAGGCGATGAAACTTAGTCTAGACCGCACACGGCGCCGAATCGCCCACTAACGACACAGCGATGCGCCTGCGTGCACCTCGGTAACGTCGGCTACTTCAACCCCAGCAGTTCAGCAACTTCGTGCGTGTCGGGTGCAACGACTTCGGCCTGCACACCCCCGTCAGGCAGGGCCGCGAGCGCCGTCTTCGTATCCTTCAGGCCATTGCCCGTCACCGTACACACAATTCGTGCGTCGCGCGGAACGCGTCCGTCTTCAGCTGCGCGGAGCAGCCCGGCCACGGATGCGGCAGATGCCGGCTCGACGAATACTCCGGCTTCGCCGGCGATGATCTGCTGGGCGCGCATGATTTCCTCGTCGGGAACAGCGGTGATGAGTCCCTTGGAATCGTCGCGCGCACGTGAGGCGAAATCCCACGACGCAGGGAATCCGATCCGGATGGCGGTCGCAATTGTTTCCGGGTTGTCGATGGGGTGTCCGGCAACAAATGGTGCCGCTCCGGCTGCCTGCACGCCCCACATCTGCGGTACGTGTGTGGCAACGGCTGGAAGGTTTCGGTAGGACTCTTCCATCGTGGTGACAGCTTTCTGGCCAGCGTATTCGTTGTAACCCATCCAGTAGGCGGAAATGTTCCCGGCGTTTCCCACGGGCAGTATGTGAATGTCGGGCGCATCGCCCAGCGCGTCAACGATTTCGAATGCGGCGGTCTTTTGCCCCTGTAGGCGGTAGGGGTTGACCGAGTTGACCAGTGCGACAGGGTAGGTTTCCGTCAGCTTGCGCACGATGCGCAGCGCATCGTCGAAGTTTCCGTCGACCTGAACCAGGCGGGCACCATGCATGATGGCCTGGGCCAGCTTTCCTGCAGCGATTTTTCCGGCGGGCAGGATCACGACGCATTGCAGTCCGGCAGCCACAGCATAGGCTGCAGCCGAGGCTGACGTGTTGCCGGTGGAGGCGCAGGCGATCATCTGGGTGTCGGTGGCGGCGATTTTGGACACGGCCATTGTCATGCCGCGGTCCTTGAACGAGCCAGTCGGGTTGGCGCCTTCCACTTTCAGCCAGACGCGCGCTCCGACGCGCTTCGAAATGGCAGGAGCTTCTACCAGTGGTGTGCCACCTTCCAGCAGTGTGACAACCGGGTCGGATTCTTCCAGTGGGAGCCGCTCAGCGTATTCACGCAGCAATCCGCGCCATTGATGAGCCATGTGTTATTCACCTTCCATACGTAGGAGCGACGCCACGTCGATGACGGCGTCAGATTGACGGAGTGCTTCAGCTACTGCCAGCACGTCAGCCTCACGGGCACAGTGCGTGGCGATCACGATGGTGGTTTGCGCACCCGGTTCACCGTCACGCTGGTCGACCGAGTGGATGGATACGCCGTGACGGGCGAATACGGAGGCCACGTCAGCTAAAACACCCAGATCGTCATGAACATGCAGACGAAGCTGATAGCGGGTGCGTGTCATGCCCTGTTCAATGATCGGTAGATGCGCGTAGGTGGATTCGCGCGGAGCATGGCCACCGTGCACACGGTGGGACGCCCCGGCGACCAGGTCGGACAATACCGCTGAGGCAGTTGGCGCACCGCCTGCGCCTTGCCCGTAGAACATGAGCCGTCCGGCAGATTCGCCTTCGATGATGACGGCGTTGTACACGCCGTCGACAGTGGCCAGTGGGTGTCCTGTCGGCACAAGGGCGGGGTGGACGCGCGCGTTGATCACTTCATTGCCCAGATCGTCGAGGCAACGCTCAGCCACGGCGAGCAGTTTGATCACGTGATTAGTGCGCGCCGCTTCCATCATGTCGTCAGCGGTGATCTGCGAGATGCCTTCGACGCTGACATCGTTCATGGATACGCGTGAATGGAACGCCAGGGAGGCCAGCAGTGCGCACTTAGCGGCAGCGTCATACCCTTCGACATCAGCAGTGGGGTCAGCTTCCGCGTAGCCTCGTTTCTGCGCGTCGGCAAGGGCTTGTTCGTAGCTGGCGTGTGCGGTGAGCATGGAATCAAGGATGAAGTTCGTCGTGCCGTTGACGATGCCGACAATACGGCTGATCTTGTCACCTGCCAGCGATTCACGCAGACCGTAGACAACTGGGACGGCTCCAGCCACTGCCGCTTCGAAGTACAGGTCCGTATCCGCCTGGGCCGCAGCCTCGTACAGTTCCGGACCGTGGGCGGCAAGCAGTGCCTTGTTGCCGGTCACGACCGTTGCCCCACCATTCAGGGCCCGCAGCACGTATTCACGTGCCGGTTCAATGCCGCCGATCAGTTCGATGACGATGTCTGCATGGTCGATCGCTTCTGCCGCATCCGTTGTCAGCAGTTCCGGATCGATGTCAACATCACGCGGGGCGTGCACATTTCGCACGACGACAGCTGAGATTTCCAGCTGCGCTCCGCATCGTTCGCTCAAGTCAGCGCTTCGTTCGTGGATCAGTCGAATGACCTGCGAGCCGACGGTTCCCGCTCCCAGGATGGCGACTCGCACTGTGCGCGGCTGTTCCGACATCGTGCACCCCTTCATTGATCAGACGTTTCGATAGTGATCCTAACCAAGGCCACAGGCCCGATGCGACAGTGTCCAGTGTGCGGCACATGGATCCGCGTCGTTGATGCTCGCCCCTCGTCAATGGCGACCGTCACTGCGAGCGAGGGCTCCCTCGTGAGCGTCATCACGAGGTGTATGGCAGCAAGATTGCGTACAGTAAAAGATGCGCCGCATGTATGTGGTGATTCGCAGATCGATCCTCGACGGTTAAGGAAAAAGACGCAATGAACGTCGCAGAACAACTCGTCAGCCAATTGGTGGAAGCTGGAGTACATCGGATCTATGGGATCGTGGGCGATTCGCTCAACCCAATTGTTGATGCGGTGCGCAAAACCGGAGGATCCGCCAGGGGCGGTATCGACTGGGTGCACGTGCGCCACGAGGAGTCGGCCGCGTTCGCCGCTGCCGCTGATGCTCAGGTGTCCGGAAAACTGGCAGTGTGTGCTGGTTCATGCGGCCCGGGAAACCTGCACCTGATCAACGGCCTCTTTGATGCGCAGCGTTCCGGCGCGCCTGTCCTGGCTATCGCCTCACACATTCCCAGCGTGCAGATCGGACAGTCTTACTTCCAGGAGACCCACCCCGACCGGCTTTTTGTGGAGTGCTCGTCGTACTGCGAAATGGTTTCCACCGCTCAACAGGCTCCGCGCGTCATGAACGCTGCAATCCGTCACGCGATTGGCACTCAGGGCGTCGCAGTGGTGACGATTCCCGGTGACGTGTCTGACCAGAAGGCGCAGGCTCCCACACCCCAGTTCGTTCCGGCTCGCCGTCCGATTCTGCACCCCAACCCCGATGATGTTGCTCAGCTTGCCACCATGCTCAACAAAGCCAAGAAGGTCGCGATTTTCGCGGGTATTGGTGTGGCGGGCGCACATGATGAGGTCATTGCACTGGCAGACGCACTGCAGGCACCAATCGGGCATACCCTGCGCGGGAAAGACTTCATTCAGTACGACAACCCTTTCGATGTCGGCATGACCGGCCTGCTGGGATACGGCGCAGCTGCAGAAGGCATGAACGATGCGGATGTCCTGTTGTTGCTTGGAACAGACTTCCCGTACAACCAGTTCCTGCCTGACACGCTGACCGTACAGGTCGACAACAGCCCCGAAAAACTCGGACGACGCACCGACGTGTCCCTGCCGATCTGCGCCGATGTCAAGGCATTGATTGACAGCCTCATGCCGCAGCTCAAGGGACGCCGCTCATCAGCATTCCTGAAGAAGCAGCTCAAGAAGCACGCCAAGATCATGAAGGCACCCGTCGGCTCCTATACGCGCAAGGTCGAGCACATCAAGCCGATTCACCCCGAATACGTCGCACACGTCCTGAACGAGATTGCCGCACGCGACGCGATCTTCACCGCCGACACCGGCATGTGCAACGTGTGGACAGCCCGCTACATCGATCCGCTGGGGTCGCGCCGACTGATCGGCTCCTTCCTGCACGGATCAATGGCGAATGCTCTGCCTCAGGCCATCGGCGCTCAGGAAGTATTCCCGGACCGCCAGGTGATCTCCATTTCAGGCGACGGCGGCCTGTCAATGCTGCTCGGCGAGCTGGTCACAGCCCGCATGCATGACCTGCCCATCACGGTCATCGTGTTCAATAACTCAACGCTAGGCATGGTCAAGCTGGAGATGCTCGTGGACGGAATGCCTGACTTCGGCACCGACGTGCACGACATGCACTATGCAGATGTCGCGTCCGCAATGGGATTCCAGGCTGAACGCGTGGACGATCCTCAGGATGTGCGCAATGCCTTGACGAGGGCGCTCAGCCATCGCGGTCCCTCCCTCGTCGAAGTCATCACCGATCCAAACGCGCTGAGCCTTCCACCTGAAATTACCGGCGAGCAGCTGTTCGGCTTTGCCACGGCCATGTCGAAGATCGTGTTGAACCGCGGTGCCGGCGAAGCAGTGTCGATGGCAACGTCAAATATGCGCAACATTCCACGCTTCTGATCCGGCGCGGACAGGACTCCCTCGTCGCTTACTGCATAATGCGACATTCGTCATGGGACTTTTGTCCCATTGCTCAGAATGCCGTCAGCATAACCACGCGCAGTGAGACGTAGTCCATAGGTCCTGATTCAGGATCCTCCTAGAAGGCCCAGCGCTTTCGAGAGACAATAAGGTCAGATGTCAAACAGACATACATTGGCTGGCCGCGAACCACGCCACCGAAACCCTTCAGATCGAAGGGACCGGAACCGGAGAAGAGGGATTATGACCACCCAGATGACCGCTCCAACATCCGTCAGCGAAGACCCGTGGGATGGGTTCGAGCGCGGTGCATGGACCGAGCACATCGACGTTCGTGATTTCATTCAGCGCAACTACACGCCATACGAGGGCGACGCCTCCTTCCTTTCTGGCCCTACAGACAAGACACTGCGCCTGTGGGACACACTGGAGAAGAATTACCTGTCCGAGGAGCGCAGGAAGCGCGTACTCGACGTTGACACGGATACACCGGCAGACGTTGACGCGTTCGGCCCCGGATACATCAGCGACGACGACAATGTGATCGTCGGCTTGCAGACCGACTCACCCCTCAAGCGCGCGATGATGCCGTTCGGCGGATGGCGCATGGTGGAAACCGCCATCAAGGAAGCCGGCAAAGAGGTCAACCCTGACGTGAAGAAGATCTTCACTCAGTACCGCAAGACCCACAACGATGCCGTGTTCGATATTTACACACCTCGTATTCGCGCAGCCCGTTCTTCCCACATCATCACCGGCCTGCCGGACGCCTACGGCCGTGGCCGTATCATCGGTGACTATCGCCGCGTCGCTCTGTACGGTGTCGACGCGTTGATCGAAGCCAAGCAGGTTGACAAGGACCGCTACGCTGATCAGCCGTTCTCCGAGCACTGGGCCCGCTACCGTGAAGAACACGCCGAGCAGATCAAGGCTCTGAAGAAACTGAAGAGCATGGCTGCCAGCTATGGCTTCGACATCTCCGGCCCCGCGAAGAACGCGCAGGAAGCTGTGCAGTGGACCTACTTCGCTTACCTCGGGTCCGTGAAGTCTCAGGACGGCGCTGCAATGTCGATCGGCCGCCTGTCCGCATTCTTCGATATCTACTTCGAGCGCGACCTCAAGGCAGGCGTGATCACCGAGCAGGACGCTCAGGAAATCATCGACGCCCTGGTTGTCAAGCTGCGTATCGTGCGTTTCCTGCGCACCGAGGCGTACGATCAGATCTTCTCCGGCGATCCCTACTGGGCAACCTGGTCAGATGCCGGTTTCTCAGAGGACGGTCGCACACTGGTCACCAAGACGTCTTTCCGTCTGCTGCAGACACTGCGCAACCTGGGACCGGCTCCCGAGCCAAACATCACGATCTTCTGGGATGAGAACCTGCCCGCAGGTTACAAGGAATTCTGCGCCTCGATCTCGATTGAGACGTCCTCCATCCAGTACGAATCCGATGAGCAGATCCGCGCTCACTGGGGCGACGATGCAGCGATCGCATGCTGTGTGTCTCCGATGCGCGTGGGCAAGCAGATGCAGTTCTTCGGCGCGCGCGTCAACGCCGCCAAGGCTCTGCTGTACGCCATCAACGGTGGTCGCGATGAGATGACCGGCAAGCAGATCGTTGACGAGTACGAGCCCATCAAGGGTGACGGCCCGCTGGACTTCGATGAGGTCTGGGCCAAGTACGAGGACATGCTGGACTGGGTTGTGGGCACCTACGTTGAGGCCCTCAACATCATCCACTACTGCCACGACCGTTACGCCTACGAAGCGATGGAAATGGCACTGCATGATTCGGATATCGTGCGCACCATGGGCTGCGGTATCGCCGGCCTGTCCATCGTGGCCGACTCCCTGGCTGCCATCAAGTACGCCAAGGTCGTCCCCGTGCGTGATGAGACCGGCCTGGTTGTGGACTACGAGGTCGAAGGTGACTTCCCGACCTACGGCAACGACGATGATCGTGCAGACGAAATCGCCGCCACCGTTGTTCACACCATCATGGACAAGATCCGTCAGATCCCCCTGTACCGTGATGCCATCCCGACTCAGTCGGTGCTGACCATTACCTCGAACGTGGTTTACGGCCGCGCAACCGGCGCGTTCCCCTGCGGACACAAGGCCGGCACACCTTTCGCGCCGGGCGCCAACCCGCAGAACGGTGTGGACACGCACGGCATGGTCGCATCCATGTTGTCGGTCGGTAAACTGGACTACAACGATGCCCTTGACGGCATTTCGTTGACCAACACGATCACGCCATCAGGTCTGGGTCGGAACAAGGGCGAGCAGGTCACGAACCTGGTCGGCATCCTCGATTCCGGCTTCATTCCTGAAGACTGATTGAGACGACGAACAGTTCTTTTGAGATACTAGAAACAACCTGAGAAGGAGAGATCATGGCAACGAAGACGTTTGATGAGCGCCTGGCCGACATGAAGGACAAGCGTGAGGAGAACGGCGGCATCAAGGGGCTGTACCACGCCAACATTAATGTGCTGGACCGTTCCACCCTGGAAGATGCGATCGACCATCCTGAGAAATACCCGAACCTGACGGTGCGTGTGTCCGGCTACGCAGTGAACTTCGTGAAGCTCACCCGCGAGCAGCAGCTGGATGTTCTGTCCCGTACGTTCCACCACTCAGCCTGATCCCCGCAGGTACGAGGGCGTCCTCGGCACTGCGCGATGACACCGCAATGCGAAGATCAGAAAACTGAAACGTGCCGCTTGGTTGCCTGCCGATCGATTCAACGATGGCAGGCAGCCAAGCGCTTTTTATGGCAGGAGGTGCATACATGACGACACAGTCACAGCCAGTGGCTATTGAGCTGCTCGGCGACCAGGATTTTCAGCCGCCAGCTAATCGGATGGCCGGGGCGGGCACAGCCGGCCTGCAGGAGCTGACCGACCTTGAGCGAACAGATCGTCTGCGCCGTATGCGCGAAGGAACACTCGGGTCGATTCACTCGTGGGAACTCGTGACCGCGGTGGACGGACCTGGTACCCGCATGACGATTTTTCTCAACGGGTGCCCGCTGCGCTGCCTGTACTGCCACAACCCTGACACTCTGAATATGCGCGACGGCCAGCCCATCGAGTCCGATGAACTGTTGCGCCGCATTAAGCGCTATCGCAGAATCTTCCGTACCACCGGCGGCGGAATCACGCTGTCGGGCGGCGAAGCACTGATGCAGCCTGCTTTTACTGCACGCATCCTGCGCGGCGCCCGTGAAATGGGTATTCACACGGCGCTGGACACTTCCGGCTTCCTGGGTGCGATGGCAACCGATGAAATGATCGAGGACACGAACCTGGTGCTGCTCGACGTGAAGTCCGGTGATCCTGATACCTACCGAAAGGTCACTGGCCGCGACCTGCAACCCACCATCAGTTTCGGGGATCGCCTGGCTCAGCACGGCACCGAAGTATGGGTACGTTTCGTCCTGGTGCCGGGTTTGACCGACGATCCGGACAACATCGACCGAGTGGGACGGATCGTCGAAAAGTGGCCGAACGTGTCCCGTCTGGAAGTCCTTCCGTTCCACCAGATGGCGATTGACAAGTGGAAGAACCTGGGGATGACGTACACGCTGGAGGACGTCAAGCCCCCGAGTGTGGAGCACGTGGATAAGGTGCGCGAGCAGCTGCGCCGCTTCGATATTGCAGCGGTGATGTAGCAGTGCCTCGCGCCACCCTTGGCGTGGGTTCCGTCACCCGCGCTCGGGGTGTCAGCGCAGCGGCCTCGAGCCACTACACTGGAAGAAATCTATGACGATTGCCAGCACAGATGGGTGGGAACGATGACACGTACACTTTCCGGACACGATATTGCTCTGCGCGCAGGCGCATACACCGCTCACGTGGTGTCGGTGGGAGCGGCTCTTGCTTCCCTGACGTTCAACGGCCGCGATGTCACGCTTCCGTTCGACCCGAACGTTTTGACGAAGGGCTACTTCGGCAAGACGCTGGCACCGTGGCCCAACCGCATCACCGAGGCGACGTACACGTGGAACGGTGAGCGCATGGACGTGCCGCGAAACGAAATCGAAACCGGGGCAGCTCTGCACGGGCTGGTGTCCTGGACCGACTGGACCGTCGTACACTCCGATTCTGATTCAGCGACCATGAGCACATTCCTGCCGCCGCAATACGGCTACCCCTTCGCCCTCGACCTGTCGGTGACGTACGCACTGAGCGCGGAGCGCGGCCTGAGCATCACGATCTACGCGAAGAATGTGGGCAGCGAACCTGCCCCCTATGGTTGCTCACACCACCCCTACATCACGATCGGTCAGCAGTCGATCGACGCGATGACGCTGACGGTTCCGGCCGGCAAGGTTTTCGATGTCGATAAGCGTTTGGCACCCGTCGAGCTGAAAGATGTGGAAGATCTGGATCTGGATTTCCGCTCCGGGCGGCTCATCGGCAGCCAGTCGGTCGATCACGCGTTCACCGAATTGCCCGACGGCACGTGGCAAGTCAGCCTGTGTGACGAGGGTGGCTCATCCGTGTCGGTCACCTCTGACGCGCCGTGGGTTCAGGTGTACTCCGGTGATCAGCAGGGACGTATCGCCACCGCTGTTGAGCCGATGACTTGCCCGCCTGATGCGTTCAATTCCGGGATCGACCTGATCGTGCTGGAACCGGGCGAGGACTACTCGATGACGTTCATGATCAGTGCTGACTTCGTCGAGTGAGCACACTGACACTGTGACGGATCCGGGGTCGAGTGCCAGCGAGCCCCGGCGATCGCTGTTTGATCTGATCACACATCCACCGGACCTGCCTATCGTGTCAGTCCTCGATCAGGTGACGCGCGCCGCGCACCCGGGGACGTTTGCCGTCGTGTCAGCCACCGCCGGGTCCGGTAAGACGACGCTCATTGCGCCCGCTGTCGCAGCGCGCGTCAGCGGCACGGTGGTCTGCACGCAGCCGCGACGTATGGCTGCGCGCGCTTCCGCCCGACGAATCGCCTCCCTGCTGGGTGAGCGTGTGGGGGAAACGGTCGGGTTCACGGTGCGCGGCGAGCGCGCCGTCGGCCCGCACACGCGTATCGAGATGGTCACCCCTGGCGTGTTGGTGCGCCGCCTCCAGGCTCATCCGGATTTGCCGGGAGTGAGTGCCGTAATTCTGGACGAGTTCCATGAGCGTGCGCTCGACTCTGATCTGGCCCTGGCGTTCCTGCTCGATGTACGGCAGACACTGCGTGAGGATCTGACGATCTTCCTCACCTCGGCAACGCTGGATATGGCGCCGACACTGACTTTCGTCCGCGCCCACGCCTGCGAGTGCGAGGGTGCAGATGTCATGACGATTGAGGCGCCGGGCGTGCTGTTTCCACTGGAACAGTCGTGGGCGCCTGCTGCACCGAGCGTTTCTGCTCTCGCACCTGTCGGTGGCAATGGTCGAGTGGGAGTAAGTCGAGAGTTCCTGGCTCACATGGGTCGCGTTGTCGATGAGACTGTGCAGCGCACCAGCGCAGATGTCCTGGTCTTTGTGCCAGGTGCACGCGAGATCCGCATGCTGATTGATGAGTTGCGTGCGCGTCTGCGAGGCGACGTGGAGATAGTGCCTCTGTTGTCCGCTCTGTCGGCGGCCGAGCAGGACCGTATCCTGACACCTGTGCCTGAGGGCTGCGAGCGACGGCGACGCGTCATCGTGTCCACGTCGATCGCTGAATCGTCACTGACTGTTCCCGGAGTGCGCGTCGTTGTTGATTCTGCGCTGGCTCGCCACCCGTCCATTGACCCGGCACGCGGTGTCACCACCCTGGTCACAGTGCCAGCGTCACGAGCTGAGATGGTCCAGCGTTCAGGGCGTGCAGCCAGGCTCGGCCCTGGCTGGGCGGTGCGGTGCTGCGCGGAAAATGAGTGGGCGCGCCGCCGGCAGACCCCGGCCCCGGAAATCGTGGAGTCTGATCTGACTGATGCACTGTTGCAGTGCGCGGTGTGGGGCGTGCGCGACTTTGCTGACTTGCCGTTGATGGATCAGCCCCCCTCGGGCAATGTCCAGGCTGCTCGCGAGGCGCTGGTCGCTATCGGGGCGCTCGACACTGAGGGCGCGCCCACACCTCATGGCGAGATGATTGCGCGACTGCCGGTCGCACCCTCGCTTGCTCACGCACTGGCAGCCTGCGCGCCGGTCATCGGGGTGGAGGCCGCGTGTGAGTGTGTTGCGATCATTGATGAGCAGATTCGCTGTGACAACGCCGATCTTGCTGCCAGCGTGCGCCGTCTGTGCCACTCCTCGCACGCCGAGTGGTCGCATATACGCGACCAGTCGGCGCGACTGACACGCCTCATGGGTCGATACGCTGCCGACATGTCGCGCCACGCACCTGCAGACCAGCTCAGCCGTGATGACCAGCTTGCCCTCGTCGCGGCCACCGCTCACCCGCAGTGGATCATGCGTAGGCGCCGCGATTCTCCCTTGTCCTACCAGTCGGTGTCCGGTCTGGGAGCGTCCCTGCCCGCTACCAGTCCCCTCGCCGGACAGCAGTGGCTGGCGGTGAGCGATATGACACGGCCGTCAGGCAGTTCAACCGCGCTGATCCGGGCGGCGCTCCCCCTCAGCGAGGATGATGCGCTGGGGTGTGCGGGCGCCCTTGTCCATGAGGACACGCGCGCCTGGTATGATCCGGCAGCACAGCGATTTCGCGGCGAACAGGCCACCATGCTGGGTGCTATTCGACTCGCGTCACGGTCACTCAGGACGCTGCCGCCGCAGACTGTTCAAGATCTCATGGCGCAGGTCTTCAATGAGCACGGAATGTCAGCGCTGACGTGGACACCGACCGCCGTGCAGTTGCGTGCCCGCATGGCAGCGCTCCACGAGACTGTCACAGATCCGTGGCCGGATGTGTCGGATGCAGCATTGGCCTCGAGTTTTCCGCAGTGGGGAGCTGAGGATTTACCTGCCTTGGCTTCGGGAAAACCACTGACCAGCATCGATACGATGCGACTGTTGCGTTCGCTGTTGCCCTGGCCTCAGGCTGCGCGACTGGATGAACTGACTCCGCCCGATATTGAGATTCCAACGGGAGCACGTCGGCGCATTGAGTGGACTGAGAACGGGCCGACGCTCACGCTGCGAGTCCAGGAAGCATTCGGGTGGACGTCTACGCCCAGATTCGTCGACGGCCGAGTTCCGCTGATTATTCACCTAACCGATCCGGCCGGTCGTCCGGTGGCGATCACTTCCGATCTTGCGTCGTTTTGGGCTGGTCCCTACCAACAGGTTCGCTCCGAGCTTCGCGGCCGGTACACGAAGCATGCCTGGCCTGAAGACCCCCTGGCGGCTACTCCCAGCTCGCGCGCAAAGGGACGAGGGCGATCCCGCTGAGATTGTTGAACGGCGGTTGTTGAACGCCGAGGGTTCGCCGGGGCTGCTCAAAGAGCGAAGGATTCCCGCCGGCGCTGCCTGTGGTGGCCTGGACAGACAACGTGGCGCCCACACCACACGGTGCAGGCGCCACGTTTGAGTGCGACATCGGATGCGGTTGCACCCGGTGCCATCCTCACTAAATCAGGAACGCGTCATGCGTCGCGAAGCTGTCAACGCTCCAGCCCCAGCAAGCGCAAGACCGGCCAGTGCCATCGCGGGCACCGATGCGCCGGTACGGGCAACGCTGGGCTTTGCACTGTATGCAGCTGGCTGCTTATTTTGCTCGTCGTGCTTGCGGGTCGTGTCCAGAGTTCCCTGAACAGCCACCGTCACATCGTCATCAGCACGCGCATCGTTATTACGTCCCCACGCGTCGACTGCAACATTCAGCTTCCTGTCCGCAGTGAATGCCTGAGCGACTTTCAACTCAGCTTCCAGAAAGGCAACTTGCGAGTCGAAGGCGCCAGTCCCGTCAAGGGTGGCCACGGACCGACCGTTGACTCGCAAAGCAGCTTTCGTGTAGGGCCCGGAGACTGCTGCACGAATCCTGACGTACTCACCCTGGGGAGCAACTTTCGCATCCGCAATGGCCTTCCACGACTGGCTCTCAGAGTCCCAGTACTCCACTCCCGCAACCGTCGGCTGAGGCTGATTCACTGTGACAGCAGCCAGTGCGTCCACCAGACCGGTGCCACGGTATTCCTTGCCGTCTGGCGCCTCTGCGTTGTTCGGGTCGGCCAAGACCGTGTAGCGGCCACCTGCCTGTTCACGCAGAAGGTTTGCTGCCTGGTCAGCACTCAGCGTCGGGTTAACGGACCGCAATAGTGCTGCAACGCCTGCGGCATGTGGCGACGCCATAGATGTACCGCTCTTCGATGCGTACAGTGCAGTCTTATCCCACCAGTCGAAACCAAGTGGAATCGTTGAGAAGATTCTCGATCCAGGTGCGGCGACATCAATAGCATTCGCGCCGTAGTTCGAGAAGTATGAGCGAATGAAGGGTCCGTCAAGCGGATCTGAACCCTTTGGCTTTTCCACCGAAGAGACCACGACTACTCCGGAAAGATCGCTGGGAAGGTCCACGCCTCCCACTGACGAGCGGTTCTCAATTGCAGCTCCAGCCACATCATTCGGGCTGCCACTGTCTGTCGTCGCGTTGTCAATGTCGCGATCGTCATTGCCGGCAGCCGAGATGTTGAGCACGTCGTGGTCGTGGGAGTAAGCAACCGCGCGAGTCACGGCCTCCAGGCCTGCAGCCTGGTTTTCTTCAGTGGGAAGCCAGTGTTCCCACGGATCGGTGAAGTATGAATTATTGGTCACCGCGATGTCGTGTTCTGCAGCCCAGATGAAGCTGCAGGTAACGTATTCGGGGTAGAACAGACCATCAGCGTTTCCTGCCTTAATCGCGGCAAGTTTCGCATGCGGTGCTACACCGTCAACGCCGATCCCATTGTGCGCTGCAGCAATCGTTCCGGCGACGTGTGTCCCGTGATCAGATCCAGATGTCGGGGAGGGCTGCCATGCCTCAAACGAGGTGTCAGGAATACCATTGTGAGAGCATCCAACGGATTTGCTGTGATCGATCTGGTCCTTGAGGTCTTCGTGAGTTCCATCGATACCGGAGTCGATGACACCGACGGTGACCGGCTCAAGCATGACATCGACGGCCGCTGCCTGGTCGGCACGGACAGCCTTCAGACCCCACGCTTTTTCGGATTGAGGATCGGGTGTGTACTCCTGGTCCAGTTCACTGTTCTTTTCAAGCTGGCTGCGACCCGTCATCCTCGTCGATGTGCCTGACTGCCCTGACGGGGCTGAGTCTTGAGCCGCTTCCACGACAATCTCGTCACCTTTAACCTTGGCGTAGCGGGTGGGTCCGACGTTCGTCAACGGCACCTTCTTGTCGGCCAGTGTCGTGCGCACGTGCTCCGCAAAGTTTCTGTCAGCTGTCTGAGCAAAGAATGAATCGATCTGCGGGTACTGCTGCAGGATCACGGCACCCGTGTCACGCACGGCCGCCACGGCAGAGTTAAACTGATCTGAACTGACGCCGCGCTCGAGGTTAATCGCAAAATTCTGGACGTAGGGAACACCTGGCTCAGGATCGCTCGCATCGTTCGCCTGGGGGGTTCCCTCGTCTGCCGCCCTGTCTGTTGCGGCCGGCTGGTTCGCCGCTACTGGCTGTCCTGACTGGGCGCCATCAGGTGACTGAGGGGCATCTCCAGATTGAGCAACTTCCACTTCTGCACCGTCGTCAGCTGGTGTTCCAGGCTGGGCACTCCCCACTCCCGTGACGACGCCAGCGCTGGCCACGCCAAGAGCAACCGTCACTGCTGTCAGCCGGGCAGCCCGCGTTACATTACGCTGCACACGCATTCTTGACCTCACTTTTACCATGTTGAAAGAAATCTGAGAGTTTAACTTCAGATAAACCGCAGGTTAAGTCAGATGCATTCAAGAAAGGCGCAAGGTTTCACATTCTGATTAGTTTGTCCACAACGTGATCACACACTACAGGTGTCAATATCTTCTGGTCTAAACTACGCCTGAACTGCCGCGACACACAACAACCCCTACGCAACACGCAGTTCTGCCAGTTTAAACGCTCTTTACTCAAATTCGTCCGGATGCGCCCCGATTCGGCCGCTTTCACTGTGGAGGGCATCGATCGCCTCCAAGTCAGTTTCCGGCAGGCTCACACCAGCTGCAGCCAGGTTTTCCTCCATGCGCTCAGGCGACGTGGTCTTGGGAATGACCACGCGACCACGTTGCATATGCCACGCCAGAACAGCCTGCGCCGCGGTGACACCGGCACGCTCAGCGATGTCGAGGATCACCGGGTCCTCGAGGTCGCGCGCCTGGCCCAACGGTGAGTACGCTTCGATGACCATTCCCCGGTTACGAGCATCGGACAATACGTCAGGCTGCGAGAAAGACGGATGAACTTCGGTTTGTAAGATCACCGGTGTCACGCCCGTCTCGTCGCGTAGACGGTCGAGGTGATGAGGCAGAAAGTTGGAGACGCCCAGCGCGCGCACGGCTCCCGTGTTGAGCATGCGGATCATGGAACGCCACGTTTCGACAAAAAGATCTTTCGAGGGAACCGGCCAGTGAATCAGATACAGGTCGATGACATCGAGACCAAGCGCACGTCGGGAATTATCCAGCGCCTCAATGGCTCGGTCAGCACCGTGATCGCTATTTTGCAACTTCGTCGTCACGAAAATATCGGAACGCTCCAGACCTGAACGTCGAATCGCCTTACCAACGCCGGCTTCATTGTGATATCCAGCGGCAGTGTCGATGTGCCGATATCCCGCCTCAATCGCCTGTTCGACCCGTTCTGCAGTTTCCTCAGGCGGTATTTGGTAGGTACCAAAACCAACTTGCGGGATGGTCATTCCCTGTTTCAACACAATGTCATTCACGTGAGAGGTCGAATCAGCCATGCATCGACCATAACGCACTGCGCCGCTGGTGCAAGTGGCATTGACGTAATAGGGCGCACAGCTGCCAGTGATCCTGAAGCTTCACCCAGCTTCACGCAGGTCAGGCGAGGCCCACGTCGCAGGCCAGTAGATCTTCCACGCTTTGGGAACGCACGATAACCTCAGCATTCCCGTCGCGCACGGCCACAACGCCTGGCCGCGGCACCATGTTGTAATTCGACGCCATCGACCAGCCATAGGCTCCCGTCGCCAGCACCACCAGCAGGTCACCGCGATGCAGGTCAGCGGGCAGGTCGACGTCCTTCACGACGATGTCACCGGACTCGCAATGCTTTCCAACCACTCGGCAGCGCACCAGCGGAGCACTAAGCCGCCGATTCGCCAGCGTGACGGAATATTCCGCGTCGTACAGTGCGGGTCGAATATTGTCCGACATTCCCCCGTCGACAGCCACGTAGCGGCGCACCAGATCGTCACTGACCTGCACGTCCTTCACCGCACCCACCGTGTACACGGTGACCGTTGTCGTGCCGATCACGGAGCGTCCTGGCTCCACGCTCACTCGCGGGACTGGTTCGTGATAGCGCTCAGCTTGTGCTCGAACGGTTGTAGCCAATTCACGCGCCACCTGCGCAGGTGTGGGTGGAATCGGGTCGGTTGACGTATAGGCGATGCCCAGTCCCCCACCCAGATCGATGTCATCGACGAGGACACCCAGTTCCTCATGAATCCTGTGGCGGAAAGCCATGACTATCCGTGCGGCGTGGGCAAAAGGCTCAGCCTGAGCGATCTGCGAGCCGATATGGTTATGCAGACCCATCAGCGTCAGGTTCGGAGCATCCAGAATCGCACGGACGACGCTCATCGCATCGTCTCCTGCCACCGATAGACCAAATTTCTGGTCTTCGTGGCTGGTTTGAATCATCTCGTTGCCACCTGCATGGATGCCGGTCTTCACTCGAACCATGACACGCGCTGTCACGCCGCTCTCGGCCGCAATGCGTTGAATCTGATCCACTTCACCAGGTGAGTCCACGAAGATGCGGGCAATGCCGCGGCCGTTACCAGCAGTGAGCGCCACACGGATTTCCTCGTCCGACTTATTGTTCCCATGCAGGCCGATCCGCTCGGGGTCCACGCCGCTGCGCAGCGCACTGGTCAACTCCCCGAAGGTGGAGGTGTCGATGCCCATGCCACGTTCAGTGGCGGTGCGGGCCACGTGGGAGCACATGAAAGCTTTGGCGGCATAGAATGCGTCGCCACCGTTCATGCCGTATCCGTCCCAGAATTCCTCGGTCATGGTGGACGCCCACATACGAGCGCGAGCCTGAAGGTCGCGGTCATCCAGAACAAAAAGCGGCGTGCCGAACTCTTCGGCCATCTCCGTCAGCGCGCACCCACCGATTTCGATGACACCATCATCTGTGCGGCGAGCTGACCACGGCCACATGTCCGCACGCTCGGAAGGCTCGGGACAGACGAGGGTATCAACGGTTGCTTTTGCTGGCACGCTGGGGATCAGAGTCGGGTCGTCCTGTGCATCATGTGCTGACATCGTGGTCCTCTTTCTCGATTCCTGGCGCTGGACAAGCTGCGTGCACTACATGCGCTCAGGGGCGCTCACTCCCAGCAGTGCCAGTCCGTTACGCAGAACCCGCGTCACCGCATCGTTGAGCCACAGGCGGGCCACGTGGGACTCGGTCACGTCCTCGTCAGCGCGAGGGGTGACGCGGCACTGCCCGTACCATGCGTGGTACGTCGCAGCAAGTTGTTCGAGGTAACGGGCCACACGATGAGGTTCACGCATTGAAGCGGCCTGCGCAACAAGCGCCGGGAATGTGGCAAGCACTCCGAGCAGTTCACTGTCGGCAGGATGGTCCAACGCGGACGGGTCGAATCCGGCGTCTCGGCTGACACCGTGTTCAGCTGCATTACGCGCCACGTTGCAGGTTCTGGCGTGTGCGTACTGCACGTAGTAGACAGGGTTTTCGTTTGTGTGCGAGGACAGCAGGTCCAGGTCGATGTCCACGTTTGAATCCATCGATACGCGCACCAGTGAGTAGCGCGCGGCGTCAACGCCCACAGCATCCACCAGGTCATCAAGGGTGACGATCGTGCCGGCTCGTTTCGACATGCGCACCGGTTGTCCGTCCTTGACCAGGTTGACCATCTGGCCGATCAGGATCTGCATGTTGACACCTGGCTTGTCACCAAATGCTTCGCACATGGCCATCATGCGGCCGATGTAGCCGTGGTGGTCAGCGCCGAGCAGGTAGATTGCTGCGTCTGCTCCGCGGGAGCGCTTATCCAGGTAGTAGGCCACGTCGCCTGCGAAGTAGGCAGCCTGGCCGTCCGACTTGATGAGGACGCGGTCTTTGTCATCACCGTAATCGGTGGTGCGCAGCCAGACGGCGCCATCCTCGTCAAACACTTCGCCGCGTTCGCGCAGGATTTCGATGGCACGTGTGACGGCTCCGGAGGTATGCAGGGAGTCTTCGTGGAAGAACACGTCAAATTCGGCGCGGAAGGCGCGCAGGCGATCCTTGATCTGCGCGAACATCAGGTCAACGCCGCGAGCGCGAAATGCCTCGACAGCCTCTTCATCCGGCAGTGTGGCAGGATCAGGCTCCCCTGCTGCCGCCGCATCGTGACGCACCTGGTCTGCGATGTCCTGAATGTACTGGCCGCCATACCCGTCCTCGGGCGCTTCCTGACCGCGAGCGCGCGCCACCAGTGAGCGGGCGAAACGGTCAATCTGGGAGCCGTGATCGTTGAAATAGTATTCGCGCGTGACTTCTGCGCCGCTCGCGCTGATCAAGCGGGCCAGCGAATCGCCCACGGCCGCCCAGCGTGCGCCACCCAGATGAATCGGGCCGGTCGGGTTGGCCGAGACGTATTCGAGGTTGATATGCGTGCCGGCAAGTGAGTCGTTGCGCCCATATGCTTCGCCTGCTTCCACGATGGTGCGCGCAAGCTCGCCGGCACTGGCTGCGGCCAGTCGGATGTTAATGAATCCCGGACCTGCGATCTCAACGCTGTCGATCCCCTCGTTCTCACGCAGTGCGTCTGCCACGACGGTGGCCAGAGCACGCGGCGCGGTGTGTGCTTTCTTGGCCAGTTGCATCGCAACGTTGGATGCCCAGTCTCCGTGTTCGCGTTGCCGAGGGCGTTCCACGGTCACTGTTTCAGGGATGTCAGCCTCATCCAGGGTGATGGTGCCGGCGTGGGCGGCATCGCGCACAATACGCGTGATCAGTGCAGAAAGTTCTTCAGGCGTCATGGTTCAAGATTAGACGGCATCGGCACCGTGCTTCCACTCGTTACCGCACTGTGGCGCACCCCGCGTTCAATCTCTCATTGAGCGCCTGCCTGTGAGCGCCCCGAACAGGACTCGAACCTGCGACCTTCTGCTCCGGAGGCAGACGCTCTATCCGCTGAGCTATCGGGGCCAACGCCTGTCGATTTTAGCACTTCCGCCTGCAGTGGCGCTCCCCTGCTCACGCGCACAGCCAGTGGAAAGGATCACCCGGCATTTAGTCGCGCGTAGGCCGCCCTCGTGCATCGTTGAAATTGTCGAGGGTGTCCGCGTCGCTGATGATCTCTCGTTCGTGACGACCTGATCGTGGGACGCGCTGTAGGGAGCGGCGCACCGTCACGATCGCCCACGCCATGAATGCGATGACAATGACGACCAGGATCAGAGCAATGATGGGGGCGACCACGGCGAGCAGTGAGATCCCCAGGGACGCCGTGTCCTCGCCTGCGGAGATGAACGGAGTGGCCAGGCCTGCGGTTGCCACATTGGCGATCGGACGCGCGGATGCTTTCGTCAGGTGGACGACCAGCGCGATCACCAGTCCGATGACGATGGGCAGCCAGTTGGACGTGTCGGCAAAAAACGAGTCCGGGTCGTTGGTGGCAACCGTTTGTGCACCCACACCAGAGGCGAAGACAATGCCACCGGATGCCGGCCGAATGAATGTGTGCACGATATCGTTGACTGAATCGAGGGCCGGGATCTTGTCAGCGACGACTTCGACGACTAGAAGGACTGCGAGGATTCCCAGCGACCACCATGATGACAGCCAGTTCCACGCGGGTGGCAGATTCACCCACGACGTGAATTTGTCCAGTACGCCCATGATGAGCAAGGGAATGTACGCGTTCAGGCCGGCAGCACTTGACAGGCCGGTGGCAGTCAGAATCTCCATAGGTTGATTTTCGCACCGCCGGACGTCGCATCGCTACTTCTGTGTGCAGTAAACAAATATCAGAGGCGCGCGAGTTCCAGGGCCATCGTGGGCCGGTCGGTAATAATGCCGTCCACTCCCATTCGCCTGACGTGTTCAATATCCGCGGCAGCGTTCAGTGTCCACACGTGGACAGCCAGGCCATGTCGGTGTGCCGTGGCAATGAAACGCGGCGTGACCACGCGAATCCCTCTAAATGCCAGTGGCACTTGTGCGGCAAGCACTCCCTGGTCAGGTCCAGGAACGTTCCATGTGCGCGCACTTGAGGCGGTCGAAGCTGCGCCCATGAGCCTCGCGATCCCTGACATTCCCAGCGACGTGGAAGCGAAGGGGCGGGCGTGGCGAACGCGGCGCAGACGCGGCTCACTGAACGAGGCAAGGACAACTCGATCCCACGCCTCTGCCTGATCAATGACATGGATCAGCGGGTCGACGACCTCATCAACCTTTGCATCAATGTTCCATCGCGCCAGCGGCAGTTTGCTCAGCACGTCTTCGAGTCGTTCAACCGGCTCACCGTTGGCCGTATCAAGGCTGCGGATCTGGTCGAACGTACGTTGCGCAATAGTGACCGGTTCACCGTGTGTGACCTGTATGGAGGGGTCGTGGTGGACGACAACGACACCGTCCAGCGTCAGGTGCACATCGGTTTCCTGGTGGATCACGCCCGCGTCGATGGCTCCGCGGAAGGCGCGCATCGTATTTTCGGGCCTCTCGTCAGCTCCGCCTCGGTGAGCGATGATGAGTGGTCCTCGCTCATCTGCCCGCTGGGAATTTACTGACATACCTGATCCAGGAAATGTGCCTGATGCTCCGGCATCCACTGCATCGGATCGACCGGCGTGTCATCTGCCGTACGGATTTCAAAGTGCAGGTGCGGCCCTGTGGACCATCCTTCATTGCCCACCGCACCGATCACCTGACCGGCCGTCACGGTGTCGCCTTCCTTCACCAGCACGTCACTGGAACTCTGATGGGCATAAGCCGAGTAGTACACGGTTCCGTCAGGGAGGCGGTGCTCAATACGCACGTAGGATCCTGAGCGGGAGTCCTGGCTGAATTCGACAACCGTGCCGTCAGCAATCGCGTGGATTGGCTCTCCCAGCGTGGACGCCATATCAACGCCTTCATGCATGAGGAGCTGGCCTGAGATGGGTGAGACGCGCATGGAGAACGGTGAGGTCACTTCGTAGCTGCCCTGCTTCAATGGCCACATGACATTGGCAGATTCACGCACCGCACGGTTTCCGTCAGCGGCACCTTCTGCTTGCACACACGGGTCGACGTCCAGTGGCTGGCGTGCTCGTGAACGAGATGCGGCACCGGCGTACGCCTCGAGCGTCCCAGCATGCGTGGTCGTGCTTCCAATCGTCGCCCAGCTGGTCTGAGCAGGCCCGCTGTAGGTGGCTGCGACCGGCTGGTTGGACACATCCTGCGGGCTGAGGAATGCACTCAGCGGGATCGCAATTCCAATAGTGGCGACAGCCAGGACGCTGAGAGCCAGCGGTTTGCGGGTGCGTAGGCGGCTCGACGGCGCATTATTCTGCCTCGTATAGGCTGTCGTGGTGCGTCGCACGCGTCGTGAACGTGTTGGACGAGCGTGGCGATCAGCCCGTTTGGGAAGCGCGGCCAGTCCGACCAGAGCCTCATTTCGCGAGGTGTCAGCCGCTTCGTCGTCGATTGACGAGGGCGACGCGTCCGCATGCAGCGAGCGGCGAGATGGGAAAGGTGAGATCACGCTGAGCGCGTCGATGGACTCAGGGCGTGTGTGCTGGTGGATCGTGCTGCGACGAGGAAACGGGGAGGCGATAGTGTGACCCTGTTCAGGTACCGTGTGTGGCGCATCGATTTGCGGTGTCAATTCCGCAGATCCCATGCCCGTTCCTTCCTGAATTCCACAGATATCGCCCTCGACGCATCGTCTTGTTGATTGCGCCGCATAGCACTGACATCAATATAACCCGCGACAGCTCTGATCACAAAACTATAACGGCCTGTGACCGAGGCTAGCTGATGCACTGCCAGATGGGAAGCCTAATCCGCGTGAGACGCACGGGTCATTCATCACATCAGGTCGCCAGTAGGCACCATCACGCACGTTGCACTCCCCCGCCGAGATCTCTGCCGCACAGTGTCACCCGATCTGTCCGCGCTGCAGGGAATCCCTGACTTCACCGACCAGGTCTTCGAGTATGTCCTCCAAGAACAATACACCGATGACTGCCCCCGATTCCCCCATCACCAGTGCACAGTGTGTCCCCGACTTCTGCATGCGTCGCAGGGCGTCTTCCACTTCGTCATTTTCATGGACGCGATCCATCTTCCGGATCCTCCATGCGGTGATCGGCTCCAGACGCTCCTTTTCAGTATCGGCATAGAGGATGTCCTTGAGGTGAATGTAGCCGATGATTTCGTCGCCGTCTCCAGTCACCGGGAAGCGTGAGAATCCCGTTTGCGCCACGAGGCGCTCGACATCGTGGGGTGTCGCGTCGCGAGGAACCGTGATCAGATCGTCGAGGGCGACCATGTCCGACTTCGCGGTTTCTTCAGAAAACTCGAGTGCTCCGCTGAGCAGTCCCAGGTCGTCCGAGATTGTTCCTTCGCGCTCCGACAGCTTGACGATCGAAGCGACTTCTTCGACGGTGAAGGTCGCGGAAATTTCCGACTGTGGCTCGATTCCGCGGATCTTCAGGAACCAGTTCGCTGCGTTGTCCATTGCATGAATAACACCGTGCAGTACGTGTCCCATCGCGACGAGCGGCGGAGCCAATATCAGCAGCGCGGTGTGCGGCATGGCGATCGAGATGTTCTTCGGCACCATTTCCCCGAACACCACATGTGCGAACAGGACGATCAGGAGGGCCACAACAAACGCGACAACGTGAGCGCTTGCTGACGGCATTCCGATTGCCACCAGCGGGTCGTGAATGAGGTGCGCGATCGCCGGTTCAGCAACGAATCCCAGTGACGTGGAGGCCACCGTAATACCCAGCTGGCAAATCGCCAGCATGAGGGAGACATGTTTGAGCGCGTACATCGCCTGCTTGGCGCCGCGCACGCCTTTGTCACGCAGAGGCTCAATCTGTGATCGCCTGGTCGAGGTGGTGGCGAACTCACCCGCCACGAAGAACGCGTTGATGGCCAACAGCAATATGGTCAGAAAGATGCCAAGTGCGGGGCTCATATCAGCTCATCCTCCTGCTCCTGATCATCGGTCTGGGGAGGCTCCACTTCAATTTGCGTGACGCGCCGGCCCTGCATCTGCGTGACAGTCAGGCGCACACGATCGACCACCACTGTGTCGCCTGTTTCGGGGACGCGACCTATATTGTCAATGATCAGCCCAGCCAGGGTTTCGTAGCCGCCCTCGTCGGGGACGATAATTCCGAGCCGTTCGGCCAGCTCGTCGGGCCGCAGCCTGCCGGGCACCAGGTATGTGCCGTCAACTTGGGTGCGTATACCGAGGCGACGATGATCATGCTCGTCGGATACCTCTCCGACGATTTCTTCCACGACGTCTTCCAGGGTGACGATGCCGGCAACTCCGCCATACTCGTCCACCACAACAGCCATCTGCAGGCCCTCTTCACGCAGGTGAAGCAGCAGCGGAGCAAGAGACATCGTCTCGGGCACTTTCGGGGCGGGGTTGAGCAGAGAGGACGACAGGACGGACACGTCAGAGCGTTTCTCCCACGGCACAGCAACCGCGCGGCGCAATGAGACAAAACCGAGCACGTCATCACTGTCATCACCAATGACGGGGAAACGCGAGTGACCAGTTTCCTTAGACAGTGCCACGACGTCAGCAGCTACCGCGTCGGATCCAAGCGTGCACAGCAGTCCTCGATCGGACATCACGTCCACGGCGGAGAGCTGACCGACTCGAATAGAGTTCGTGAACAAAGATGCGGTGGAGGTGTCCAGTGTTCCTTCTTCTGCACTGTGACGCACGAGGGCGGCCAGTTCGGACGCCGACCGGGCAGAGGAGATCTCTTCCTGGGGTTCAATGCCTATTAGCCGCAAAATCGCGTTCGCTGTGCCGTTGAGCAGGAAGATGATCGGTTTGCAGATCCACGTGAACGCCATCTGGAATGGCACCACCATACCGGCGGTTTTCAGCGGATGCGCCAGAGCAAGGTTCTTGGGCAGCAGCTCACCGAAGAGCATCGAAAATGCATTGATGAGCACGGCTGAGACGAGTACGCCGATTGTTCCAGCAATGGCGCTGGCCAATCCCACGGATATCAGGCCGTCGTTGATCAGTCGGGTCAGAACCGACTGAGTTGTATAGCCCAGCAAAATAGTTGTCAGCGTGATTCCGACCTGGGAACCAGATAGCTGGGTGGACAACGTGCGTGTGGCTTTCAGGACTTGTGCTGCGCGCTTATCGCCTGCTGATGCTCGCCGTTCGACGGATGCCTGGTCAAGTGCAACCAAAGAAAACTCCGAGGACACAAAGATGAAGGTGCCGAATGTCAGCACAACTCCGAGCAGCAAGAAAATGATGTCTAAAACCACGAGGCAACCTCATGTGTGTGCGACTGACTGGGCACACCGCTAGGCATCATTAAAGTGAATGTCAAGGGGCAACTGTCACTGTCCATGATGACCAATAGTGTACAGGCAAATGTTCGGGCATGAACAGTGGTGGACATGCGGCGCGGCCACCGTCGTAGCAATATGTAAAGGAATAGACAAGTATTGGGTGGGTATTTGGCCAGCACACGCACAGTTTGACAAAAACTCGATAAATTATCTCAATATCGAGAGACTTCCTCACAAAACCCTCTATGCTGGAGGCGAGCAAACCTCACGTTTCCACGATAGGAGTGACCACGGTGGACGCCTCCGATCAACACGAATCAACTCATGAGTCCGAAAAGGATCAGCAGTGGTGGATTGACCACATGAGGGTCCAGTACGACGAGGATCCCAGTTCAGTTGACGACGCCTGGCGCGAGTACTTCGAGGCTGTCGACGCCCTCGAAAAGGCTGACGAAGCCGATGTGCGCGTCACAGCTGAAGAGGACATACAAGCCAGCGAACCGGACGGCGACGAAGCCGACCAGACTTCGGCAAGTGACGTTGCCGACGAGTCGGAGGAAGAGCGTCCAGCCAACACGATGCTGGTCACACGATCCGACCTTCCTCCCGCACCACTGGCGCAGACCAGTGAAGCCACCTCGCCCTACACGCGCATGACGGCGGTGCGCGCGGCCACTGAGCTCAATGAGGATGCGCGGACCGAAGATCGTACCGATCTGTTGAAGGGCATTGCACGGGCAACGGCGAAAAACATGGACCAGTCGCTGACGATTCCGACCGCCACATCTGCCCGCCAGGTACCGGCAAAACTGCTGATCGAAAACCGTTCACTGCTCAACCGCCACTTGGCTCGCACGACCGGCGGCAAGGTCTCGTTCACTCACCTGATCGGATACGCGTTGGTGGAAGCCATGTGCGAGATGCCGTCAATGAACGTGCGCTACTCCACCGACAAGAAGGGCCGGCCGCAAATTGAGCGTCTCGCGCACGTCGGTTTCGGGCTGGCGATCGACGTGGCGCAACCCAACGGGAAGCGCTCGCTGATGGTGCCGGTCCTGCAGGAAGCGGACACACTGACATTTCTCGAGTTCGTTGCCGCCTATAACGACACGGTGCGTCGTGCTCGCGATGGTGAACTGACCCCGGATGATTTCCAGGGCGGCACCGTGACCCTGACGAATCCCGGCACGATCGGCACGACGACATCTGTTCCGCGCCTGATGACAGGTCAAGGACTCATCGTCGGTGTCGGCGCGACGAACTACCCCGCCGAATTCGCGGGCGTGTCCCCTCGCCGTCTGGCTCAGCTCGGCATCGGCAAGACGATGTTCCTGTCCTCCACCTATGACCATCGCATTATTCAGGGTGCGGCATCCGGCGAGTTCTTGCGGTTGATGGACAACAAGCTGTCCGGCAAGGACGGATTCTGGGATCGCGTCTTCGATACCTATCATGTCCCCCACCCGCCTTATCACTGGGAGCCTGATCGCGAATACGACATTGAGCGCGAAAAAGGCAAGCCTGCACGTATTGCGGAATTGATTCACGCATACCGCTCGCGCGGGCACCTTGCTGCTGACACTGACCCGCTGGCTTATCGTGTGCGGCGCCATCCTGACCTGGATATCACCAGCTACGGCCTGTCGGTGTGGGATCTGGATCGTCAGTTCCCCACAGGCGGTTTTGGCGGGGAATCCTACATGACGCTGAGGGAAATCCTCGATCGTTTGCGCGATACATATACACGCACCATCGGCATTGAATACATGCACATTCAGGATCCTGAGCAGCGCAAATGGGTCCAAGAGCGCATCGAGAAGCCCTACTCCGTGCCCTCGACTGAGGAACAGCGCCACATTTTGTCTACTCTCAATCACGCGGAGGCATTCGAGGAGTTCCTCCAGACCAAGTACGTCGGGCAGAAGCGGTTCTCACTGGAGGGCGGCGAATCGCTGATTCCACTGCTTGATGCGATCCTGTCGGATGCAGCACAGGCCGGTTTACCTGAGGTGGCTATCGGAATGGCTCACCGCGGCAGGTTGAACGTACTGGCCAACATTGCCGGCAAGTCCTACGGGCAGATCTTCTCTGAGTTTGAAGGCAACGAAAACCCGCAGGACGAAGGCTCCGGCGACGTGAAGTACCACCTGGGCACTGAAGGCGTGTTCAGCCGTGAAGACGGTGTGGCCACCAAGGTGTATCTGGCTGCAAACCCGTCGCACCTGGAGGCCGCTGACGGCGTCCTCGAAGGCATCGTGCGCGCCAAGCAGGATCAGCTCCATGACGATGATTTCTCGGTTGTGCCGATTCTGATCCACGGCGATGCCGCCTTCATTGGCCAAGGAGTCGTGCAGGAAACACTGAACCTGTCTCAGCTCAAGGGATATCGAACCGGCGGCACGATCCACCTGATCGTCAACAACCAGATCGGTTTCACAACCGGCCCGACATCGGGACGTTCAACCCGTTACCCGACGGACCTGGCCAAAGGCCTGCAGGTGCCGATCCTGCACGTCAACGGCGATGATCCCGAGTCAGTGGTGCGCATGGGACATCTGGCAATGGCCTATCGCGAGCGCTTCCATAAGGACGTGATCGTGGATCTGGTGTGCTACCGCCGACGCGGCCACAACGAGGGCGACGATCCGTCGATGACGCAACCCGTCATGTATGAACTGATCCGTCAGATCCCATCAACCCGCACCGTCTACATGCGTAACCTGATCGGACGCGAGCAGCTGACCGAAGAAGAGGTCGAAGCATCCATCAAGGAATACGAAGACGAGTTGAACAAGATCCTCACGCAGACCCGTGAGGAAGGCTGGCAGGTTCCTGAATCCCAGCTGCCTGGCCAGGGCATGATGATCGGTTGGGAATCCCCCGTTCCGGCAGGCGCCATCGAACGCATCGGTGAAGCATTCAACACCTTCCCTGATGGCTTCGTTCCCCATCCCAAGATGCTGAAGCTGTGTGAACGGCGTCAGGAAATGGCGACGGGCACACGCCCGATCGACTGGGGCTTTGGTGAGCTGATCGCTTTGGGCTCGCTGGTCATGGAAGGAACTCCGGTGCGTTTTTCCGGACAGGACGCCCGTCGTGCAACGTTCGTCCAGCGTCACGCGGTTCTACATGACCACAACAATGGCCGCGAGTTCACTCCGCTCAACTTCCTCACCGACGATCAGGCGATCTTCGAAATCTACGATTCGCCCCTGTCTGAGTACGTCGTCATGGGATTTGAATACGGCTACTCGGTTCAGCGTCCTGATGCGCTGGTCGTGTGGGAAGCACAGTTCGGTGACTTCGCCAATGGCGCCCAGTCAGTGATCGATGAGTTCGTCAGCTCATCTGAGCAGAAGTGGGGACAACGCTCCTCGGTTGTCCTTCTGCTCCCCCACGGCTATGAAGGGCAGGGCCCCGACCACTCGTCAGCGCGCATTGAGCGTTATCTGACTTTGGCCGCTGAAAACAACATGTGGATCTGTCAGCCGTCGACACCGGCACAGCATTTCCACATGCTGCGCACGCAGGCCTACAGGCGCCCTCGTAAACCCCTCATTGCGTTCACGCCCAAGCAGCTGCTGCGTCTGCCCGCAGCCAGCTCGTCGATCGACGATTTCACGTCCGGTCACTTCCTGCCCGTCATTGGCGAGGTCGACCAGCGCGTCACCGATGTCAATCGCGTGGTGTTGTGTTCAGGCCGTCTCTACTACGACCTGGTCAAGGAACGTGAGGCGAAGGAAGCATGGTCGACTGCGATCGTGCGCGTCGAGCAGTACTACCCCAAGCCGATCGATGAGATTCGTGAGCAGCTGGATCGCTACCCAGGTGCTGAGGTTATGTGGGCGCAGGATGAGCCCCGCAACCAGGGCGCGTGGCCGTTCATGGCGCTTAACGTGTTCACCGAACTGGGCGTGCAGCCCATCGTGGTGTCGCGTCCTGCGTCCGCTTCCCCTGCGGCAGGCCGGGCCTCCACCCACAAGCGCCAGCTCGCTGAACTGCTCGCCACACTCTTTGGCAAGGACTGACCTGCTCGCTTCATAGACGCCTCGTGCTCCTCGATTTGCGCCTCTCGCGCTCGAGGGGCACTTGGCATGTGAGCTCCGCTTCTGTACCATCCGCCCCGTCATCTAAGCAGGACTCTGGGCATTTAGCGCGCGGGCCTGAATCTGCGGAACTTCTTCCTCACTCCTCACAGGCCCGTGCACAGCTGGTGTGTGAACCTCGATCTGCGGAGCTTCTTCGTCGTTCCCACATGCCTTTGAACACCTGTCGCGCCAGAATCTGACCTGCCAGCTTGCGTTACATGTGATGGGCGCTGCGAGCGGCTAATCTAGTGGAAGGTGCATGAAGGAGGAAACCAGTGAAGCGCATCTGCGTGATCGGTGATGACTTGGTCGCCGGAATCGGTGACCCCCGAGCCTTGGGGTGGGTTGGACGCGTCATTGCACGCACCCGTTTTGCCTCAGCCCCCGCCGTCATGCCCCTCGCCGTTCCTGGAGAAACAACCGCAGGTCTCGCTGCCAGGTGGGAAAGTGAAGTCAACGCGCGGATTTCCTCATCCGACACATTGCACATGGTGGTAGCCGTTGGTGCGGCCGACGTGCCCAGTGGGTTATCCACACCGCGGTCACGCCTGAATCTGGCCAATATTGTGGACCGTGCGCGCGAGCGCGGCATCTCCACGCTTGTGGTCGGCCCGCCGCCTCTGGCCGGAGCCCAGCAGCAGCAGCTGGCGGCCCTTGACCGAGCATGTGCGGAAGTGTGTGACCGCCGGGGTATCACCTACGTGACGTGCCTGGAGCCCCTGGTCGCACATGACCAGTGGATCGCTGACATGGCCGCATCGACAGCCCGCTCCCCCCATGAGCTCACGTTGCCGGCGCAAGCCGGATACGCGCTGATGGCGTACCTGGTTCTTCACCAAGGCTGGTTTGAGTGGGTGGACGCTGACCCGATGCCGTAACAACCTGCCGGCCGCGGCGAGGTTGCCGCGCTGGTCAGAGCCACCCTCCAACGATTTCGAGGATCAGTTTCAGGTTGAGGATTGTCAGCACGATGGTGGACACCCATCCCAGGATTGCGACCCATTTCGCGTTGACGAAGCGCTCCCCCATGATTTTCTTCGACGATGTCAGCCACACCAGCGGCACCATTGAAATCGGCAATGCGATGCACAGGAATACCTGCGATCCCACCAGGAGTTCTTCGAGGGCGACCTCGGAACCATTAAATGCAATCGTGCAGACCAACACAGGAATCACAGTGATGACGCGGGTGATGACGCGGCGCGCCCACAGCGGAATGCGCAGCCTGATGAAACCCTCCATCACGATCTGGCCCGTCAGCGTGCCGGTAATCGTTGAGTTCTGGCCCGAGGCCAGCAGTGCGACAGCGAAGAGCGTGGACAGAACCGGGCTGGCAACTGTACCTGCCAGCGAGGGATTCTGGAGCGCATCGTAGAGCGAGCCGAATGTGGACAGGTCCTCGCTGGAACCGAAGAAGAGCGCAGCACCCAAAAGCAGCAGGAGGCAGTTGATCACGAACGCTGCACCCAGCTGGATGTTCGAATCCCACGTAGCGAAACGTACGGCGCGAGCCTGGTCGCCCTCGTCATGTCGGTTGTAGGAACGAGACTGCACGATGGATGAATGCAGATACAGGTTGTGGGGCATGACGGTTGCGCCCACAATGCCAAGTGCCATGGTGAGTTCGCCGCGGCTCAGCGTCTGGGGTGACGGCAAGAAACCCTTCGCCATGTCGGGGATGCTGGGTTGCGCAAGGATGACCTCGTACAGGAAAACCGCCATGATCGTCAGAATCAGCGTGACGACGATGGCCTCAATCTTCCTGAAACCGACGCTCATCAGCAGCAAGAGCAGCAGCACGTCGAGGACGGTGATGAGGACACCGACGATGAGCGGCAGTCCAAACAATAAGTGCAAGGCGATAGCTGCGCCGATGACTTCCGCCAGGTCGGTCGCCATGATGGCGAGCTCGGTGACGACCCATAGGACGAGCCCGAGTGTGCGCGAGGTGTGGGCGCGCGTAGCCTGCGCCAGGTCCATGCCGGCAACGATGCCAAGTTTGGCTGCCATGTACTGCAGCAGCATCGCGATCAGCGAGGAAACCAGAATGACGTTGAGCAGCAGATACCCGTATTGCTGACCGCCGCCGATGGAAGTTACCCAGTTGCCCGGATCCATGTAACCTACCGCGACCAGGGCGCCCGGGCCCGAAAAAGCGAAGAGTTGGCACAGGAAGCTCGCATTCTTATCAGGGATCGCCACAGTTCCGTTGATCTCCTGCAGAGACGGCCCGTTAGCAAGGGTCACTAAATGTCGGCGACCGTCTGTGCGCGGTGCTGCATCGTCGCGTCCAGTCGTGCGCACTCCACTCTCACGTTTCACGTGCATTTTCTCTTTCTCTTTATCAATCCCTCGGTGCGAGGAATCCCCTCAAACGCCTGGCCTCGAATAAGCCCAGGCAGCTTCCCAGAGGCACGGCGTGAGAACTCCTCGCAGGATCTCACGGATATACGATACCTCGTTTTCGGCTAACCGTAATTCATCTGGAGATCGCTGCGCCACATATCACAGCGGCTCTCATGGCCTAGGACCAGCGACCCCAATGTGGATCTCTCGATGCACATACCCCTAGATTTAAGGTCTCTCGTTGCACATACCCCTAAATTTGACTCGCAAAATGCACATACCCCTAGATCAAGCGTCAGCGAAGATGCCCACAGACAGCCTCATAGGCTGTGACCAGCGCTTTTGGAAACTGGCCCGAGGACAGGGTTTTTAAATCTAGGGGTTCGTGCACAAAAACGCGAAGATCTAGGGGAATGTGCACCTGCCCAAGTTAGATCTAGGGGAATGTGCACCTACTCGAGCTAGATCTGCGCTTGCGGAGCCGAATGTCAGCCCTTCAAGTCCACAACCGGCGTGTACCGCTCACGCCATACAGACATTCGCGCATTAACCCACATTTCGGGCATTAACCCGGTATTAACCCCATTCCAACGCGCTCCCCGCCCGCGACCGCCTGTCGCCCCAGGCACATAAAAAAGCCCAGCACCATGAGATGCTGGGCTTTACTCGCACGGCCTCAGGATCGTGAGATCCGGTCAGTGACGTGCGTCAGATTAGCTTGCTCGCACACCAACTAGCAGTTGGGACGCTTGCCATGGTTGGCAGCGTTCTTGCGACGTGCACGGCGCTTACGACCACGCTTCGACATCACGGCCTCCTCAAATTGTTGAATCAACTTGCCCAGTTTTCCATAGACTGACCCAAGTCACAAATATCTCAGGCTAATCGAAACCAATCTCACGTCCCCGGCCTTGGTACTCTCCTCCACTGCCCCGGCATTCACGCCCGTCGACCCTGGCTCTCAGGTCCACAAGCCCTGCCAATTACTCCTGTTCATACACGCTGCAGATCCGCATCCGCAGCGATTCAGGCGCACGCACCGTGCGCGCCAAGTAGGCCCGCTTGAGCATCTGCCGGAACTGGCGCTCACGTTGGATGGCTCGCTGACAGGTCTGACAGCGCTGCACATGAGCAACCAACAGCTCAGCCGCCCGCTCATCCAACGCTTCGATCGGGATCGCGCGCGCAGCGTCGCCCTCGTCGTGACAATCCGACCACGTGCGCATCTCGACATCCACGATCTCGCCGACGTGTGCACGCAGTTGGGAACAGGTGATGTGAATGAGTGATCTCATGCGTTGTCTCCTATCCCGTATTCGCGCGCAAGACCTGCCAAAGATTTCCTCAATGCCGCCCTGCCGCGATGCAGACGCGACATTACCGTGCCGATTGGAATGTCCAGCGTCTGAGCGATTTCTTTGTAACTGAGCTGCTCGACGTCCGCCAGCCACACGACCACTCGGTAGTCCTCTGACAAGTCCTCCATCGCGTCGCGTACCTGGTCGGACGGAATGCGGTCAAGTGCTTCGGCTTCAGCTGAGCGCAACCCCTCTTCCGAATGAGACGCGGCATCGACCAGCTGCCAGTCCTCCACCGTTTCCGTGCCCGAGCGTTTCGGGGAGCGCTTGGCCTTGCGGTAGTGCGTGATATACGTGTTGGTCAGGATCCGGTACAGCCAGGCCTTGATATTCGTGCCCGGCTTGTACTGGTCGAACTTTGCGTAGGCTTTCTCAAATGTTTCCTGCACTAGGTCCTCAGCATCAGCCCGGTGGCGCGTCATCGACAGTGCCGCGCCGTAGAGCTGGTCAAGCAGCGGGAGTGCTTCAGCCTCGAAACGTTCCTTCTTCCCCGCCGGCGCAGACTCTTTAAGCGCAGATCCATTGGCCACAGACTCATTGACGAGGGTGACCTGCCCGCCGTCAGATTCGCCATCCACGCGCGTCGACGGATCCAGATCCGCAGCCGTTTCAGCAGCGGTATCCTCGGCGCTGTGGGTGTGAGTGAATGTGTGTGCCATCAGCATCCACATTAGTGCCAAATGGCCGGCCAGGCCGGTCAGGCCGGTCACGCCCACCTGATATCGCGTGTCACCTGCCTGAAAAGCCCCGCGGATGCTCTGTTGCCTCATATACTTCATAACGAGCGGGGAACTGAATTTGTTCCATCGCTTCTTCACAGTCGCCAGATCATCCAGAAGGGCAGACCATAGGATCATGAATATTCTTCGCCTAGTCGCACGACCATTGCTCGCACTCCCATTCATTGCAACCGGGGTGAGCGCAATCAGGAATCCTGACGAACACGTGGAGCGCATTGAACCGGCACGTCCGCTGCTTGACAAGACCGGCCTGACGCTGAGCGATGGCCAGCTCAAACTTGCCACACGCGCACTGGGCGGCGTGACCGCTGTCGCCGGAGTGTCACTGGCTCTGGGCAAGGCCACACGAACCTCTGCAGCGGTATTGGCTCTGACCTCCATCCCTCTGGCTCTGGTGAACAACCCCGTGTGGACGGAGGGAACCCCCGATCAGCGCGCTGCGTGGAGGAACGGCCTGATCAAGGATTTCGCTTTGTTCGGCGGCCTGGTCATCGCCTCGACCGACCGTGAGGGACGCCCATCCGCCACGTGGAAGCTGCGCAACTGGGCCGATCACCGCTCCGAGCTGCGTGCGGCACGAAGTCAGGCATGGGATGACGCTTCGGAGGTCTATCAGGCATGACGGCGGGGGCTTTGCTTCCCCTCTGGTCCGCGCCTTTCATCGAACCTCACCAGCGAATCGATGCCAGCGTCACAGTTCCCGGTTCAAAATCGCTGACCAATCGTGCATTCATTCTGGCCGCTCAGAGTACGAATGAGTGTGTGATCGACGGAGCTTTGGATTCGCGTGACACACGCCTGATGGCCGATGCGCTCCAACAATTGGGCTGCACTGTCGATTGGGATTCCACAGGATCGGCGCGCGTGCGTCCCTCTCGGCACACGATGGGCGAGGCGCGCGCACACATTGACTGCGGCCTTGCCGGAACCGTCATGCGTTTCGTGCCCGCCCTGTGCGCCGCGGCCGGCATGCACGCGTTTTTTGACGGCGACGAGGGAGCACGCGTACGCCCTCTGGATGCACTCCTGAGCGCTCTGACCAGTGCCGGCGCTCGTATCACCTGTCATGGCGAACCAGGTTTCCTGCCTTTCGAACTCGACGGGATTCCCGCTGATATTTGCGGCAGTGATGGCGTGACCAACCGCCATGCACCGATGACGATTGACGTTGATACACACGAGTCGTCACAATTTGCCTCAGCGCTGCTGTTGAGCGCTCCCCTGCTCGCCACCCGTATGAACAGGCCGGTTCAGATTCGACTCACTGGCCGGGTGGTGTCTCTGCCGCACATTCAGATGAGCGTGCGAACCCTCCAGGAATGGGGTGTGACCGTTCGCTCCGGCACAGACGAGGGTGGCCTGAACGGCCCTGACAGTGCGACCTGTGGCAGCACAACACCAACCGACGCACAGGCTCCCTCGTGGATTATTGAGCCGGAGCTACCGATCCTGAGCCGCGTTGCCATCGAGCCCGACCTGTCGAACGCCGGGCCGTTCATCGCTGCTGCTCTGGTCACCGGTGGGCAGGTGCGAATCCCGCACTGGCCCCTGCACACGACGCAACCCGGTGACGCGTTTCGTCAGATCGCTCAGCAGATGGGTGGGCAGGTCAACGTGGATGCCGACGGGATCCTCTGCGTGAAGGGCCCCGAGCGTGGCCGGTTGCTCGGCGTTGACCGTGATATGAGTGACATTGGTGAGCTGACGCCGACCGTGGCGGCGCTGGCAGCTGTCGCATCGACCGAGTCGCATCTATCGGGAATCAGTCATCTGCGAGGGCATGAAACGGATCGTGTGAGCGCTCTGCGCACCGAGATCGAGCGACTGGGCGGTGACGTAACAGAGCACCCTGATGCGCTGACGATTCGCCCGCGAGCGCTCCACGCAGCGGACCTGCACACGTATCACGATCACCGCATGGCGACGTTCGGAGCAATCATCGGACTGGTGGTGGACGGCGTGCGCGTCTTCGATATTGGGACGACAGGTAAGACACTGCCTGATTTTGTCGCGCTGTGGCAGGCGACGGTCGCATCGGCCGAAAGTGGGGATCAGTGAACAGACGCGATATCGGCACTGATGATCCGCGGGTGCGAGTGCGTCCTGGTCGAGGATCCCGGCCGCGCACCAAGAAGCGCCCGGACTGGTCGACCCGCCCGCTGGGTCGCGTTATTGCGATTAACCGCGGGCGTTTCATTGTTGCCGCCGATAGCGGTGTACGCATTGTTGCAGTGCAGGCTCGTGAGCTGGGTCGCGGCTCTGTCGTTGTCGGTGACCGAGTGCGGCTGACGGGAGACCTGTCGGGTGCGAAAGATACTCTGGGGCGCATCGTCGCTGTTGAGGAGCGCTCATCGGTGCTGCGGCGCTCGCGTGAGGATGTGCCTGAACAGCGCGAGAAGATCATCGTGGCAAACGCGCAGCTGATGGTGATCGTTACGGCGCTGGCCAGTCCGCCGCCTCGGATCGGGATGATTGACCGGTGTCTGGTTGCCGCACATGAGGCAGGTATGGAATCCCTCGTCGTCCTGACGAAGTCTGACCTGGCGCCTGCTGACGACATTATTCGTACCTACGACGGCTTTGGTGTTCCCTTTGTCGTGACGACAGCAACAGGAACCGATGAAGGCGGCTGTGGGCAAGTCACGACTGGTTTGGGGGAACTGCGCGCTCACGTGGAAGGCAGGACGTCGGTGCTCGTCGGCCATTCGGGAGTGGGTAAGTCCACGCTCATCAATGCGCTGGTACCCGATGCGCATCGCAGTGTGGGTCACGTCAATGCCGTGACTGGACGAGGGCGGCACACGTCCACGTCGTTGGAAGCTTTCATGTTGCCGTCAGGCGGGTGGGTGATTGACACGCCCGGGGTCCGTTCCTTCGGCCTGGCCCACGTTGACGAATCCGATGTACTGGCGGTGTTCCCTGAGCTGAAGGATGTGTGTTCGTGGTGCTTGCCGATGTGCACGCATCTGGAGTCGGAGCCTTCATGCGCGCTGGACGCATGGATCAGTGGGCAGGAACCTTTCAACGCGCAACCGGTCAGCAGTGACGAATCGGACAGGAGGCGCAGGATTGTCGATTCGGCGCGCCGACTTCTCGAGTCCACGGCAAGCGCAAGAGCTCACCACTGACGCGCGCCGATCGGCGCACTCGGGCTAGCCGCCCCTGAGGGGCCAGGCCGACTGCGGGAGCTGAGCCGACCGCGAAGATCAGCCTGGCAGCCAGAAGCAGTTCAGCCCCGGCGGAAATGGCGAGCGAAGTTTTGCAGGAATAAGTGCGCGCCCGACACATCGGCCGACGCGGTTTCCGACTCAATGCGGGCACGTTCAGTCGGCGCATAATAACCCCGGTCCGCATATTCGCGGATTCGCACGTCAATACCTGCGTGATCAAGTTCGGGGTGGAACTGGCTGGCCCAGCACGACTCCCCTACCCTGATCAGCTGCACTGGCGCGATAGGCGGTCCCTGCGCAATGAGCACAGCACTGTCAGGCATGGCGGTCACGGCCTCGTGGTGGCCGACGAATGCGCGGAACGTGTCGGGCACTCCCTCGCACAGCGGATCCCCTGCGGCGGCCGACGTGAGTGTCATCTGCGGTGCGGAGATCTCCTCGGCAGCTTCAGGTCCGACGCGTCCGCCCTGATGCACAGCAAGTAGACCCAGGCCGTAGCAGATTCCGAAAAAGGGGAAGGACTCGTCGAGGAGGCGGTCAAAGAGTGCGAAAAGGTTACGCTCAATATCGTGCTGTACCTGACTTTTCCGGTCTTCAGGAGCGGCCACGTCAAACGGTGATCCGCACAGAATGATTCCGGAATACTCGTCGAAGTTGACTGATGGGAAGGGGTCAGCTTCCATTCGCACATGGACGATCTCATCGGATGATAGGCCTGCCAGGCGCGGCAGGTTAATCAGCTCATCGCGTGCAACGACTTCTTCGCTACGTGAGGTCAGCATGAGGAATGGTTGTGACATGTCCATACTGTAAACGGAATGTGCCGCGCTGCGCTCAGCGAAGCGCCGCCGTGAGATAGGACTTTACACGCCAAATGCCGATACTGTAGAAGCATGTCTGATACTCGCCGTTACATTGAGGACCTCCGCCTGGCGCACGTCCTCGCAGACCAGGTGGATGCGCTGACGATGGATCGTTTCGGTGCGCAGGATCTTCAGGTTGAGTCCAAGCCCGACCTCACTCCCGTAACCGATGCTGACCGTGCGGCGGAGGATTTGATCCGCTCCCAGCTGTCCCACGTGCGCTCGCGCGACGCGGTAGTCGGTGAGGAACGAGGCTCGTCGGGCCATTCTGCCCGCCGGTGGATCATCGATCCGATTGACGGGACGAAGAATTTTGTGCGCGGTGTGCCGGTGTGGGCAACGCTGATCGCTCTGGTTGAAGATGATCGGGTCGTGATGGGACTTGCCTCTGCGCCCGCGTTGAAGCGGCGCTGGTGGGCTGCTGCTGACCAGGGAGCGTGGACCGGCACCTCGTTGATGCGAGCGAAGAAAATCTCCGTGTCGAAGGTGGATTCGATCGAGGATGCGTCCCTGTCGTATTCCTCGCTGGACGGATGGCTCCACCATGATCGAGGAGGGCAATTCCTCCAGCTACAGTCATCATTTTGGCGCACCCGTGCCTACGGTGATTTCTGGAGCTACATGCTGGTCGCTGAAGGTGCGGTCGATGCAGCATGCGAACCGGAACTGAACGTGTGGGATATGGCGGCGTGCTGTGCGATTGTGACTGAAGCTGGCGGTTCTTTCACGTCGTTGACCGGCGAGGACGGCCCGTGGGGTGACAATGCGTGTGCCTCCAACGGACTGATTCACAAGGAGATTCTGACCCAGCTGGATTGGCCTGACAGCACCTCTGATTAGGGTGTTTGCCGGGGCGGTACGCAAATGCACATGGCATGGGGCACACTGACAGCATGTTGATTGTGCACACCTCTGACTGGCATGTTGGCCGCACCCTGCACGGGGCCGACCTGTCCCCAGCGCGCGACCTCTTCTTCGAGTGGCTCATCGATCTGGTGAAGTCGCGCCACGTCGATGCGCTCCTCATCAGCGGCGATTTATTCGATCGAGCAGTCCCTCCCGCCCACGTTCTCCGTCCTCTGTCGGACGCCCTTGTTCGCTTATGTTCACTGACTCGTGTCATCATCATTCCCGGCAATCACGATTCCGCCATTCGGCTGGGCTACCTCGCTCCTTTTCTTCAAGACTCACTCACGATTGCTTCCACCATCGAGGACATTGACCGCCCCATCGTCGTCACGTCCAGCGACGGTGAGCATGCTACCATCTACGCGATTCCCTACCTCGAGCCTGACCTGGTGCGCGAACCCCTGTCTGACATTATTGACGAGGACGGCCAGGCGATTCCGTTGGTGCGTTCGCATGAGGCCGTCATGAGTGCTGCGTTGCGCCGAATCGGTGCCGATATCGAGGCTCGCCACGGTGGACACGGTATGCGCAGCGGTGAGGCGACCGGCGGACATGACGGCGGGCGTGACAACGATGAGTCCAGTGGCGCTCTGAACAGCGATGACGGCGTGCGAATCGTCATGTCGCACGCATTCTTCACAGGCGGAGCCCCATCTGAATCAGAACGCGACATCCAGGTCGGTGGGGTCGCCTCGGTGCCAGCGGGTGTCTTCGACGAATACGGTATTGACTATGTGGCTGCCGGCCACCTCCACCGGCCGCAAAATATCAGCGGAAGCAGCGCCACGATCCGCTACAGCGGATCACCTATGCCGTTTTCCTTTTCTGAGGCTTCCTCCACCCAGTCGGTGACGCTTCTTCATATTGACGGAGGCACACTCACCGACATTGAGGCCGTTCCCACCCCTATCTGGCGCAATCTCGACGTGATCGAGGGGCCCTTTGAACAGGTTATTTCTGACCAGTATGCGGAGCAGAGAGACGACTTCGTCTCGATCACGGTAACTGACGACATTCGTCCGCGTGACCTGATTGCACGCATCCGTCACGTCTTTCCCTACGCGCTCGCCATCTTGCATGCGCCACCCGTGCCCGCCAGCCAACGCCTTACCGGTCCGAGCAGACAGGCCGCGCGCTCAGATCGTGCCGTCATTGACGAGTACTTCGAGCAGACGATCGGCCGTTCCCTGAATGAAGCAGAGCGGTCCGTCATTGATTCAGTGTGGGAGCAGATCCAGGTCAGGAGCGTCCAATGAAAATTCGTTGCCTTGATCTAGAAGGTATTGGCCCGTTTATCTCTCACCACACAGTGGACTTCACGCGCTTCGACGATGGTGGGCTTTTCCTGCTGCACGGTCCGACCGGGGCTGGAAAATCGACGATTCTTGACTGCGTGAGCTTCGCGCTTTACGGCACAGTTGCACGTCAAGGCGATGCAGATAATGCACGTCTGCGTTCAACGCTGGTTGATGAGAAGGCACCCTCGCGCGTGTCCCTGGTCTTTGAAACAGATGCGGGTATCTTCCGCGTGACGCGCACTCCCCAGTTCACGCGTGAAGGCCGTAAGACTGCCATCAACCAGAGTGCTCACCTGGAAAAGGTTCGAGCCGACGAATCCGGCACCTACGTCACCGTCGATGCGCTCTGTTCCGGAGTCAAAGATACGAATATTGAGATCACTCACCTCATCGGTCTTAACGGCGTTCAGTATCTGCAAACAGCGATTTTGCCGCAGGGAAAATTCTCCCAGTTTCTCACTGCCTCATCTGAAGATCGTCACGCACTGCTATCCAGCATCTTCCAGACTTCTCTTTTCGTCAATTTCGAAACGGCACTGAAGGAGAAGGCCAAGGCGGCGCGAGGAAGCCTCGAACACGATCAGCAACGGGTCAGTTCACTGATTCACTCACTGCCCGCGCAGTTATGGCAGGCACTCGGTGGCACAGACCCTGATTCGACACCGCCGCCCAGCGCCCAGGAAAGTGGGTCCGACGAAAACCAGTCGACGGCAGAGCTCAGCGCACACGATTCTCCACCGATCACTGCCGCCATGCTGGTTGAGTTGATCGGCATTGACGATGCTGCCATACGTACGCATCTGGAGGATGGTCAGAGGATTCTTGAGCATCAAGCACACGATGATCTGAAGCGCTCGCATGAGTGTGCGCACACTGCAGAAGAACTAGGCAAGCAGCTGCAAGCCGCGACTGACCTCGCCCGGCGTGTGCGTGAGCGCATCGAACTGGAAAAACGCGCGAGCACACTCAACGCTGAGCGTCAAGACATTGACGCAGTGCGCACCCAACTGGCTCGAGCACGCCAGGCAGCTCACGTTATTCCTGTTCTCCATCGCCTGGACGAGGCTCGAACGCGCCAGGTCGACGCGCGCGATGCACTGGCGGACGCGATGGCTGCTGCCCGCAGTGCCCACGTCGATCCTGCTTACCTGTCAGGTCTGGACACCGACGAATCGCGCGAGCCTTCCCTGGCAGATGACAGTGAGATAGCTGCCACGGTGCTCACGCTGACCCGCGCCCATGACACTCTGCACGCTCGCCACATCAAAATCTCTGAACTGGCCGCCGTGGAGGCCGCTTTGCCAGAGCGACGCGAAGCCTTGCAGGGGCAACAAAGTCAGCTCGAGCAGCTTAACCGGCAGCAGGAGTTGCTGCGTCAGCGCATGCGCAACGATGCCGAACAGTTGGAAGCCCTGGCTGCGTCCGATGAGCGGGCAACGACCGCTTCGATCGACCTCACCGCGGCTCAAACGCGCCACGAGGCTCTCGACAAGCGGCTCGACGCCGCGCGCCGTGCCGTCACTGTTGCTCAGAAGTTAGAAGACACGATACGCGAAGCTGAACAAGCTCAGGCGCGCATCGACACAGTTCATGACACTATACAGCAGGCGCGGCGCGCACTGCTCGCGCAGTCAGCCCTGCGTATTGCTTCGACTCTGGAATCCGGCAAGCCGTGTCCGGTGTGCGGCTCAACCGAGCACCCATCCCCTGCCCAGGCAGGCGAGGCGGGCACCGTCGATCCTGCTGACATCGACCAGTTGCACGTGCAGTATCAGCAGGAACAGGATGCATTCACCCAATTAAGCGCGCAATGCGCATCGATTCGTTCCACATGGGATGCCCTCGGGCAGCAAGCTGACGGAAGCGTGGAGGATCTGACAGCCGCACTGGCAGACGAAGCACGCACAATCGACGCTCTGAAAGTTGCTCTACAAGCGGTGCAACACGACCAGAAGACCGCCGAGAAGCTTCGGACGCAGCGCACACGTGACGACGAGTCATGCCGTGACCTGCTCCGCCGCAGTGATCGCCTGACTCACGACATTGAAACGGCGCAGGCAGCTCTAGATACTGATGAGAAGCGGTGTACAGCGGCGCGCGCCCACGGCGATGGCGAAGCGACCTTGCAGGACATAGATCACGACATCACAGTGCAGATCGACGCCATTGACACATTGAGACAAGCCTGTGAAAACGCCATCCACGCGCGAGCTGCCGTCGACCAGGCGCTGGCTGAACAGGCGGATGCCCTCGAACGATACGGCTACGCAGAAGGCGATGGTGGCACCGCCCAGGTGCGCGCTGACATGCGCACCGACGTGGCAATCAGCGAAATGGATGCTCGCATCACAGCGTTTGATCGAGATGACGCACACGTGCACAATTCCCTGCAATCCGAGCGCCTGAAAGACGTTGACACGTCCCGGAGTCCCGACGTTGACGCGGCAGCGCGCAGCTACAAAGACGCTCAGTCAGTATCGCGTGAAGCAGCCCAACGTGCCGGCGCCAGCTCGCAGGTTGCTGCCGATGTGAAAAAAGCTGTGGCAACTGTTCAGGAACGCCTCGACACACTGGTGAAGAACCGCGACGCGTTCGGGCCGCTTGACTACCTCTCGCAGCTGGCATCATCGGGTCAGCTCTCGGCGGACTCACCGCAAACTTCTCTGTCCCACTGGGTGCTCGGTAGACGACTGGATGACGTTCTGGCCTGCGCTAACCCTCGTATCATGACAATTTCGAACGGGCGCTACGAGCTGATTCGTTCAGACAAGGACTATTCGCGCAATAAAGCTCAAGGCCTCGGCCTGACGGTACTCGACCATGAAACAGACAAGGTACGCTCCCCGAAGACGTTATCGGGAGGAGAAACATTCTACATTTCCCTTGCTCTGGCACTGGGCCTGTCCGATGTCGTGACCACCGAAAACGGTGGCATCGAACTGCGCACGATGTTCATCGATGAAGGCTTCGGGTCACTTGACTCCTCCACCCTCGACACGGTGATGGCGCAGCTGGCGTCCCTGCACACATCAGGGCGTACCATCGGCGTGATTTCGCACGTCGCAGACATGACGTCGCGGATCTTAGACCAGATCGAAGTCATACCAGTGGCATCGGGAGGATCAACACTGCGGGTACGCGCATAGGCACCTCGAGAATCACACGCGGGTACGGCCGCAGCTGACGATGCCACCACCAGCGCACGTGGTGCGCTCACTCGCGTCAAACCACAGCAACGGTTCATCCCACAGCGCGTCAAGAGCCCCGGTCACATCGTCCTCAGTGAGGGCCTGCGTCACGCGCTCAACCAGCGGCGCCGCCTCCGCGTCATCAATGAAGAAAGCCACCACATCATCCCACCGGTACGTCTGGGGACGTGCCTGTGCAACATGCACAGCAGCCAGGTCGCCTGCCTCATCGCTGACCTCAGCCTCAGCCTCACACGCGATGACAACTCGGCGTGCCGGCACACAGAAGGCAGGTGAATCAAGGCATGCGCGAGCCTCATCACCATCTTCTTCGTCCTCTGCATCGCGGCGATCGCGGATCAATTCGAGTGAGGCGAGAGCAGCCTGGTTCATCGCAGAGTCTTCACGCTCCTCAATGTCGTCGCCTCGAAGCCCATCCTCAAGAATCGCCACATACCCTGGTCGAACAGGCGGCTGATCGGCAGATAACTCGTCTAAAACCGCTGGCACATACAATCGCATGCCTCCAGTGTCCCACATCAGTGCCGCGCGCTTGCCGCGGTGAGCATCACGCAGCATGTTCAGGAAGCACAGCCAACACCACCTGGGTCAGCGCGGCCAACGCCTGACCGACCGGCTGATCAGGTTCGGCATGAACAATTGCCCGCGCGTGCAGCAGGGAGGCGCTCACGCGCGAGTCCTCCGGGACAAGTTGAATACTGCGCCCGGGAATCACCGGAGCGAGGGCCTGGACAATCGCGTTGACAGGTCGAGGCCCTGCTCCCGACGATGACACATGGTTGGCCACCAGGATCGGCTCGACGTGCGGGGCGATCTGGCCTACCCACTGATACGCGTCCACAAGCCGATTGATACCCAGAGAATCACCACGAAACACGCACATCACCGCATCAGCGTTCCGCACAATTGCCGCGACCAGGTCATCGCGCCACCCCTGATGCCGATTCCCCGGTGCCACCGGATCCAGCGTTGCTGCAGCCACGTCCACGATGATGAGGTCATACAGCGAGCGGGCCGCCGACAGTGCGCTGACCACCGCTGCCGGTGATACCTCACGCCAACGTTGCGGCGACGTGATTCCCGTGAGAATGTCGAGGGAATCGGTCAGTGGTACTGCAGCTCCCCGAATCTCGTCGGCTCCGACATCAGTGCGCGCAGCAGTCCGTGAGAGCACAGCGATACCCGACGCATCCTGCGCAATACCCGCCATATGAGCCAGGGATGGTGCACACGTGTCAGCATCGACGAGGAGGACGCGCGCACTGGCTGACGCACCCGCCGCCACGTTGAATGCTATTGTCGACCTTCCGGGAGCACCTGACGGCCCCCACACACAGACGATCTTCCCGAATTCCGCAGTCCCGTCAACGCTGCGCTGCCCGTCTGATAACTCGTCATCACCGTCGGCAAATGCGTAGGAGCGCTTTTGATGCGCTATCTGGGCTTCCCGTCGGCCGGACGCATCCTCCCCCGTTTGGGGAAGCTCACCGCTCTCCGGAGAAAAAGATGCACTCATCCCCAAGGCGCGCAGCGAATCCACGATCCCATCAGGTGAATCGGGCTGAGCAATTCCATCAGCATGCAGCGCACGTAAGGACGGCGCATCAGCCAGGGGCGCGAGAACAATGACACCGATATGGTGCGCGTGCAGGTCCTCCACGATGCGGGCATCAAGGTCAGGATCATCAGCATCAATAATGGCGCATTGTGCAACCGATGAGCGCGCGCATGCCCGCACTTCCGTCAGGTCAGCGCACCGGCGCGACACAGTAAACTCCTCGCTTTCGTTGATCGCCTGGACGAGGCGCCCCTCCGTCTGGGTCGGCGCGCACACGATCACACTGATCGGCCCACTCATTGTCCGATCGGAACGGCCGTGATCGTTCCGTTTCCTCCCGTAGCTTCAAGCACGGCTGAGACGTCAGAAAATGGGATACGTACTTCAATTCTGTGCACCGATGCAGCACCGATTCCTGCGGCGCCCTCGACACTGCGAATAAAAACGGCGTTGCCCGATACGACCGTTGGGTGGGACTGATGGTCTTTGCTCATGGAGGCTGAAGGGATCGACCACAGTTCAATGGATGTGCCGGTAGCAGTGGACTCCGGTAGTCCGGCACCTATGTCGATCACGAGGCGGCGATAATCGTCGTCTTCGTCCGTTGTCACTGCTCCCGTTGCAATCAGCTCACCTTTTCCGATGCTGTGCGACGCCAGCGCTCCGTCAGGAAGCTCATCGCGCTGCACATACGCATTGCTTTCGGGCCGTGCATCCACGATCTGCAGATTCGACGTGTCCAGCGGTTCTCCCGGAGCGATGTCGCGCGTTGCCTGATAGATGCTCACTCCGCCGCGGGCATGAGATACAAGGAGTGTGCACGCAAGGATAGACAGCGTGACGAGTGCGATGCCGATCAGGAATCGCGGATCACGTATGACGCTGCGCCGGCGCGGTATTCGGGCGGTGTTCTTCATATGTGGCACTCCCACATCATGCCCGGTTTTTTCCTCGATGTGGAGTTATCCACAAAAACTTCCGCTCGCCCCCACACACTGCCTTTGCGGTCAGTTCGCTCTGACCTGCATCTTCACACATGAGGCCTCGTCGAGGAGTCCTCTCGCCTCGTCCACATGCTCACAAAGTGGACACGCAACTTTCGATGAACACCGCACTATATCCACAACAAGTGAATAAAGCTTTACTGAACTGAAAGGAAATGTCATGATATGGATATGACTTCACGATTCCTGACACTGGCCGACGTCGCTGAAACACTGAACCTGACGATGTCCGCCGCCCGTTCACTGGTGACGTCGGGGGAACTTCCTGCAATCCAGGTTGGCGGCAAGAAGGCATGGCGGGTTGAAGCCAGTGTTCTCGAGCAGTACATTCAGGATCAGTACGCGGCTACTCGTGAGCGCATGAAGGTCGAATCGGCTCACAGCTAACGGCGCGTCAGATCATCAGCGAATCTGCCATCTGGCTCGGCGCACGCAGCGTGCGTATCCCACCCGTCGACAGCGACATGACGACTGGAGTGGTGAAGTCACGCGTGTCAAGAGCCTGCCCGCTGGACATGCTTTCAAGATCAAAGTGGTCACCCATGACAGCACAGACGTATCCTGCGTGCTGGCCGCCTTCATGGTCGATGACGACGTACACATTCTCATCTCTCAGCGCGCGCAGAACGTGACTGATCGCCACCTCATGTGCCAGCGCTGACTCATCGGCTGCGCGACTTCCCAGCGGCCAGGCTGCGACAATGGCGTGAGCCGGGATGAGCACCATGTGTACCCCATTGTCGATCACAATCCACTCACGCGCGCAGTCTCGAACGATCCCTGTCATGCGCTCACCTCCGCGCAGTAAGACGTTCAAGTTACTCCCCCGCGTCGCGAGCAGGCGCGCTGACATCGTTACACGCGCACACTCAACATCTGCGAGCTCGTCGACAAGAATGTCCATTTCCTCGCGCCGTTCAGCATCGAAGCGCGCACTTAAGTCTGCCAGAAGGCGATCCAGATCCATGCGCACAGTGTGGCACAAAGTAAAAGGAACTGCCACCACTTGACATCAATTATTCTTTCGTGCACACTCTAATCAATTCTTACGAACTAACATCAACTGACACGAAAGAAGTTCGATATGAATGGAGACAGTAGGTCTGGATACGTAGTCGAGACGGATGTCATGGATGGAACTGATTGCAATCGTGGGCTGGTGACGGTCACTGCCTGGGCAGGTGTACCTCTCCTGGCACTGACCGCCTACCTCGCTGTCCTCATTGTGCGATCAGGTGATCTGTATCGACCGGAGCTGTTGATTGCTCTGATCATCGCCTGTGTTGCAACGGTTTTTCTGGCATGGAACCAGCTCTGCGTCTTCCTGGCACTCCTCGCGACAGCTTCGTCGCGCACTGATGCACTGTCGCGGGCTCTCATTCGTTTTATTCGTCGCTTCGGCACGCAGCAGGCACGCGCAGTAATCGCGCGTCATGCTCTGGCGTTGAGCGTGTCGACCACCGCGATCAGCGCTATTGGAATGCCGGTTTTTGCCGCGCCACTCACGCCTTCCACCCCTTCTCTGACCAGTACATCATCTGCCACGCACGTTCTTCCCTTTTCTTCCATCGACGAGGGTGACTCCACGATTCCCGATGATCTGACCTGGCCAGCGTTGACCGCACAATCCACTTCGACAGCGCAATCAGGAGGTCCAAGCGCACAGCTTCCCTCCCCTTCTCACCAGATGCCACACGACACTCAACCAGAAGGCAACGCGATGGCACCCTCGCACTCTGGGCCGTCGACACAGACCGAGCACTCTGCACCATCTGCGAAGAACACTCCGCCTCAAGTCAGCCACCCTGCTGGATCATCGGCTTCCCAGGGCACCGACTCATCCAAGCAGCCCGCCTCCCCCTCGCACGCATACAGCACCGATTCCTCGGGGAAGCCTGCTTCACCTGTTTCCTCCAACGGTTTAAGTTCTGCCGGACAGGCAGCCTCATCCGTCCACTCACACGGTGTTGGCGCCGCAGGACACGATGCTTCGCCCGCCCCCACCCACAACACCGCTTCGTCCAACACGGGCAGCGCCACCCACTACGAAATCCAGCCTGGCGATTGTCTGTGGACGATCGCTGAAACATCCCTCCCCGCCTCAGCATCCGATGCCACGATCGCCCGCCATGTCGAGCGACTGATCCATGCGAACGCTGAGGTAATCGGAGACGATCCTGACCTGATCCACCCAGGAACAGTTATCACGATTCCCCCTAAGGAGAACTCATGAGCACGATACGCGCAGCCGAACGTTACTCCCGCAGCACAGATGGCTGCCTGAGATGGGATATGCGTCGAGATATGCCCACCCCGCTCGTCCTCGATTTTGAAGAGCGCCTCAAGCCCGATCCGGCGCGCCCCATTGCGCGCGACACGTTGCCCGACGCAGGGACGTGGGCAGCCAACCTGACGCGCGGCATCATTGAGGTTCTGCTGGGACGCAGACCCATCATGCAGCTTCGACGGTGGGTCGTGCCGGGGCTCTACGACCAGATTGATGCCACGGACTTCGATCCGGGCGGCGCGCTCCCCGCGCGGCGCACCAGCCCTGCCCCATGTCGCGTCATGTCAGTGAGCACGTGCGCCATCAAACCTGGGACGTTTGAAACCACCGTCGTCTTTGCGGTGTGCGGCCGGATCAGGGCAGCAGCGCTGAGGCTGGAAGATTTTCGAGGGCGATGGCTCGCCACCGCTCTCGACATCATTTAGAATCTGTCCGCGCACTACCTGTCAGGAGACATAGGGAATTCGCCTGCAAAGAGAGCGGATCTCTCGCCTGCCAGGTATCGATGCCTTAGCGGTTTTTCCTCCGCTTGGCCGCAGCACGACGCTGCGCACGGTTCCCGCCGCCAGACGAAGCCGCGTTACCGCTCCTGCCTCGTCCAGCAGCCCGACCGCCAGCAGGCGACGCCTCGCCAGCGGTGTTACTCGATGAATACTTCAAGCGTGCTGCCTGCTTTTGCTGGCCCACATCACCCATCACAGATGTAGCACGCGCCAGCGCTGCAGACGAAGCTGCAGCTTTTTGCTCGGCTTCCTGCTGCATCTGACGAATCCGGCGCTGCTGTTCACGTTCAGCCTCTGACGCCTCGTCGGAGTTCCCTTCCTTGGCGTCATCCTCCGAATCCCACAGCGCTGAAGCAGTTTCCAGCGCTCCGGTCGTGTCTTCTTCAGCAGCCTCATCGTCCTGTTCACCAGCAGGTGAGAGCACGCCCTGTTCGCGCAGACGCTGCCACGCGAGTTCGAACTGGTGCAGGTAGCCGAAGATCTGCTGAACCGATTCTTCGCGGATACGCTCCATCATCGCCTGGAACATCTGCGCGCCCTCAGCCTTGTATTCGACCAGAGGATCGCGCTGTCCCATTGCACGCAGGCCGATGCCTTCCTTGAGGTAGTCCATCTCATACAGGTGCTCGCGCCACAGGCGGTCGACCGTCGCCAGCACGACACGGCGTTCGAGGTCACGCATCGGATCTTCCCCGAGCTGCTGAATTGCCAACGGGTTCTGGTTGAGCTGCTCCTCGCCCAGCTCATAAACCGTGTGGATGTCACCCCTGATTTCAAAATTCAGGTCATCGCGCACCAATGAGTCCTGCCCGCCGTGAGCTTCGGCCACCTCTTTGGCGCTCACTGATACCGGATAGTAGGAGCGCAACGCTGCCCACAGCTCGTTCAGATCCCAATCGTGAGCCGAATCTTCCTGCGTGTGCTCAGCAATGAGTGATTCAACCAGACGATCCATGAACCAGGATACCTGATCCTGCAGGTCGGCACCCTCAAGGACCTGACGACGCTGGTCATAAATCAACTCGCGCTGGTTAGTCATCACGTCGTCATATTTGAGGACGTTCTTGCGGATCTCGGCGTTACGGCCTTCGATCTGCGATTGTGCACTGGCAATGGAGCGTGACACAGCCTTGGATTCCAGTGGCATATCTTCCGGGTATGCGTTCGAGGCCATAATGCGCTGCGCAATCGTTGAATTAAACAGGCGCATCAGGTCATCTTCCATTGACAGGTAGAAACGAGACTCGCCCGGATCTCCCTGACGGCCGGAACGACCACGCAACTGGTTGTCAATGCGTCGCGACTCATGGCGCTCAGTGCCCAGGACGTACAGGCCACCGGCCTCGCGCACCTCTTCGCGTTCAGCTTCAACTGCCGCTTCGGCTTCCTCCAGTGCTTTCGGCCACGCCTCGCGGTACTCCTCAGCGTTCTCAGTCGGATCGAGACCCTTGGCAGCAAGGTTGGACTGCGCAATGAACTCCGAGTTGCCGCCCAGCATAATGTCGGTACCACGGCCAGCCATGTTGGTGGCAACGGTGACTGCGCCCTTGCGGCCAGCCATTGCCACGACTTGAGCTTCACGCTCATGCTGTTTGGCGTTCAACACCTGGTGGGAGATGTGATGCTGACGCAGCATATTGGACAGCACTTCGGATTTCTCCACAGACGTCGTGCCCACCAGGATCGGCTGTCCAGCCTTGTGGCGTTCCTCAATATCCTCAACGATCGCGTTGAGTTTGCCTTTCAGCGTGGGGTACACAAGGTCGGAGTGATCCTTACGGATCATCGGCCGGTTCGTCGGGATCGGAATGACACCCATCTTGTAGGTATTGGAGAATTCGGCGGCTTCCGTTTCAGCCGTACCCGTCATACCGGAGCGTGACCCCTCAGGATACAAGCGGAAGTAGTTCTGCAGCGTAATGGTTGCCAGCGTCTGGTTTTCAGCCTTGATCTGGACCTTTTCCTTCGCTTCGATCGCCTGGTGCATACCTTCGTTGTAGCGGCGCCCGGGCAGCACACGTCCGGTGTGTTCATCGACAATGAGGACTTCGCCCTTACTGACGATGTAGTCCTTGTCGCGGTGGAAGAGTTCCTTAGCCTTGATGGAGTTGTTCAGGAAACCGATCAGCGGCGTGTTGGCGGCTTCGTACAGGTTCTCCACGCCCAGCTGGTCCTCGACTTTATCGATGCCGGGTTCCAGGATGCCAACCGTTTTCTTCTTCTCGTCGACTTCGTAATCCACGTCGCGTTCCAGCAGCTTCGCGATGCGCGCGAACTCGGTGTACCACCGGTTGACATCACCGGTCGCCGGCCCGGAAATAATCAGAGGCGTACGCGCCTCGTCAATCAGGATCGAGTCAACCTCGTCAACGATGACGAAGGCATGGCCGCGCTGCACCATGTCTTCAGTGCGCTGAGCCATATTGTCTCGCAGGTAGTCGAACCCGAACTCGTTGTTCGTGCCGTAGGTGATATCGGCGGCGTACTGTTTGCGTCGCTCGTCTGGGGTCTGGCCGGTGAGGATACATCCGACGCTGATGCCGAGGAAGCGGTAGACGCGTCCCATCAGCTCTGACTGATAGTGCGCCAGGTAGTCATTGACGGTGACCACGTGGACGCCTTTGCCGGTGAGGGCTCGCAAGTACGAGGGCATCGTGGCAACCAGAGTTTTACCTTCACCGGTTTTCATTTCGGCAATGTTGCCCATGTGCAGGGCAGCGCCGCCCATCACCTGGACGTGGAATGGCCGTTGACGCAGCGTCCGCCAGGCAGCTTCGCGAACTGTGGCGAACGCTTCCACCATCAGTTCATCCAGCGTCTCGCCGTCTTCGTAGCGCTTCTTGAATTCGGGGGTCTTAGCCTGTAGTTCTTCATCGGTCAGTGCCTTAAAATCCTCTTCAAGTGCATCTACGTGGTTCGCGATACGCTCGAGTCTCTTCAGCGTTCGTCCTTCTCCAGCTCGGAGGATTTTGTCAATCAGTGACACCGGTTCTCCTGACGTCTCATTCGAGGCACTTTGCCCCTACGTGCACGCACTCTAGTTAAAAGGCGCATATCACGCTTATACAGTCTACGAAAAATCTGCCACAAACGATTAATGGCATTCAACTCTTTCGCTCTCAGCCACACTCAGCACCCTGTCGTCGCGTATTCGACCGTCCTCTCACTCCCCCACAACCCCAACTGTCGATCTCGCGCCCTACCGCACAGATGCCACGCCAAACTTGTCTCTAGCCATGCAGGTCACAGGCGTATAGGCATATCCGCCCTTCGCTGCAGTCAGCTGAGATCGACAGTTGGGGCACAGAAGGCGGGCAAGAGGGGCACGCATGAAGGATGAACCCGTACAAGGCGCGGGCTCAAGAGATGAGCACGCGCGAATGGCGGCGCGAGAGCGGGTACGAGGGAGAAAGGCACAAGACGCGTCCGCGGCGGCAGCACCGATCGCTGGTACAGCTTTCACGCATACAAAGGTGTGGCCCGCTGCCAAGGCAGCGGGCCACATAAGGGGCCAGTCAGCGGTTAAGCCGACGCCAAGACCTATCAGGCCGGCGCTGTGAACTAACAGGTCAGCACGATGAACTGACAGCACTATGAACAACAGGCCAGCGCGATGGCTATCAGGTCAGCGCTTACACCGATGCTTTGACCTATTTCGCCTAGTCGTCTCGCGATTCGCCTTCTCCGATTCGAGTATTCAGGCGGATCACACCGTAGGTCCAGCCGTGACGGTGATACACCACGCACGGTTGGTGTGTTTCCTTGTCGACGAAGAGGAAGAATGGGTGACCAACCAGTTCCATCTGGTCGAGCGCCTCATCCACACTCATCGGCTCAGCTTCATGGACTTTTTGCCTGACAATGACGGGAGAATCACCCAGCTGTTCTTCACGGGCCTCACCCGGCTTGAGGTCGTACGCGCTCTTCAGTTCGGCACGAGGCGCGGCGGCTGGCTTTGCCTCGGGTTCAAGTTCGGATTCAAGGGTGCGCGGATCGAACTCCTCATGCGGGTGTGGCTGATAATGGCGCCGATGATCTTTCGCGCGGTCGCGCGCACGACGCAGCCTTTCAAAGAGCTTTCCCGCTGCGATATCAACTGCCGCATAGCGGTCCGCTGAGGTTGCTTCGGCACGGATGACGGGGCCTTTCCCGTAGACCGTCAGCTCGATACGCTCAGCGGTGTCGGCTTGCCGCGGGTTCCTTTCGTGGGTCAATTCCACGTCCACGCGCTGTGCCCGCGGATAGAACTGCGTTGTCTTCGACACCTTCTCTTCAACGTACTCACGGAAATTCGGATGGATTTCGGCATTACGTCCGACAATTGTGATGTCCATGTCTCCTCCAGAGATTCAGTGGGCCCGGTGCCCACGTCAACAGTGCTCACGCTTCATTGCGATGAGCGGTGAGTGTTGTTATCACCCCCTGTATCGCGGCAGGCCCGACGTTACGGAACCGACCTGCCTTCTGTTATGTGCCTTCCATCATAATGCATGGTCGTGACGTATTTCACGTTACTGGGGTGTGCCTGTCGCACTGACCCGACACAGAGTGACGACCGCCTGAACCGGCGGCCCCAGCACTTGCGCCATTTCACGCACCGTCGCCCCCGTCGTCATCACATCATCGACGAGGATGACGTTCACTTTGGGCACAATATCGACACGCCGAATCATCGACCCGCTGCGTCCTGCGGCGCGAGCAGCCCCGCTTTTCCCAGACTGGCTGCTGCTTCCCACACGCAAGCGCACTGCATCGATGACGCGTACACGCATCCGCGAGCGCCCACCATCAGCATCAACGCGCGCATGCGACAGACCCACCGCTACTCCGTGCGCCACATCGAGCGCCACGAGTTGTCCGCGAAAACGCCTGGCAAAGCGTGACGGAGCCGGCACGACCCATATTTCATCCGCATCAAGTGTTCGCCACGCCGCCTCGCGCGCCACATGTTCCCCCAGCGTGATCCCACAGCGCCACAGAAATTCACTCAGATCTACGCGTGGACGATGCTTGGCAGCCAGAACGATCGAACGCAGCGCTCCCGCATATTCACCCAGTGCCCACGCCATGATCATCTGCTGTTCGTTCACCTCAACCGCCTGCCAGGTGCCCGGATCATTCGTGGCAATGGCACGGCAACGCTCGCACAGAATCGCATCCCATTTACCGCACCCCACGCATTGCACGGGCAAGATCAGGTCCGACAGTGCATGGGACACCCTCGTCAATGTGTGATGCAAAAGGTGAGTTGCGTCGGCGTAATCCACTCCTCCAGCAGACCTCATTAGGGGCCTCGTGTCGACTCACACGGGCCGTTCTGTGGATAACCCGTCTCAGCCCGGATAGGAAATCTCGCGAACGGGGGCGCCCACGGCCTGCCACACCGACCCTGAACGCGAATACAGGTTCCCTTCTCGGGTGCGGATGTAGATGTTCGAGGGTATCGCCCCTCCACTGATCATCTCGACCTCACCAGGCACAGGCATGGTGGAGCCGAATCCACCCAGGGGCTCGATGCGGATCTGAGGTGAAGAATCCGAGGCAGACTCGTCGAACACGAGCGTCACGGTGCCAGCCCACGACACGTCATTGACCGTGGCAGACGTGGCGCTGACCTGGATGGGCGTGCCCACGCTGGTCGGCACTCCCTGAGGGTCACGCACGATCGGCGCGACCCACACCGAACGGGTCGTACCGACTTCGCGGATCAGAGCCAGGCGCGCACCGTCGGGTGAGACCTCCACCGAGTGAATAGTGTGGGAGTGGTCAAATGGTGAGGGGAGCTCAATGTAGGTGCCGCCCAGCCCCATGATGTAGATGGGAGAACCTGGCGTGGTTGACGACGTTGCCCACGCCATGTCGAAGCGGTCGACTGAGGGCCATGATGGCGAGGCGACCGGATGCGCGACCTGCCCGCCATCACCGTCAGCAATATAGACAGTGTCCTGCCCCACCCACGCCATCGCAGCATCAGAGGTGGGTCCAATTGCCGGCTTTGACGCGTCTGGCCCAATTTGCTCCGGGGTAAGAAGCAGGCGCGTGGAATTGCCAGATACGCTGACAAAACCTGTATCTGAAATCCCCACCGCACTGTCCATGCGATAGTCGGGACCCAGCGGCACTGCCAGGTCCCCGATCGTCGCACCCTCAGACACAATGCGCACCGAGGTGACGGACGTGGATTGCGTTAACGTGGTGTAGATCTGCCAGTACAGTTCCGTCGGGTCCTGTACCGGCGCGACCTGCCCGTTAAGTGCCACGCTGGCCACCTGGTTGTCAACGCTGATTCCTCCAGCGCCCAGGGCTACGCCTTCTGGAATCGCCGAGGTGACGGCCGGCGCGATCGACTGGGACGGTCCCGCGAGGAGTCCTTCCATAAGGTGAGTAGCCAGGCGGCGAATCGGATACCACCGCGGATCAGGCACCAGCGCTCCCCCGTCATTGGACGGGAAATACAAGGAGACGAGCTGGTGGGAGGCTGTCAAGGAAGCTTCCGACACCATGACCCCATCGTCCAGAGAATCGATGCGCCACTGACCATCTTCCTGGACCAAGTGGAACGACCGTGCGATCTGAGAACCCGATTCGGAGGGTGTCAGCAAACCGTTGGCGTCGATTGTTGCGACCGCGGGGGCGGTGACATCTGTCGTCACATCGCCCGTTCCTTCCTGCGACTGTGTCGAGGGTGTTGACGCGGTCGCATACACCTGAATCATTGTGGTCGGCTGCCACGTCTGGGCAGCTTTTTCAGTCAGATACAGGCGCGCCGCTGCAAAGTCATCAGTTGTACCGGCAGCGCACGCCAGCAGAAAATCGGACACCAACATGTCCGGGGTGCTGCCCTGGGCCGGGCCCCCTGCCGCCACTTCAACCGGTTCGGCTGATGGCGTGGGAACGTCGAACGGGTGAGGTGAGCTGGCACTCGGCAACACTGAGCAGGCAGCAGCTGACAATACCATCGCAATGCCTGTTGCGCATGCGAATGCACGCATAAGGACCGGCGACTGCGAGACGTGCGAACCTGCTGACCGGTGCCGCATAGCGCATGCACGCGCGATTCGATTCAGCCTCATTCCGCCGCGCCTCCTTCGGACGAACCATCCTCGCGCCCCTCGCCCCATTCATCCTTCCAAAGTTCCAGCGGGCGGGATGCCACGGCTGTGCCCACCTTGCGCGGCAACGTGATGACGAATGAGGATCCTGCTCCCGGCACGCCCCAGGCTTCAATGGTGCCGCCATGCAGGTTGATGTCCTCGCGCGCAATTGCCAGACCCAGCCCGGTTCCACCCGTTGTGCGCGTGCGAGCGGGGTCGGCTCGGAAGAAACGGTCGAAGACATGGGAAACGGTCTCTTCACTCATCCCCACGCCGTGATCGTGCACCCGCAGGGCGACATCGGTGTCGGTGGCGGCAATGTCGATATCAACGGCGCGGCGCTCCGCGTGTTCGATCGCATTGACAACGAGGTTGCGGACAACTCGTTCGACGCGGCGCGAATCGATCTCTGCGTCGCATCTGTTTTCTGGGTTGTGGATGATGATCGGCACGTTGAGACGCTCAGCCAGTTCATTGTGATCGTTGACCACTTTCGCTGCGAGTGCACGCAGATCCGTGGACTCGGCATCCAGCAGGGCACTTCGGGCGTCATAACGGGAAATCTCCAGCAGATCAGCCAGCATGGAGTCAAAGCGTTCGACCTGTTCGTGAAGGAGCTCGGCAGATCGCTTCGTCGATGGGGATAAGTTGTCGCGATCCTTCCAGATCATCACTTCCGCCATGCGGATTGTGGTCAGCGGGGTGCGCAGTTCATGTGAGACATCGGAGACGAAACGCTGCTGGAGTTTCGACAGCTCGTCATACTCGGTGATGCGGTGTTGCAGGGAATCCGCCATGTTGTTGAAGGCCTGTCCCAAGCGAGCCATTTCGTCGACACCTGTCACCGGTACGCGTGCGTGCAGGTCGCCCTCGGCCAGTCGCGATGCGGCGGACGAGGTGATGCGCACAGGACCCATCAGGTGATACAGAATCAGGAAAACTGCCAGCGGCAACACGATCGCAATAGGGATGACGGCCCAGCCCAGAGAGCGCATCACCATCGTGATGATGTTCTGTTCCTGTTTGAGCGAGTAGATAATGTACATTTCGTACAGCCCGGCGCGCGGCAGGTTGACCTGAGAGCCGACGATGATGCCCGGCTGTTCACTGCCATCCCTGTCGTGCAGCGCCACGGATTGCCACTGACCGCTGGTCGATTCAACAACCGCGTCACGCAGTGGGTCCGTGATGGTTGTCAAGTAGTCGACGTTGATAATTTCGTTGATGCGGAAATTAGTGTCGGACGAGGGCGAGCGAAGCACCATCACCGACACTGCTCCGGCGCCGGCAGCTGAACCACGCACATTAGCCACCATTCGACGCGCCAGCTCCTGAACCTGGTCAGGGCTGGAGGCTGTCGACTGGTCGAACATGGATTGCGCGGAAGCGAATCGAACACCAGCGTCCTCCAAGATGGCGTCTTTCCTGTTATCGAAGACACTGTCGGTGAGCTGCTCGGACGTGATCAGAGCAAAGATAATCAGCAGTGCCAGCGCCGAGGCGCACAGTGACAGGGCGATACGCACTGAAAGCGAGCTGCGTGCCTTTTGCCAGAGCCACAGGCGTTCATGCCAGCGCGGTTGCCGAGTGGTCGCGTCCGATTCCGGCGCAGTGTCACGACCCTGTTCCGGCACGATACCCCACTCCGCGCACAGTAATGACGATTTCGGGGCGCTCCGGATCGCGTTCAATCTTCGAGCGCAGACGCTGGACGTGGACGTTGACCAGACGAGTGTCGGCAGCGTGACGGTAGCCCCACACTTTTTCCAGTAGTTCCTCGCGCGTGAATACCTTCCACGGGGCGCGGCACAGCGCAACCAGCAGGTCGAATTCGAGCGGTGTCAACGCGATCGTCTCGCCGCCTCGGCGCACCACGTGTCCGGCCACATCAATGGACAGTTCGCCCAAGCGCAGGTGTTCCTCGGCGCTTTCGTCTCGACCTCGCAGGCGGGCCTTCACACGGGCGACAAGTTCCCTGGGTTTGAACGGCTTGGGTACGTAGTCATCTGCACCGGCTTCAAGTCCGGCCACCACGTCAGCAGTGTCGGAGCGCGCGGTCAGCATGACGATGGGAACGTCGGATTCGCGCCGAAGCCTACGACATACTTCAATGCCGTCAATTCCCGGCAGCATCAGGTCCAGCAGCACCAGATCTGGAGCATCGGTGTGGAATTCATCGAGCGCACGAGTACCGTCTTCCACTGCGGTGACGGTGAAGCCTTCAGATTCGAGGACGATGCCGATCATCTCCGCCAGTGCGACGTCATCATCTACCACCAGGATATGTGCTGCCATAATCACAATAGTGTCACGAAATGGACAATTTTTACAGTCGACCCGCTTTCAACTTCCGTTCCTTTTGTGGCACTCACGGTCGTGAAAAATAGAATTGTCCATGACTTCATGGCACGATTAAAAACGATCACTGCACTGACACTAATGTCCAAGGAGTCAGACCATGAGTGAAAGCGATCAGTCGCGTACATTCGATCAATCGGCATCGGAGGGCGCATCGTCGTCTCCGCCTTACGAGGCCAATCAGACCGCGCCCGAAGCCGGCCACGACGCTTCCTGGTCAGCACCAGGTTCTGGATCCGCGTCTTCCGCATCGCAATTTGATTCCGCCGCTACCGGCGGGGCATCTGGCCACGCCGGAGCCTATAGGCCAGGTTCCGACTCACGTGAAGGGCCTGATTCATCCTGGGGTGCTCCGCCTCCGCGGTGGGGACAGCGCACGTCGTTCGCTCCGCCTGCCAATGGATCTGACCAATTCGCCGCACCCGGCCAACCAGCCTCACAGGCTTCCGCCCAGTGGTCGCATGCAAGCGACCACTCGGCGCCAGGGAGCGGTGATCAGAACTTTGCTCCCGGTGCCGGCCCTGCCCCGCAGAATGCTCCTCGGGCGCAGCAATGGGGTCTGGGTGACCCCAAGCCAGGGGTCATTCCGCTGCGCCCTCTCCAGATCGGTGAACTGTTCGAGGGAACGTTCCGTGCGATGCGTTCGAACCCGTCTGTTGTTTTCGGTTTCACCCTTGTCGTCGTCCTGATCGTCGCAGTGATCACCGCGATCATCTCGTCTTTGACGGTCGATTCGGTCTTCAACAAGCTTTTCCCGCTGATCGACCAAACTGACGAAGACCCAACCGTTCTCATTGACTTCATCCTGTCCGACCTGTCCAGCATCGCCACCAACCTCGGTATCAACGCGGTGACTACCACCGTTCTTCTGACAATCTCCACCGTGCTGGTCACCGGCGTGCTGTGCGCAACCGTTCAGGACGCTGTTTTGGGCAGGGCGTGCACACTGGCGGAAGCGTGGAACCAGATCAAGTCACGCGTAGGCGTGCTGTCCCTGTACGGTTTGCTCCTGTCGATCCCCAGCATCGCCATCGGTGCGCTGATGATCTTCGTGCTCACTCAGTTGGGAAGTGCTCAGGAAAGCGACATGCAGCGCATTGCCATCATGCTCCTTGTTGCCACCGTCGCGGCACTCATTGTCTCACTGGTCTACCTGTTCCTGCTGATTCGACTCCTGTACGTCGAAATCGTCATCGTCATCGAACGCTCCGGTCTGATCGACTCCATCAAACGCTCATGGAAGCTGACCAAAGGCAGTTTCTGGCGCACATTCGGACGCTACGCGCTGATCTACATTCTGCTCACTGCGCTTGTATCTGTCGCCAGCGGCGTGGTCGGTGCCGTCACGGGCCTGCTCGCATTGACCGGCTCCCCCACCATTTTGTTCGTCTCGTCCGTCCTGGGCACAACGATCGCGCAAGCCGTCACGCTGCCGGTCGTCGCCTGCTTTACGACACTGATGTATGTCGATGAACGCATGCGCAAGGAAAACCTCGGCCCCGCCCTGGCTCAAGCTGCCCGCGCCTGACTGGCAGGCCACTGATGCGAATCGTCAACCTGGACGTGCCCGTCACTCCGGATGCCCCAGAGGCTCAGGAGTGGCTCCAACGCGAGCTTTCCAAGACGCGCTATCAGTTTCCAGACCCCGTCGACAAGTCCGGTGAGACACTCCTGCAGCGCATCCTGCGATTTCTTCAGGAGCAGTCTTTCCCTACATTGCCCGGCTTCAAGATTCTCATGGTGGCGCTGGCTGTCTTTGCCGTGCTTCTCATTGTCGCGCTGATCCTCAACCCCATTCGCCTGCGCAACCGTGTGCGTTCTCATTCGGTCATGTCCGACCAGGACGTCTCCGCACGCCAGGCGCATGACAACGCATCTAGCTATCTGAAAGAGGCGGACTTCGCGCAGGCGTTCATCTGGGGAATGCGCTACCTGGTCCTGAGTCTTGACGAGCGTGACGTCGTGCGTGCCACGCCTGGCCTGACCGCTCATGAAGCGGCCACGGCTGCCAGCGCGCAGTTTCCAGACTCGCGCGACTCCCTCGTCAATGCGGCCGCGCTGTTCGATGCTGTCCTGTACGGCAGGTCAACTCCGACACGTGACGATGTCACCCGCCTGATGACACTGACGAAAGCGCTACGCACTTCACGCACCTCCTCAGGCGAATCACTCGCAGGTGACCCACCGTCAGGCGACTCGTCTCCAGACGGCTCAGTATCTGAACACTCACCCTCAGACGCTGACCGTGTTCCCTCAGCCCAGGGGGCCAGGTGAATCAGCAACGAGCCACGGTCGCCACGCTGTCCGCACGGCAACGACTGCGCGAAAGCAAACCCCTGCTGATCCTGATCGGCATCATTGTCGCGTGCATGGCGCTCCTGCTGATTATCCCGACCAATTCGCAGGATCGGCGCCCATTTTCCGCCGGAAATCTGCACGATGAAGGCTCGGCCGCCCTCATTGAAGTCCTGCGCGAACAAGGGGTGAATGTCTTCGTCACGTCTTCGCCGGAGGACGCTATCGCCCGCGCTCAGCAGCCTGATACCACGCTCGCAGTCGCAGGAGATGTGGTGCCACTGAATTTTCAGATGTACACCGACCGGATCGACTCAATCGTGTGGATCGCGAACGGTCAGATGACCGGCCCGGAATTCAACGGCGTCAAGTTTGCCGGCACGTCCCAGCTTCTGCCTGGTGTCCTGAAACCGGACGTCCCTGCGACGGTTCGTTTGCTGGAGGATTCAACGTGCCGGTCCGAGGCGGCCAAGCGGGCCGGAAAGATTTCGAAGTCCGAGGTCACAGTCAGCGTGCACGAACCGTGGACCGGGTGCTTCGAGCAGTCTTCCGGCCAGTTTGCTTACGCTGAGAAGATCGAGGGTGACCAGTACCGCGCCATTATTCCCGGCGGGGCGGTGGTGCAGAACAAGACGATCGCTCAGGCGGGTAATGCTGCGTTGGCGTTGAACACCCTGGGCCGCAACGCGAACCTGGTGTGGTTCGTGGGCTCACTGAACGCCGGCACGACGGTTGCCGCACCTGCCCCTCCGATGCCGCTGTGGCTCAAATACGGAATTTTACTGCTGGGCCTGACGATGGCAATGCTGGCGTGGGTCAAAGGCGTGCGCCTTGGTCGCCTCGTTCCTGAAAACCTGCCCACGCCTGTCCCCGCCATTGAAACCGTCCAGGGACGAGGACGACTCCTGCGTTCCAACCGTGCGCACGCCCACGCAGCCACGTCGTTGCGCGTCCACACGGCACGAAGGATTGCCCGCCGCCTGGGGGTCACCGACCATTCCTCACGCGCCGCGCTGACCGAGGCGATTAGAGCCTCAGGTGTGGATGTGATGCGTGCTGACGACACATTGTGGGGGCCGGCCCCCACCAACGATCAGGATCTTGCCCGCCTTGCACAGGAACTCAAACAATTGGAGGCTGATATTCGCCATGAGTGACCAGATGACCAATGACCAGATGAGCACCCCACCTCACCAGTCTTCTCACGAGTTCTCTCAAGAAGAGTTCGAGTCAGCCCAGCAATCCTTGCTGCGGATCCGCTCCGAGATCAGCAAAGCGGTTGTCGGCCAGGATCAGGCCGTCACCGGCTTGATTATTGCGCTCGTGGCAGGCGGACATGCACTGATTGAGGGTGTGCCCGGCGTTGCGAAGACACTGCTGGTGCGCTCCCTTGCTGCGGCTGTGGATCTTGAGATGACACGAGTCCAGTTCACGCCCGACCTGATGCCGGCTGACATCACCGGGTCGATGGTGTGGAACGCGGGCGATTCGTCCTTCGAGTTTCGCGAAGGCCCGGTCTTTACGAATATCCTGCTGGCCGATGAGATCAACCGCACCCCGCCAAAGACCCAGTCCGCTTTGCTTGAAGCAATGGAAGAACACCAGGTCAGTGTTGATGTCACGACTCATCGTCTGCGTGAGCCGTTCATGGTGGTCGCCACGCAGAACCCCGTTGAGCAGGAGGGAACCTATCCCCTGCCTGAAGCGCAGCTGGACCGTTTCCTGGTCAAGCTCGACATGCCGCTTCCGCCGGCAGATGTGGAACGGGAAGTGCTGGCGCGTCACCAGCGCGGATTCGATCCTCTGCAGCTCAGGCAGGCGGGAGTGGAACCTGTCGCCACGGCTGATGATCTGGCTCTGGCCCGAAAGGCTGCTGCGCACATCAACGTGGACGACGCAGTAATCGCCTACATCGTCGATCTTGTCCAGGCAACCCGTCGTTCCCCGGCAACATCGCTCGGCGTCTCGCCACGAGGCGGTACCGCCCTGTTGGCCACGTCGCGGGTGTGGGCGTTCCTGATGGGTCGATCATTTGTCACTCCTGATGACGTCAAGGCGATGGCGCCGGCAACTCTTGCGCATCGTCTCTCACTGAATGCTGAAGCAGAACTGGAAGGTACGACAAAAACGGCAGTGATCAACAACGTCCTGGCGACGGTGGCGGTTCCACGGTGATTATCCCTTCGTGGAGAGCTGTCGCCCTCACGGCGCTTGGCATCATCCCCATCATCTTTTTCCCCACGATGGCATTGACGGTCGCGTGGTTCCTCCTCGTGGTGGCGATGGTGCTGGTTGACAGTGCGCTCGCGCTTTCGCCGCGAAGGCTGGAAGTCACGAGGGAGACGCCTTCACCTATTCGTGCCGGCACTGATTCAGTCTGCACCCTCACTCTGGCAAATCCCTCCGGCAGGGTCGTGCACATGGATGTGCGCGATGCATGGCCGCCGTCGGTGCGCCAGGAGCCTCATCGTCACCATGTGCGTCTCGAGGCGCACGGTAAGGCGCGATTGCGGACAGCGATTTTTCCTGCCAGGCGTGGCACGGTTTTTTCTGATTTTGTCACCGTGCGCACGTGGGGTCCTCTTCGGCTGGGGTCCCGTCAGGTGTCGTTGCGCGCTGACCTGACGCTGACAGTGATCCCGGAGTTCCGCTCGCGCCGCCTGCTTCCGTCCCGGCTGCAGCGCCTCCACGATCTGGATGGGTCGACGGCCACGGTTCTGCGCGGACCGGGCACCGAGTTTGATTCTCTGCGCGAGTATGTCATCGGTGATGACCCTCGTGACATTGACTGGCGTGCCACTGCCCGCTCACGCGACCTCATGGTGCGCACGTGGCGCCCTGAAAGAGATCGCCACGTGGTGATCGTTGTGGATACCGGGCGCGCAGGATCCCTGCTTTTGGGCCCCACAGATGTGGAGATGATTCGCAGCAGCGACCTGTCAGTAGTTGAAGAACATACGCATGACGCTGACGTGGTGGATGTCGGGTCGGCGCCTCGCCTGGATTCAGGTATTGAGGCAACGCTGCTTCTGGCAGCTTTAGCTGATCGAGGTGGGGACAAGGTGCACGTGATGGCGGTTGACCGTCAGGTGCGTGCCCGTGTCAGCGGTCTGACGGGGCCACGCCTTCTCAACCAGTTGGCGATCGATTTTGCCGGCGTGCAGCCCACCGTTGAACCTACTGACTGGAATAAGGTGATCGTGGAAGTAGGGCGCATGGTGCATCACCATTCGCTGCTGGTCTTGGTTACCGAAGTTCCGCCGTTGGGGTCAGATCCTGACTTTGTGGATTCTGTGGCAGCCCTGTCGCGCAATCATCGTGTGGTCGTAGCCTCGGCGCGTGACCCGCATCTGGATCACATGCTGTCAGAATCTGACACGATTGATCAGGTGTATGGTGCGGCAGCTGCTTCCGCTGCCCGCCGTGAGATCCGTCAGGCCTGTGAGGACCTCAATCGCATCGGTGTGATGACGCTCGACGTGTCGGCGGGTCTGCTCAGCGCCAAACTGGCTGACTTGTATGTGCAGCTGAAAGGCCAGGGACTGGCCTAGCACAAGTCAGGCAGCAACGGGTTGCGCGTAGCCGGCATCCGATTCCAGATCGCCAATGATCCCGAGCTTGTGGGCACGCCCTCCGAGGATGAACGTGTACAGCCACAGTGCGGTGATGACCAGTACCCCACTGCCGATGCGAATCCAGTTCGGCAAGGATGATGGCGTCACGAATCCTTCGATGAAACCGGAGATTGCCAGGAGGATCACCAGGCCGCCGCAAATCACCACCATTGACCTGCCAGCTCGCGCAAGGGCTCGTCCGCGGGTGGTACCACCAGGGCTGATCAATGCCCAAAACAGGCGCAGCCCTGCCGCACCGGCAATGAAGATCGCCGTCAGCTCGGGCAGACCGTGCGGAAGGATGTAATGCAGGAAGAAAGCTGGCCCCGCATAGTGCACAACCAGCGCACCTGTTACCCCCATGGAGACAGCATTGCTGTAAATGATCACGAACGGCATGATTCCGGTGATACCCGCGCCGATCATCTGGATGGCGATAAATGCGTTGTTAAACCATACGGATGCGCCAAACTGGGCGTTCGTGTCTTGTGAGTAGTACTCCACGAAGTCGTGGAAGACGAATGATCGTGCTGCTTCTGGCTCCATCAGCGTTTCAATGGCAGCGGGGTTGCGTCCCAGCCACACAATTTCAGTGATGGTAATCGTCAGGAACAACGCCATGATGCCGATTGTCCACCACCGCACTTCGTACAGTGCGGCAGGCAGCGTCACTTTGAACCATCGAGCCATGCCAACCAGGGATGCGCCTGACGTTCCGGTCAGGCGTGAACGCGCTCGCGCCAGGTCGTTGGACAGTTGGTGGATGAGGTCCGGATCAGGCATGGTGGCGCGTATCATCGCCAGGTCCGAAGATGCACGCCTGTACAGCAGGCTGAGTTCGTCAATCTGATCGCCGTCCAGGCGGCGCATCCGTGCAAGCGTATGGAGTCGATCCCATGAAGGCGACCGCGAAGCTTTCAGCGCATCTATGTCCACTCGAGCTAGCATGTCATACATGAGCCCAAACGTCTCGCCCGTACGCAAGATTTCCGATAACCGGTTGAAAACCGGCGAGGGTGTCTCCCTGGACGTCTACCCCGCCTCCCCCGTGGTGCGTGGGTTGGCTCTCCTTATCGATATGTATGTGTATATCGCCACCTTCGGCAGCGTGTTCTTGCTGATGGCGTTTCTGGGCACCTTTGACTCAGGGTCACGGGAACGCATCGGTGTCATCGGCACGATGGTGATGATCTTCCTGATCGCCCCGATGACTGTGGAGTTTTTGACGCATGGTCGCTCACTGGGCAAATGGGCGTTCCACCTGCAGGTTGTTCGAGATGACGGTGGTCCTGTCACGATGCGTCAGATCGCGATGCGAGCGGTGTCCGCGCTCCTGGAAATTTTCATGACGATGGGGTCGGTTGCCGCGGTGACATCGCTGGTCAACAAGCAGTCAAAGCGTCTGGGTGATATCGCTGCAGGAACGATCGTGGTCCGACTGCCTGAGCCGGCACATTTTGTTCCCCTGGTGATGCCACCGGAGTTGAAGCGATGGGCTGACACTGCGTTGTTCACTGATCCTGGAAGTGACGTGAGGGCGTACGGCCTGTATCTGATGCGCACGATCGCAACCATGTCGCCAGCTCAGCGCGCTCAGCTCACATCGGAGTACGCCCACTCGTTGCTGGAGTATGTCTCACCTGCCCCGCCCACGGCTGATGCGGAGCGTTTCATCGCGGCATTCCTGGTGACATTGCGTAATCGCGAGTATGTGCGCGACGTGCGTCGCCATCACCGTGATGAAGTTCAAAGGTCACGCACAGGCGCCGTGCCTTTTGAGATCGGTGCTGCCTGAATTATTCCTTGTCCTCAGGAGTCATTCCCTGTGTCGTAATCACATGGAACCGTGATTTTCTGGCCTCGTGATCACCAGCGAAGGGACCGCGTTCAGCCTGCCAGGGGCGGTTGAGTGTGTCTTTCCCGTCAATTGACGAAGGGGCAGCCGGGTCGCCTTGTTGGGCGTGGTGCGCGACGCATTGAGCCACTGGTGAGGCTGAATCGGTGTGGGCGGCATCGCGGACTGCGTCAACGAGCGCCATCAGGTCATCGGCCGATGGTGGTGCCGGGTCAAACGAGCTCTGCAAACGCACGATTTGCCATCCTTGAGGGGCAGTCAGATTATTCGCGTGGCGTTCACACAAGTCGTATGCGTGCGGCTCACTCGCTGTTGACAGTGGACCGAGGACGGCCGTCGAATCGGCATAGTCATACGTCAATGTTGCAACAGGAGCCCCTGCGCATCCGGGTTTGGAACAGTGTCGAGCCAGCATCACGCCTTCTACTGTAGGGTGGCCTGACGCCGGTTGCGTGGAGGCACACCCAAGGTTGACTGCCATTTTCGCCATGCCATCGCTTACAGTGACCATGTGCCTACACGGAGTCAAGGTCGTCGTGATCGCCACGGACGAGGGATGCGCGGACCACAGTTTGTGCCGGGTATCCCTGCGCGCATGACGCGGCGCGCACAGTTTGTGCGCTGCGTTCAAGATGCTGTCAGTGAGCTGACTGAACGGTGGCCAGCTGTGGCGACCATTGAATTCGGTGTGGAGGATGTTCCACCGTCCGATCCTGCTGCGTGGGAGGACCATTCGGTGGTCATTGCCCGCATTTTTCCCGCTGATCGCCGGCGCGGGCTGCGTGACCGTATCGTCGTGTATCGCCGGGCGATGGAGCTGCACAACGCGCGCTCAGACATGGACACGGTGATGCGTCAGATTCTGGCTGACCGTATTTCGCATATTCTGGCGATTCCGCCCGACGAGCTCGAAGAGTATTTCGACATGTAGTCGCTTCAGTCCGGTCCGCTTATCGGCTGGGCGTCATGAGGATCGTTTCCTGGCCTTGTCCTAATCCGGCGTGATCCAGCCCTGTCACCGCGTGAAGCATACCTGTCGGTGTCTTCACACTCAGTGCGAGGCTGACGTGGACCGGCTGGCTGGCTTCGAATGTCTGCTCAGCTGCTTCGTCCAGATCGATCTGCGTGCTCGTCCCGGCCGGCAGGTCGTATGTGAGATCCCCGATGCTCACCTGTGTGGCGTTCGCGCCGGTGGTGACATGCACGGACATGGTGCTCAGTTCTGCACCGCTGGCAGTTTCGAGGGCTGTTGGACGCGCCACCTGCTCCTCAGCCAGAATGTCACTCAGGAGTGCCCCGAGGTCCTGGCGAGCCGGGATGGTGAGCGTCGTGATGGGAGCGACCCCGACGGATGCATCTCTGTCTTCCCAGTGCGTCTGCGACCCGTTCCATTGGCTCCCAACCGTCTTCACCATCACGGTTGTCGCGATGGGCACATCTGATTGGACGCGAATTGCACGAGCCTGGTCATCCAGCGTGGAAATATCCACATCCAGAACTGTCCCGTTGTCCACGGTGAGCTGGTCGGTGCCGGCCAACGGCGTTGTTCTCACGGGGTTCAGCACGCTCAACGTGACCTGCGCGTTCTCTCCGCTGGGTACGGCGATACGGATGGCTGCTGATTCGAGTGCGGTGCGATCCGGCAACGCTATGACGGAGTCCAGCGATGCTGGCTGCCCTGCAATTCGCGTCAGTCCCAACGGTGTCTCACCGTTCATGCCGGATGACTGTGCCCAGGCGATGACGCCGGGACCGTCGGCTCGAACGTGCAGTGCAAGGCGCTCATATCCTGGGAACCAGGAGGCTGCCAGCAGCGACATGCGTGATTGGGGCGGGACAACGACGGCAGGTCCTGGCGTGGTGGTCGGGCCAGATTCGCTGATTGCATCGATGGAAACCTGTGTCGACTTGTCGGATGGGTTGACCAGTTGGAGCACCACGTCCTCACCCACGAGAGTACTTCCGAGCGCAACCCACTGGTCCTGCAGAGCTGGTCGGCATGTGTCGAGCGCCAAGGAGCGCAGTTCTCCTCCGCCGTTTCCTGACAGCACCAGCGCGGTGGCACGTTGCACGCGCTCTCCTGTCACGGTGAGTGCCACGTGTGGTTCGTTCTTTGCAGCATCGTTCCCGCCAGCGTTGACACCAGAGGATCCGGCAGGTGACACCCACCATTGCGCCGGCATCCGCGTATTGCCGACGGCTTGCGGGTCGTCCAGGCCTCCCGGGCAGCCCAGTGTCACTGACGAGGGGGACGCCGTCACAACCGGAGCTTCAATACGGGCCGGGCCGATGGCACTGGGCTGCGTTGTGGCGGAGCGTGGGGCCAGGTAGCAGATTGACGCGATAGCCATAATCGTGATCAGTGCGGCGACCATCGGTCGCCGTGAGCGCGCCAGCTTCGTGCCGGGCACGGCTGTGGGTGTGTGCGCGGTACTCATGTGCGCCTCCTGAGTGGCACGAGGCCCATAATGCAGGCGGCTCCGGCCACAGCCAGCACAACGCGCCACAGGGTCTGCGGCCACCACGACCAGGTGATGACAAGCTGCCCCGATTCTGGCAGTGCAAAGCCTTGAGCCCAGGTGGCTTCCGAGGGTGTCACGTATTCAAGTGCGCGCCCGTCCACAGTGGCATGCCAGCGCGCATCTGAACGCTCCGCCCACACCAGGGTGGCAGGGGCTCCCTCGTCCACCCCTGCTCCAGTATCAAGGGTGACTGACGTGCCGAGTTGAGTGGAGTCAATCGGCGTCGTGCCGATCCGTAAGTGTGCGGGCTGGGCTGAATCTGGTCGGACTCTCCACAGGGCACCCGCATCCGTGTCACCTACTTTTTCCAGTGCCGCCACTTTGTCGAGTGATTCTTCGACGTTGGCCTGGCAGTGAGAAGCAGCCGCGTGGGAACCTTTCGATCCGGTGCACACCACTGTGTCGATGTTGTGCTGGTACAGGATGCGCGCAGCCTGCTCGTCAGGGGTCGCAACCAGCGTGGCGAGTGCGCTGAGAAGCTGCGCGGATGCGGGGTCTGGGAGGGCTGCATCGCCATCCGCCTCGCTCGGACTGACTGCGATCAGACGGGCCCATCGTGTCAGCGCTGAATCATCGGTCCATGACACGTCCTGGGCGCGCAGGATCCACGCGGCCAGTGCGCCTTGAGCGCGCGTCGCGTCCTCGTCTTCCTGATGATCATGCGGACTGGCCGCACCTGTCCCCTCGGCCGGGCCAGACGTTTCGGCGGACGGTTCGAGTGGGGCGATCACGAGGGTGCGTCCGCCTCGCGGTGATTCCTGTGCGTGAGTGGACACAGCTGGCAGGGCCGGGCGCGATGTGGCGGTGACTTTGCTCGCCGTTGCGGGTGCCATCATCATCGTGACCCACACGATCATGGGGACCAGCGCGGTGCAGGCAACCAGTGCGGTGGCTGCGCTACGGATGAGAGGCGGGCGCTGCGACCATGCGCGCATGCGCACAGTCAGCTCACCGTCTTCAGCCTTGGCCGTGTAGTGCGGACTGTCGCACGTTGACAACGCGAGGGTCATGCCCAACAGTCCCAGTGAAATAAAGGGGCCGGGCCACGCATAGGCTACCGTGTCTGCGGCGAGCCATCCGGCAGGGGCATGAGCATCGGCCCCCAGTGCCACTGGCACTGTGCTCACACCGTAGGCTGCGAACAGGCTCAGCGCTGCCACGGCCATTCCCCACATGCGGGTGAAGGGCTCATGGACACGCACAGGGAGGATGCTCAACAGGGCGCACACCGCCAGCATGACAATAACGACTGCCCCGCAGATGAGCGCTGTGGTCAAACCGTGAATATTCAGCCACGTCCACACCGACGGGTTGTGTCTGCCGAGTTCTCCGTAGGGGGCACGAATGTCAAAGGGCAGACCCAGTGCAATCTGCCAGGCCTGCGCAGGAGGAACTGCAAGTGTTCCACCGCCAGGCGTGATGAGCGCGTGCCAGCTTGTACCGCCAGTGCGGATCGCCGCGCTGACCAATGGGGTGATCACAACTCCAGCAGGCACGAGGGACCACGCGAGGGCGGCGGCACGCCTCCTCCACCGCATCAGTGCAACGGCGGCGATCAGCACAGCCGCACCCATCAGTGCAGGCACCGCGCTCACGATGACGGCCAGGCTGATTGCCGCAATCCCCCACGCTCCGCCGGCACGGACATGGCGGTCAACAGTGGCCACACCATCCGCGCTCGGGACGACCAGTGTTGGCTTTGCGCGGCTGATCAGTCGGATCCAGCCCCACGCTGCCAGGGGAAGAAAGACGTGGACGAGGGCGGCGCTGAGACGTCCCTGGAGTAATGCCAGCAGCAATGTCGGGGGGCAGGCCCACACCATACACATGACGACTCGAAGGCGCACTGAGGTCGTCACAGCGCACGAAAGGGCCCACATTGTCAGGCACGATGCCGGTATGGCTGCGGCCAGCAAAAGAGCAGTCGCATACGTTGGGGATACTCCCACAGCGCACAACGGCGCAATGAGCACCGTGAGAAGAACGAGGAACGGGTCAGGAACAGCAGCAATTCCACTGCCTGACGGCAACCACCATGTCAGCGCGGCTTGCGCCGTCTGTTTCCATGTCGATGGCAATGCAAGCCAGGCACCTCCGCGCAGGGTGGACAGATGCGAGTGCCAGAGGACGATACTGAGTGCGACAGTGATCACGGTCATCACGGTGAACGTCACAGCACTGGTCATGCGGTAGCTGCGCAGTGAGGCATGCTGGATGGGGTCGCCCTCGTCCATGTCGTTGCGTGCGCGAATGGTGCGGGCTCGAAGTTTACGGGCGCGCCACACCTCGCGCGGACTGGCTTCCACTGATGCGAGTACTCGTCGAGGCAGTGTGGCGGTGCGGGCGGCAAGGTGTCGAGCGCGAATCAGGTCGGGCGTGTGCGCGACCAGCTTGAGCCAGGCGCTCAGCTCAGGTATCGCCAGGTGGGCGGCACTGGTCATGATCCTGCCGATGGCGCGTAGCGGTGTCCACACGGTAAGAGCCACCATGAGCAGCGGCAGTTGCCACCACGGCACAGCCGCCATCCAGTTGAACAACTGGGCATAGCGGCGTACATGGAAAGACGCGTCATCGGGATGGCCAGTGCCTTGGTCACGCAGGCTGGCCTGTTCATGTCGCACTCGTGCCTTCGGAGCGACGACGACGCGGTACCCGGCGCGCCGCGCCCTGCGGCCGAACTCCAGTCCGTCACCGAAAGGTCCGAGGTAGGGGCTCAAGCCGCCCAGTTTCGTCCATGCCTGCCTGCTCACCAGCATGCCGGCGGTGCCGACCGCGAGGACATCGGACGTGTCATCGTATTGACCTTGATCGATCTCATCGGGCATTACTGTGTCGACTCGCCGTGCTGAACGGGTGGCGCGAATACCCAACTCAAGGAGGCGTAAGCCGTCCATTGCGACCTGTTTGGCACCGACCACGCCGATTGTGCGTCCGCTCTGGGCGGTATTCCACTGACGAGACAGACACTGTGGGTGCGCCACACAGTCATCGTGAATGATCCACAGCCACGTGGAATTATCGATCAGTTCAGCCACGCGATCGTTGTCGGCATATGCACGGTGGATGGCGTCAGAGAGGTTGCGCGCACCTGGTGTTGAGACGAAGGTGGTCGGAACCGTGAAGTCACGAATGGCATTGTCGAGCGTGGCGTGTTCGTCAGCCTGGGCGGCAGTGTGAGGTGGCCGGGAATCCCCAGCTTCCGCATCGATGATGACGAGGTGTTCGGGCTGTTCGGCCTGGGAATCGATACTGACCGCGGCTGCGCGGCAACGGTTGTCATTCGTCGAACGGGTGACCAGCACGGCGACAACGCCGTGAGCAGTGTGGCCGCGCGCGCGGCGTGAACCTGGCTCATCGCCATGAGGTGAGACGTCAGCGTCTGATTGTTCAGGATTGGACGAGGGTGGCGTAGTGTGCGCCGAGCGGTGCGAAGCGCTGGAGGTCATGTCATCAGCCAGCGGCACGGCGCAAGCGGCGACGCTCCCGTTCGGACAATCCGCCCCAGATTCCGAATCGCTCATCATGAGCTAATGCGTATTCCAGGCACTCTTCGCGCACTGAGCATGATTGGCACACAGCTTTCGCTTCGCGCGTCGATCCTCCCTTTTCCGGGAAGAAGGCTTCTGGATCTGTCTGTGCGCACAGCGCATGCTGCTGCCACGCCAGCGGGCCATCAGCACGGGCAAATGCCTCGACATCCGCAGCCTCGGACCATGTCAGAGGTCCGTCACCCAGGATGTTCCACACGATTTATCGTCCCCTCGCCGTAAACAGTTCGTACCTGAATTACACCGTTGTTATCCGCCGGTGTCAAGTTCGCTTGCGATTTTTTCTCCGCCACTCGGCGTGTCGAGTTGTCGCTGTGTCGCATCGCGGGTTAGCGTGGCCACTCACGGTGACCTAACCGTTATTCAGCCTGCAATGTCACGGGTTTGCGCGGGCACACCCCCCGTTCCCCCGCCTTTTTCGCTAACGTACCGAGTATGACTCTTCATCAGCTGGTCAGCCTGCTTCAAAGACAGCCGCTGCCACTACTGACGTGGTACGACCTTGCAGCCTCCCCCATTGAGCGCACCGAGCTCTCCGGCCCTGTTCTGGCCCGCTGGTTCTCCAAGATCGCGAACCTTTTGATGGAGTATTCCGCGATGAACCAGTGGGGTGACCTTGCCGGCGTCGGCAGCGGTGACAGTCGCAGCATCAACGCGCCGAGCGGGCAGGTCGCCCTCGACGATCAGGACTGTCAGCCGCGCGGACGGATCTGCGTGGACATGCCGTCTTCGTGGCAAGGGTGTCTGTGGGCGGGTGTCTCGTGGCTGTGCGGGTGGCGCACCGTTGACGCGGCCCTCATGGACGAGGGGGACGCCGACATTTTGATCACGGGCGAGGTGTCTGAGCGGGCGTGCGCCGCTGATGAGGCCGGTGTGAGTGTGTATGCGCATAACTTGTCTGCGCTGGCGTTGCAATGGGACGGGGACCTGCCCGGCGCGATGATGGATGCGATCGCTGAGGTGTCGGGGTACAACGATGTGCCGGACTTCGGTGTTGATGAGTTGCCTACTTTTTCTGCCGGCTGGCGGGTCGATGAGCCCTCGAATCTAGCGTGGGGGCAGTTGTGGGAGACTGACGGCGGCGCGCCTGGCGCTGCGCACGATGAGGGCGCTGCGTCGGAGTCTGTGAATACGGACGGCGGTGTGACGGAGTCCCCACGCGGTGACAGTGCTGTGCCCGGATCTCCACGCGCTGACAGCGCTGCGCCGGCATCCCTGCGCGGCAGCATCGACCTGCCGCCTCGTATCGCTGTGATGAGCCGGGGCCTGGTTGCAGATACGAGCCTGCTGCTCTGGGCGCTGAGCCGCAGCTGCCCTCTGGTCATCATCGCCTGCGGCGGGCTTGACCGAGACGATCCAGCCGTTGCCGACCAGATCACCCGCATCGCCACCCAGGAACGCGCGCAGCTGCGCCCTTAGCCTTCTGGCGGCTTCGCGCGGCGCGGGCGTGTCCTCACAAAAGTCCGGCGGCACCTTGGTCCTTATCGAGAGGCGCGGAGGAAGTCGACGGCCTCAACGATTGACCCATCGAACTTCTTGACTCCATGATCCAGCACGATGCCGCGCTCACAAATGTTCTTAATCATTTCGAGGTCATGGCTGACAACAACAAGCGTCTGGCCGGTACCCCGAAGCTCTTCCATCTTCGAAATACACTTGCGTTGGAAAGGCTCATCTCCCACGGCGAGAATCTCATCGACCAGGAAGACGTCAGGCTCGCAATGGACGGCAACGGAAAAAGCAAGCCGCATGTACATACCTGAGGAGTAGAATTTCACCTCAGTATCGATGAATTTCTCGATCTCGCTAAACGCCACGATCTGATCGAACTTTTCGTCGATCTCCTTTTCTTTCATGCCCAAAATCGCCGCATTCAGGTAAATGTTTTCGCGCCCGGTCAGATCCGGGTGCATTCCCGCGCCAACTTCAATCAAACCGGCGATTCTGCCGCGAGCCAGAACAGTGCCCTGATCGGGGCGCATCACGCCACTGATCAGTTTGAGCGTGGTGGATTTTCCTGAGCCATTGAAGCCAAGGAGCGCCACGGACTCACCCTGGTGGATCGACAATGACAGGTCGTCGAGCGCTTTGAAGGAATCGTCCAGTTCATCTTTGCGCCCCTTCAGGGTCCACACCATGTATTCCTTGATGGAACGGGTGTGGCGCAGCCGAAATTCCTTATCGAGGTGTTCAAGCCGGACCATCTCGAGGGCTTCGGACCCAGAATTGTGAGGATCGTTCATTTACAACTCCTGTGCGAACTTACCTTCAAGACGGTGGAAGACCAGTTGGCCGATGAGCAGCACACCAAACGCAATGACGAAGGATCCCATCATCAGTGCGGGCATGTTTGGGGCCATGAGGTCCCAGCTCGTATGGCCGGCTTCGACAACGCCTTGCGTCGGTGCCCAGAAGCAGAAGTGAGACAGTTCGACGCCCATCGCAAGAGGGTTCAGCATGTAGAGGTTGACAAGCCACCGAGGGAAGACATCCGCCACCATATGCCATTGGTAGAACACAGGCGAGACCCAGATAGCAACCATCGACAGCAAGTCAACGAAGTTTTCAGCGTCACGGAAAAAGACGTTGAAAGCCGCGAAGAGCAGACCTAAACCGAGGGAGAACATGCCGATCGTCAGCACTGAAAGTACACCGACCAGAATGTGCACTGGGGTTGGTCTCCATCCGAAGAGGAGTGCTCCGACTATCAGCACAACGATCTGCGGAACAACATGGACGAAGGCGACCCACAAGCTTGAGACCGGGAATAGCTCGCGTGGTAGATAGATCTTGCCCACCAGCGGAGCGTTCCAGATAATCGATCGCGTGGTGTTGGACAGGATCTCGTTGAAGAAGTTGATCATCACCATGCCGGCGAACAGGTAGACCACGTAGCTGGGAATGGAACGACCCAGGCCCATGAATTTACCCATTGCGATGTAGTAAACGACCAGTTGGACCGCTGGTTTTACATAGCTCCACACCATGCCCAGCGCGGACCCTCTGTAGCGTACCCGCAGTTCTTTCTTCACCAACAGGCGCAGGAGGAAACTCCATCGTCCCAAGTCGAGCAAACCGGCCGAATGGCCGGGCGCTCGAAGTGGGTATTCGCTCAGTTCTTTAGTCATCAATGGAAGAATTCTGTTCGATCAGTACTCCGCGGCGGCAGTTTCACTTGATTCATTGGACGTGATACCAAAAGTCTTCGCCCACTCGTCGAGCGAGACGATATGCGCAAGAGCCTGTCGATATTGCGCTGAAAGTTCATCCCAGCGGCTGATCAGTTGGCTTCTGGCCGAAATTGACTGACTCAGGAGCTTACGCAGTTTCCGTGGATCTCGTTTGTACCATGCTGTGCCAGAGCCGTCCGCTTTCGTGACGAGGACAGAGTCAAACTGGCTCAAAATAAAGTACTTCGAGTCAGCGTGTGCAACAAATCCTTCCGGATGCTGTTTTGCGCTTTCTTTCGGAGGCGTCATCAACCGGATCAGTGTTTTCAGTGTCCAAGGCGCCAAGGTCAGCATATTTGGCCCCTTGGGTAGCCCTTTCTTGAAACGCGAACGGCTCAGACGATTAATCGGCGGGAAGGCGTCCGGCTCTGACTTGTACTGCGCGTCAGTAAAGTTCTTCGTCATTTCACGAAGCTGTTGCATGCGCGTCTTGAGGGTGCGGTGGAGATGCTCAGGGCCAGACAAGATATCGCGCACTGCCATCAGTCGCGCTGACTGGGCGTAGTATTCAGCAGATACAGAGTGCTTCACGTCAAGTGTCGTGAGCTCGTACGGCAGGCGGCCACCGTGGTCATATGGCGAATGCAGAAGAGCCGTCAGGATCCTGTTGTGCTCGTGGTAGTAGGCCTGCCAGTCGCGTGCGTCGTCTTTGTCACCCCACGCTACGTGCCACAGACCTGCCCCTGGGAGGGTCACTGTGCTCACGCCATGCTCGGAGGCGCGCAGCGAGTATTCAAGATCGTCCCACTTGATAAAGATCGGCAAGGACAAGCCAATTTCTTTGATCACTGAGACAGGAATGAGCGTCATCCACCAGCCGTTGTAGTCGACGTCGAGTCTGCGGTGCAGTTCACGACGCTGACGGAGATTAGCCAGTGCAAGATCAATGCGATTCTCAGTTCCCGGAACAGGTCCCCACAGCCAGCGCCACGTATTGATTCCCTCGCCAAAGGAGTGAGCAACTGCACGGTCGTTAAGATCGAACATCTGCCCACCGACGATCGTGCGGTTACGGCACAGTGATGCGAAGCGAACCAAACGTTCGACTGATTCGGGGTTCACGATGACATCGTCATCAAGCAGCATGTGGAATTCTGTCTCGTCAGCTTGTACCGATTCGTACATGCCGCGCGAGAATCCACCGGAGCCGCCCATATTTCCCTGGTGGATCATGACAAGGCGATCGCCCAGTGCCTCCACTGCTTGAGGGTACAGCTCGTCGTCGCTGACAAATTGATTACCTTGGTCAACAACGTAGACCCGCTTGAGAATGTCCTTCAGGTTTTCGGCTTCACCAAGGGCGAGGATTGTCTTTGCGCAGTAATCAGGGCGATTAAAAGTGGTGATACCTATTGACAGGGAGACATCCCATTCGGGTTGCGCGTTCACCTTCCAGCACCCGGAGAGGAACTGCGCGTCTTCATCTGATGCAATGACGTCGAACCAAATCCAGCCGCCGTCAGCAAACGTCTTGAGTGGAACGTCGAATTCGACGGTTTCCGAATCAACGGCTGCGGAGTCGATACGGATGAAGCGTCCCTGAGCATTGGACTTGTAGACCAGGACCGATGCACGTCCTTTGATCGTTATTTCGAGACGTGCTGCTGTCGCACGGGTCCACTGGCGCCAGTAGCTCGCGGGAAACGCGTTAAAGACTGACGCGAATGAGACTCGAAGACCTCCAGGCAGCCTCATTGTCGAGTCCCCGTTGATCAATGCACTATGGTCTTCGCCCCCATGGCGTTGCATGGCAAGACTACGCAGTGTGGCATTGCGCGCCTTCTTGCTGCCGGCATCAATGGGTTCTGTCGAATTGTGTGCCCGGCCGAAATCTACATACAGGGGCAGCAGATCCTCTTCCCCCTGTGCGGGAAAGACTATTCGCGCGACCTGCGTGTAATCATCGTGTGTCTTGGTGCTCATTGGTTTTCTTCTCCAGACTGTAGCGACGTACCGTCGACAAAGTGGGGCTTAAGAACATTGTCGAACATGGTCAGCGCAGAAGCGATCGCCATATGCATGTCGAGGTACTTATATGTTCCAAGCCTGCCGCCGAACAACACATTGGGCTCTTTGTCAGCTTTGGCGCGGTACTTTTCCAAACGCTCGCGATCATCGCTGGTGTTAATGGGATAGTAAGGTTCGTCGCCTCGTTCAGCAAAACGGGAGTATTCGCGATGGATTACCGTCTTGTCAGTCGGGTAGTCGCGTTCGGGGTGGAAATGGCGGAACTCATGAATTCTGGTGTACGGAACATCCAGGTCTGCATAATTCATCACTGATGTTCCCTGGAAATCTCCGGTGTCGAGGATTTCCTCTTCCAAGTCGATGGTGCGCCATCCAAGGTCACCCTCGTCGTAGTCAAAGTAACGGTCGATCGGGCCGGTGTACACAACTGGAATCTTGCCGACAACATGGGATCGGCTGAGTTCGTGTGAATCGTCGAAAAAATCGGTATCGGTGTACACCGTGATATTCGGGTCGTCCACCATTTTTTCCATCCACGCGCCATAACCGTCGGTTGGCAACCCTTCATAGGTGTCGTTGAAGTACCGATTGTTATAGGTGTAGCGGACAGGCAGGCGCGAGACGATTGAAGCGGGAAGATTTTCCGGTTCAGTTTGCCACTGCTTGGCTGTGTAGTTCATGAAGAATGCTTCATAGAGCGGACGCCCGACAAGGGAGATTCCTTTCTCCACGAAGTTTTCCGGCTTTTTGTCACCCAGCTCGGCCGACTGTTCCTTGACCAGTGCGCGCGCCTGATCAGGCGTGTAAGCAGCATGGAAGAACTGGTTAATGGTGCCGAGATTGACCGGCATTGGGAACACTTCGCCCTTGTGCGTCGTGTAAACATGATGACGGTATTCAGTGAAGGAGGTGAAGCGGTTGACGTATTTCCACACGCGCTCATTGGATGTGTGGAACAGGTGTGCGCCATAGCGGTGAACTTCGATGCCAGTGGTTGGTTCTTCTTCCGACCAGGCGTTTCCACCGATGTGCGAACGCTTTTCAATGATGGCTACTTTGAGTCCAAGCTCTTCTGCAGCTCTCTGCGCGATCGTCAGTCCAAATAGGCCTGCACCGACCACTACGAGGTCCGGCTGATCCTTCTCCACTGCATTCTCCTTATTCGTCATTTGTCGTGGCTCCCCACGCCATCATGCACTTAGCTTTAAATGCTAGCGCCTTCTCGTTCCAAAATGCGGCAGGCCGGGGCTCTTCCGGCTAAAGGTGTCATGACGGTTTATCACATTGAGTTATCTCCCACAATGATGCTGTCCGGCCTGAATCAACCAGTCGCATGTCCTTCGTCAGATTTGCTCCATTGCGCAATCCCACTGAGATTGGCCGTGATCGTGCATGTTCAGGCCAATAGGTCAGCAAGTCTGTGTAAAGGTACCGTATGTTGTTTTCATTGAGAGTTTGACAAATCTTTGGGTCTTCGTCGATCTTTTCGAAATTCACGGCGGCATCGACAAGGTCCGGGTCGAATGATCCTGTGATATGTCGAAACACCACATCGATGTTCGCGATCGCGTACAGCAGTGCGGAGCCATTCATTGGATCCCCCAGTACTCGTGCATCCGGGGGCAACTCATCCTTCAAGCGTTTCATGAAGGTGATTTCATCATCTGTGATCAATGAACTGTACCCTCGCCGGATTTGCTGCATGTAGCTCACGTAGACTTGGTGGGCACCAGCAGTGCGTCCGAACTTTCCCGAGGTCAGATAGACGCCCGAAAGTGCGCAAGCTGCTGAGAGGGTCATGGCGAGCGCCGTGCGTGCCGACGGCCCCAGTTTTGACGGTAGCGCGGACCCTATTACGTGCTGAACCTGGGATACCAATGTGATAAGTCCCAGGATGCTTATTGGCGCTGCGATAAGTGGCACAGCGGCTCCAACACGGATCGCATCCGTGTACCATGGCGCGACCAGGAAAAGTCCTGGCTCCCACAGTGAGTAGCAGATCGCGTACAACAACACCATTGAACAGTATGCAATGGTTAGCCAGTACTTCCTGCACACCAGGCAAACAATTAGCCCGAAAATTGTCGCCACTGCGATGAATGGCTTCTGACTGATGTACCCATTCCATTGAAATGGAATCTGGGCGTCGAAAATAGCCTGCTTTATTGCTGTCGAGAAGCTTCCACCCGATCCCATCCTCTGGAAAGACGTTGCTATCCTCCACACTGACGTATGGGACAGGAAAAAAAACCCAACACCTACGACTATCGGGATGCTGAAAACAAAAACTTTCCATTGCCGAGTAGCGAAAGAACGGCCTCGAATGATCGAGAAAAGATGCCCAAGGAACCTCCAGAGCACAAATACACATACCACCAACACCCCAGTGGGATGAACAATCGTCATTCCGATAATTCCCAAGATCACAGCTGGCAGTATTCTCGCGCGCTTCCTTGCTCCGTCTTCAAGCATGACGATAAACAGACTAAGAACGAACGGTACCAGGGAATACGAAAAACCCGTTGGCCACAAAGTGCCGAATGAAAGAGGCCTCTCAGGGAAAGCCGTGAAACAGGTGGCGATCAGAGGTCCAATGACAAAAGCCCACATATTCCTGTTCGATATCAGCCATCCGACAAGTGCCGCACCGATCGGCCAAAGAATCGCACTGATCACAATCGACGTCACGTTCGCCGACGCGACAACGTCATTGGACACTCCACTGCATGCGAGAACTGTCCAATCATGCCAACCGGCGGGATAGAACCGGGGGATGTTGCCAGTTGTCGAGACTGCTCCCAGATCCAGAGTCGACCCGTTCCCGGTATTGAGAATCCATCTGATTGCATTGAGGTGGAAGATCCCGTCCCATGTCTGGGGCGGACGCATAGGCTTACCTATTGGGGCGATTACTCCGTATGCACTGACCAAGGCAGCAAGCGCAAAACCAAAAAAGCTGAAAAGCAATTTCGATCTCGTGATTGCAGTCCGATACGACGCAGTACTTCCATTTCGTGCAGATCGCTCAACGTGCTGTTGACGCAATTTCACAATCAGGACTGGCAGCATGATCAGTATCCACAGGAGGGTCCAAAGCAGATATGCGCCCCACCCCCACAGGATTCCTACTCTCTGCGCAGCTATAGCACCTGTTCCCATGAGGAACACTGACAAGAGGGGTGATGTAGCCAGCAGGATTACGCGTCGGTATCCCATGATTCTCGATAGGAGAAACCCCGGCACGAAAAGCGCAATAACTGCCAGGCAAAACGCCGGCAACGTTTCAGCCCACAAGAACAAATTAGCCATGCGATTGCGCACCACCATTTTGATCACGAGAAAGCATCACTCTGCGCCACAGCCGGTACATCGCTCGACGTGTTGTGGTCGGAATCAGGCGATAAGTGCCTCTGACAAGTAGATTGCGCATATATTCGTGGAGCGTCGTGATTTCTGATTTTCGAAAACGTCGTTGGAGTTCGATTTCACTCTTCAGTAAACGTAGCCCTCCTCGACGCTGATAAGCTCCCGATCCCACACGATATTTCACGAGGACATCGGGAAGATTGGTAACTCGCGCACCGTCAGCAACCATTCGCGCGAAAAGCCAGTAATCCTCCATCAGGTCCAGATGCTGGTAGCCACCGGCATCCCTCACTGCGCTGGCACGATAGACGACCGAGGGATGGTTGAACGGATCATGGAAGGTATAGGCGTTCACAATGTCACGCTGGCGAGCTGGCTGCTTCCTGATCAGGCCAGTGTCGTTTTCGTCTTCTGAAAACTCAACGATCGCCGCACCCACAATGTCAAATCCCTGCTCCATGACTGGGAGCTGGCGCGCAAATCGTTCAGGCACAGAGATATCGTCGGCATCAGCTCGGGCGACAATGTCGTATGAACAGTGCTGCAAACCCGCGTTCAAGGCTGCTGAAAGGCCTCTGTTACGCTCCAGTCTGATGACTTTGACCGGTATATCAGCGACGAGGTGTGGCGATCTGCCATGACGCGTAGAATCCAGGATCTCATCTATTTTCGGGCTCACGGGACCGTCGCACACAATGACGATCTCGTTAGCAGCAAGACTCTGGTCTGCACCTACAGACTGGAGAGCCCTCTGGAAATGTGCTGGATCGTCCTTGATGTATACAGGCAGGAGAACAGAAAAGGGCTGCGTCTCATCTGAGCAGAGCTCTTCGCCCAGAGATGTTCCTGCCTGTTCCTGATGCACGCCCTTACATAGGTTGTTTGCCGCGCTCTGTCCCTGTCTTTGTGCCCGTCGATCTAGCTGCGCTGCTTCACACGCCACTGCCGTATCTGAAAGGACTTCGGCAGTCATGGGCGGCATTTCACCCGCCTGCCTCATCCCCTCCTTCATGTAATCCCACAGCTCGTCTCGTTCAGGAGAGACTGCCAGTAGACGCGCCCAACGAATCGTCGTCATCGCCATGAATGCACACCGCTCAATCGGCCCGAAACCACGTGAGCATCCGAATGCCCATATCTTGTTTCGGACCTCATTGGTAAAGCGTGCACCAGGGCTTGCGGTTGAATTTCCAAAAGTTTTCGTACGATGTTCGACGCGCGCGGCATCAACATACAAGCCCACTCGGCGTCGAAGAAGACGCGCTGTGTATTCAAAATCGTCGTTCCACAGAAAGTACGCCGCTTCAGGGAGTCCATCCTCGCGGATCGCACGAGCGTCGAGCAGGATAGCCACGAACGATGCCGTTCGTATCTGGTAAGCCCCTGCCTTTTCGGCATGTTCATGCAGTCCAGGTTGAAGGAATGCTCGACGTCGCGGCTTGTTCATTGGATGCTCCCGCCCGTCAAACCAGTCCGCCCGACACGCCATAACTGCAGGCTCGCCTGGATATTCTGCCCGCGCTTCCAAAAGTCGCTCGAGGGCGTCCAAGTGCGGCACCGTGTCGTCATCCATAATCCACACGAAGTCGGCGCCTCGGGATACTGCTCGGGCTATGCCGGCAGCAAATCCTCCAGCTCCCCCAAGGTTCGATGGAAGCGTGACGGTATCCGTGACGGCATTGCTGCCGCGAATGACCTGCGGCGTAGAATCCGTAGAAGCGTTGTCCACCACGATAATGTCGTCAAGCGGTCTGGATTGGCGGGCTAATGCTCCAATAGTTTCGCGAAGAAGCTCAGCTCTGTTCCACGCGACAACGACGGCAGCAATTCGTGGGGCAGTCATAGCGCTCATCCTAGGCGAGGTACACAGATTCTTCGGACGCCTCGCCTTGAACATCACTCACCAATCACCATGCGTGGTGTTCCCGCCCATGTGGCAGGCTCGGTCACTCGGCGGCCGTCGAACAGGAGGCGAATGCCGGGCAAGTCCTGAGCAGTCATGTCCTTGTACTCAGGATGGTCCGCCTGGATAATCGCAGCGTCGACCGGCTCACCTAGGTGGTAGGCGTCCCATCCGAAGTGTGCGAGTTCTTCATCGGTAAACATCGGGTCGTGCACCGTCACTGTGGCGCCACGCTTGCGCAGCGCGTCTACTGTTGCGAACACTCCGGAGAACGCGGTTTCCTTGACTTTTCCACGGTAAGACGCGCCAAGGACCACAACGTTCAGTCCTTTGAGATCCCCGAGGACGCCCTCGACACGTGAGACGACGTATTCCGGCATTCCGGCGTTGAATTGGCGAGCTGTGCGCACCACTGACGCGTCGGGGTCAGTGGACAGGTACAGGCGCGGGTAGACGGGAATGCAGTGACCGCCCACGGCGATGCCGGGCTGGTGGATGTGGCTGTAGGGCTGAGAGTTGCATGCGTCGATGACACGCTTGACGTCGATATTGACTTTGTCGGCATACACAGCGAACTGGTTTGCAAGCCCGATGTTGACATCGCGGTATGTAGTCTCCGCGAGCTTCGCCATTTCGGCGGCTTCGGCGCTGCCCATGTCCCACACGCCGTTGGGGCGAGGCAGGTCGTCACGCTCGTCAAAGTCAAGGACGCTGCGGTAGAACTCCATGCCCTTGTCAGTGCCTTCCTGGCTCAGACCGCCCACCAGCTTCGGGTAGCGTCGCAGGTCGGAGAACACGCGGCCAGTCAGCACGCGTTCAGGCGAGAACACCAGGTGGAAATCTTCTCCTTCTTTCAGGCCGGAGATCTCCTCGATCATCGGCTTCCAGCGTCCGCGGGTCGTGCCCACCGGCAAAGTCGTTTCGTATGAGATCAGTGTGTCTTTGGTCAGATGCTCCGCCAGTGAGCGTGTAGCCTGATCCATCCATCCGAAGTCAGGAGCCCAGGTTTCGTCGTTGACAAAGAGTGGCACTACTAGGACAATCGCTTCAGCATCGGGAATTGCTTCACCGTAGTCGGTGGTGGCGCGAAGTTTTCCAGCCGGCACAAGTTCGGCGAGTTTTTCAGCCAGGTGAGCCTCACCCGGGAATGGTTCGCGTCCCTCATTGACGGTTGCGACCGTCTTTTCGTTGACATCAACACCGATGACGTCATGTCCTTTACTTGCAAACTGGACGGCGAGCGGCAGCCCGATCTTTCCCATAGCCACAACTGCAATACGCATGAAAACTTCTTTCCATCTGTCAGCGATAACGCACACATTCTAGCTGTTTGATTGCAATAGTCTCTCCATCTTCTTATCACCCCTGATAAAGTGCCGATATGCGAGTTGTCTCGGTTGTAGGTGCGCGACCCCAGTTCGTCAAGTTGGCACCGATTGCTCATGCCTTTGCCAGCGCTGGGATCGATCACGTGATCGTCCACACGGGGCAGCACTATGACCCTATGCTTTCAGATGTCTTTTTCGAGGACCTCGGTATTCCCGCGCCTGACGTTCACCTGGGCGTGGGATCAGCTTCTCAAGGCGTGCAGACAGGGAAGATGCTGGCCGCCCTCGATGATGTCTTTACCGGCCAGGATCCTGACTGGGTTCTTGTGTATGGAGACACAAATTCCACGTTAGCCGGGGCTTTGAGCGCAGTGAAGCTCCATATTCCAGTCGCGCATCTGGAGGCGGGGCTCCGCTCTTTCAACCGCGCGATGCCCGAAGAAATTAACCGCGTCATGACCGATCATGCCGCAGATCTGTTGCTGACGCCCACTGATGAAGGTGCCCGCCACCTTGCCGATGAAGGTTTGAAAGAGCGCACCGTCATTGTCGGAGACGTGATGACTGATGTCCTGCTCCAGATCCGCGACCAGGTGAAAGATCTGCCCTCCCCTGTCATGGACGAGCTGGGGCTGGCTGAAAGAGCATACTCGCTGGCCACTATCCACCGGGCAGAAAACACCAATGATCGCGACCGTCTGCTGTCAGTGCTCGATTCCCTAGGAGACGTTGATCATCCCGTTGTGCTGCTTGCCCATCCTCGCCTTGTTGCCAAGTGCAAGGAGCATGGCATCGAGTTGTCGAATGATCATCGGCGCGGGAACCTACTCGTTCATCCCCCGCTGGCATATCCAGACCTCATTGCCTCAGCGCTTCATGCACGTGGTGTGATCACTGATTCGGGTGGACTGCAAAAGGAAGCGTTCCTGCTGCGCGTTCCCTGCACGACTGTGCGTCCCCAGACCGAGTGGGTGGAAACCGTACATCTTGGATGGAACAAGTTGGTGGAGCCTGGTTCGGATCTGGCGGCGGCTGCCTCCCGTTCTTATCCGGCCGAACCTGCTGAAGCTGATGCCCATCCATATGGTGATGGCCACGCTGCCGAGCGCGTGGCAGAAGTACTGTCGAACTGGGCAGGGCGCGTCAGGTGAGTCGCGTCGTTCTTGCCACCCGGGTCTTCGCCCCCGAGCCTGCGGCGGCCGCCCTTCGTCTGCGCGGGCTTGCGCATGCGCTCGCGATGGATGGGCACGACGTCACCGTCTTGACCTCGCGTTTTGGTTCCCTTCGCGGTTCGGTAACTGACGAAGGCGTCCTGATCAAACGCTTCCCTGTTCTGCGGGATTCTGCTGGCGCCGTGCGTGGCTATGCGCAGTACATGTCCTTTGACATTCCCCTGTTCTTCCGTCTTCTGACATGCCGCAGACCCGATGCTGTTGTGGTTGAGCCTCCTCCTACGACCGGGTCCGTTGCGCGTATCGCATGCAGTCTCCGGAGAATTCCCTACGTTTATTACGCGTGCGACATTTTGTCTGACGCTGCCGAAGCCGAACATATGAAGCCTCTGGTTGTCAGGGTCCTGCGCAGTATTGAGCGTTTTGCTCTCACAGGTGCAGAACGTGTCATTGCTGTGTCTGAGGGGGTTGCTCAGCGCGCTCAGGAGCTGGGGGCAGCCAATGTGAGCGTGGTGCCCAACGGCGTTCAAACACAGGAGTTGCTTGACCGCACTCCCCTGCCCGACGGTTTTCCTCATGCTGGCGGCCCGGTTTACCTTTACGCAGGTACCGCCTCATCACTGCAGTCTCCTGACGTCTTTATCAGGGCGTTTCCGCGCGTCAAAACCGTGTTTCCGAAGGCTGTTTTGGTCTTTCTTGGACAGGGAAACGCATGGGATGACCTGGTTGAACTGGGTCGAGCAGCATCCACGGACATTGTTTTCCATGAGCCTGTTCCTCCTGATCAGGCTCAGCGCTGGTACGCCAGCGCCGATGTTTCACTCGCATCGATTCGCCCCGGCGGTTACGACTACGCGTATCCCACCAAGATCCTTGTCTCCCTTGCTCAGGGAACACCCGTTGTCTATATCGGGCAGGGACCTCCTGCCAACGATATTCGCAAATCCAATTTGGGGCGTACCTCAGGCTTCAGCCCGGACGAAGTAGCTGACGCGATGATTCAGGCAGGAAATATGGCAATGCACCGCGAGGCAGGCGAGCGCGAGAGGCTGCGCCAGTGGGTCATCTCGCATCGTTCGCTGCCAGCGACATCCAGGCGCGCGGCACAGGTCGTTGCGCAAGCCTTTTAGGTTCACGGTATTTAGACAGAGCACCATGCCTTGTCAAAGGCAGAAAGAAGCGAGCACATGAGTCAGAAGCCACGTATTTTGTGTCTTTCGTTTTCTCCTCTTGCACGCGACGCACGCGTACTTCGCCAGCTGAGCGTACTTCAGGAATTCGGCGACGTCACAACCGTTGGATACGGGCCGACAACCCCGTATTCAACCGAGCACCTTGAGGTTCCTCAATCTGCTGCCTCTTTGCCTCAGACACCATCCGGTGTCGCCAAGCTTGCGCTTCACCGTCACTCTTCGGTCGACCTGGATGCTCCGGCCACGAAGGACGCGTTGCGTCTTCTGGAAGGACATTCATTTGATGTTGTCGTGGCCAACGATGCACGGGCACTGCCTGCCGCGCTGACAGCGGCTCACGGCGCGCCGGTGTGGGCAGACTTGCATGAATGGGCACCGGAGGAACGCACTCAGATTCTCTCGTGGCGCCTGCTCGTTGCTCCCTGGATTGATCACATCTGCCGCACATGGCTTCCACAGGTGAGCGCAGCGACAACTGTCGGGGGGAGAATTGCCTCGTTGTACGAGCAGCACTATGGTATCCGGCCTCGTCTTATGAGGAATGCGGCGCCATGGGTCGATCTTTCCCCTAGCCCGGTTAACGACTCCGGTCCTATCAGACTGGTTCATTCAGGCGGCGCAGTTGCAGGCCGCGCGCTGGACACTGCAATTGACGCCGTGATTGAAGCCGGTGATAATTTCACGCTTGACCTGTATTTGGTGCCGGCGAATGATAAAGGTAAGTATTTACGGGAACTACAAGCCAAAGCCAGTGGATGCGATCGAATTACCTTTCATGACCCTGTTTCCCCTTCTGATTTGCCTTTTGTCTTGAACCAGTTCGATGTTGGTGTCTACTGGATCAAACCGATTACAACGAATGCCCGCCTAGCTTTGCCAAACAAATTCTTCGACTTCATTCAGGCGCGGCTTGCCTTGGCCGTCGGCCCTTCTGTAGAAATGACGGACGTAGTCAATAAATACGGTTTAGGAGTGTTATCTGGCGGCTTCGATATTCCGCAAATCGTAGAGTCTTTGCATTCACTTAATTCACAGCAGATACAAGCATTCAAACAGGCTAGCCACAAAGCTTCACATGCCTTGAGCTTTGAGAATGAAGCTGCGGTTGCTCGGACTATTATGGAAGAACTATTGGGCTCCTAGCTATCGGAGTCCCGAAGGAAAAGCTTTAGGCGGATATCCAATTTTCATATAGCGCACGCGCGCTCAGTTCACCATCGTGGACAAGCGCAAGATAGCGCTTATTTTCTTCGAGGATTGATTCACGCCTGTGCTTATCGCGAGCAAGAGTTGCAATGGTTTCTTCCAACGTGTCCGCTTGCGCCTCGACAATGGGGCATTTGATTCCGGTAGTTTTCTCGATATATGTGCGAAAGCGGGTATCAATATGCGCTATCGGAATGCATCCCGCTCCGATCGCTTCGAGCGACGTTGTTCCATAAATACCCATCGTGATTTGTTCAACCAGAAGATCTGCACTTCCCAAGGCTACGGGCATCTCATTCCGAGGCACTGATTCGAGAAATCTACTCTCCACGATTCCTTTCGCATCAAGGCGCTCGAGCACGGGAACTATTTGTTCAGAGCCCTTCAACCAAGAGCGACTTGGAATATGTGCTACCTGCAGGAGGCTTCGTCTTTCGCTCGACGTTTTGTCTCCCATTCCGCTACTCTTTGATCCCCACTCGTCAGGGTTAATCGCGAGTGGGCACCAATGAGCCTGCGGAACATCGTCAAGCAGATCTGGCGTCGAAACGAAAACTGGTACTCCTAAACGCTCGATCAGCTGCCGGTTACGATCTGAACGTCGTTGGAGTAGTTGCGTCTTAGGGTCGTTTTCATCGAAAGGAGAAGAGTGGATTCGCCGCGCATGCGCGCGAGGATTTCGCGTATCAGAACCATGGGACAACACGGCGACAGAAAGTCCCCGCGACTGTAAAGCTCGCACTTCTTTTTCAACGCTGAAGTTAAATAGTGGCCCGAAAAGAGGCTCCTCCGCCTCGACCAGCACATGCGTAAACTGTGAGACCTGTTCGAAATACTTGCGTGCCCAATCCTTTGAGAGCGTGAAAACGCCGTAGGGAATAACTCGATCGGATCGGAATGGTAACGCTCCAGGAAAGTCGACCATCACATTTTGTGCATTTATGTTCGGATAAGAACGTTCTAGAGCATGTGCCCACTGCCACGCCTGTTCCGCAAAGTTTACGGGCGCAATCAGTACTCGAATAGGCGCGTCGGGAATCGCAAGCGGGGATGGAAGCGGGTAGGGCTTGTATCCTTGAGCTCTGCGAATTACCGGATATAGGGGGCTACCCGGCCCTGCAAGCTTCATGACAGTGTCAGCCACAGGCGCAGGTAGGGAAAATGCGGCGTCGTGGAGAAAATCAAGCAGGCGGGCACGAAATGATTGATTCATCTTTGTCACTTGCTTTCTGTCAAGACTTCGGCAACAGAGCGAGCACGGTCTCTCCACGTATTAGTCTGAGCCGCTATGCGAGCATTCCTCGCTTTCTGCTTAACGTCCTCAGGGTGAGCTTTCAAGAAAGTCAAGATCTGGGCAATATCAGCAATTCCGTAATTGACCTGCCAGCCTGCATCCAGTTTGTTGACGATCCGTGCGGCCTCGGTTCCAGCTGTCACGAGAACTGGTCGCCCTCGCGAAATATACTCGAACAGTTTCGCCGGCGCAGCAAACTTCCGGTAGTCACTCGGCTCAACAGCAAGAATGCCGATGTGAGTATCCGCATACAGCGGATCAAGTTCACTTGAATTCAAGTGATGCACATGAATCTGGTCGCTGCCCAATGAAGAGTCCTGAGCAAGGGCTGCCTTCCATTGTTCAGGCCTCGTCACTAGCTCCAGTTCAATACTTGGTTCTTGTTTAAGGGCTGCGAAGAGCGCATCAAGACGATAATGCCCGCCGAGCCCACCGACATAAAACAATCTCAGCGGACCTGTTGGAAGCGGCATTGTGCGTCCACTATCCCCTGCGGGTGGAAGAGCAGAAAACGTTGCGTCGTTCGGCAGGTTGAGATAGGTTGCCATGCCTTCAGAGGGCAGGAAAAAATGCACATTATTGCGGAGGTATCCACGCATATCGAGTCGGTGAAAAAAAGGCGACAGCTTGCCAATGACAGTTTTTGCTGGGGCATGTGCAAATTTCCAGTAGATATCCCGGTAGAAAACACCCGATGGGATGCCGTGCCTGCGCACATGACTCAAGATCGCATTATCAAGCATCGGCGCAAATCCTGACTTCACGCTCGTAGCGAATACATTGGGTTGCGTGGAGTTTTCGCTGTAGAAAAACTCCGGCTTCATCCCCTGCTGAAGCTCCCGTCTTAACGCAGCCAGCTTCCTGCGCCTTTCAGGCGTCGTCCCTGACATATCAATCACGTGGTAACCGATTTCTGCGAAAGCGCGCCGCATCCGCAGTGGACGCAAACGAGAGGCTGCAGTAGGATTTTGCTCCATCGGATAGGGCGCATGAAAAATCATCGTCGGTGTGGAATGCACTTTGAGCCTCGCATCATCAGGAATTGGATGACACTATCCTACAGGGCGCCAGGATAGCTCGAAATCCTCTATGCTCAAAAGATGACAGGGTCCTCAGTCAGCTCGTTATCGTTTTCACCTCATGTGCTCCTTCTCCCATCGTGGTATCCGAGTGCCAGTTCTCCTTTGAATGGAACTTTCTTCCGCGAACAGGCCCAGATGCTGAAAAAAGCCGGCTTCACAGTTGGTATCATCGCACTCACGTCCCAGCAACCCTGGAAAGCGGCCGAGCCACTCAATTTCACTATCGAGGAGGGGATTGGCGTTGTCCGCGGTTCCGTCAGAAATATCCCCTCAGAAAAGCTGCCCGGTGAATTCTCCGTGATTGCACTTCAAGCGAAAAAGGCTTTTCAACTGTATGAGGCCCATTGCGGTAGACCAGCAATCGCGCACGCCCATTCAGTTTACCCAGGAATTTATCTCGCTGCTGCTGCGTCAAGACGTTGGTGTATTCCTTATTGCCTCACCGAGCACCGACCTTCGTCAATAAAACGAGCACATAACTCACCGCGTACCCGCGAAATTATGCGCCTTGTCAGAGCAGCCCAGGGACGCGCCACCGTGTCTCCACTCTTTGCAAAAAAGCTTGAATCGTATTATTCCACATCTCCTTGGACAGTCATCACTTTGCCTGTTCCTAATGACGCCCAGAGCGTTCCCATACCTTCCTATGTCTCCGGAAGTGATTTTATTTTCAGCCATGTCTCACATCTTGGCGACAACAAACGTCCAAAACTCACTATCCGAGCTTTCGCCCGGCTACGCAACACCATTCCGCATACACGGCTTGTAGTAATAGGAGGAGGAGTATCAGGAGAAATAGCTCGCCTCAAAGCGTATTGCACAGATCTCGGCGTCGCGGATGCGGTTGACTTCCTCGGCTCTCGGCCCAGAAATGAAATCTTCAATCTGCTGTCACACACACATGCGTTTGTGCTTGCGAGCGCTGTCGAATCAGCCGGCGCAGTGTTCGCAGAGGCGCAGATGGTAGGCCTGCCCTGCATCGGAACCCGAACGTGGGGAGGACAATACATGATAGGGCCTTCGGAAGGCGTAACCGTTTCGATAGACGATGAAAGCGAGCTTGCACAAGCAATGCAGTTTGTCGCCTGTGATGCCCTCTACGGCAATCCACGCATTTTTGAGCCAGAACGAATCCGCAAACGGGCACGCGAGCGATTCAGCGAAACGACGTTTGCCACTTCATCAGGCAAATTCTACCGTGATAGTCTCGACTGCTTCCGCAGGCATATGTCTTAGACCTACGAGATAGAAGATTCAGAAGCAGGCGGCTTCCTGTCAAAATCCACGGCGCATTTCCACGCTAGCAACAGCATCACACCCAGCATTAGTGCCATAAGCCCGCCAAGAGCAAATACGGTCGGGAGCAAAGTCAGCGGCGAGAACCACAACCACAATAAAGGAACAACACAGTACAAAACAGCAAAAATCAGCATTCGACGTTGATTTTCGGTAACGACAAATATGTTCGATATGGGAGAAGTCAGGACCGTCATATACAGCCATGGTGTAAGTGCTTGAGCAAAATAGCCAGCCTGATCCCACTGGGCGCCAAAAACGAATGGAAATAGCCATGGTGCCAGAACGAATAGCAAAGCAAATGGCCCAATTGCAGCAAACGCTGCTCGAATCAAAGTAAAACGTACAAGACCTGACATCTTCCCATGCTCAACAACTGCAAGCTTCTTGAGAAATACCTGCGAAACTGAGCCTGCGATAAGTCCAACGGGAACTTGCATAATGGCCCACGCTAGTTGAAATTGGCCAAGAGCGGCGACGGCCACTGAACCAATCAACAAATTAATCCCCATATTGCGAACCGAGTCTACAAGTACGTTTGGACCGTTTAACAAGGGCATCTTTCTATAGCGCCTCATTAGCGAAAGCATCGAAGGCGCATTATCCGGTATGGGTCCACGGAGCTCTGGAGTGCGGATCTTTATTGCGACAAACCCGACCAACTGACCCATGATCGTTCCCGTTATAAGACCGACCAGACCTCCCTTCCACAACAGTCCCATTATAAGTTGAAAGAAGACAATACTTGTCGACTGAAGAACCTGGTTGGAAGCAAGAGCTCCGAATCTCTCTTTTCGCGTCAACCAGTACTGAATATTCGTTATCTCTGCCACCAAGAAGACTGTCAAACCGGAAATCATTAGCCATTTCGATAATTCCTGGGATTGATGATACCTATCTTCAAGAAACTTCGAAAATATAATACAAAATAGTGAAGTCAAAAAAGAGGAGACCACTATCGAACGAGTTGCAATCTTTTTCAAAACACGAGCAACAGTATCTGATTTGGGCAACATCTGGGTAACATCGAATCTCAACGCTGCTACGGCGATAACGAAGGAGGTAATGGTTCCATATATTCCGAAAAGCCCTTTTTCGTAGTCAGTATAAATTCGATTGATAAAAATTTGAAATATAAAAATGACGATCTGGGAGATCATGGTTCCCGTCATCAGAGTCAAGATCGCAGATACCACTGGACTACGATTCTTCTCGCGCAGCAGCTTTTCATGTAGTCGATGCCAGATCCCCCGCAATTCTTTCACCTCCTCAGATAGAAGATTCTCTCGTTTTCACCAGCATTTCACCGTCCTAAGTTCTTCTAACGTGAGTGTCTTGAAACGTACCAACCGTACCCATAACAACTGAGATAGAATATTGGCCAATTGAGCCTCACTATTCTCTTGATATTAGACTCGGGTGTGAAGCCGAAAGAAAGAAGCTTCGGGTCTAGCTGCTGGAAGAGCGATTTATGGAGCTCCTTGCGGACGCGTTGTTTTCGCGGGACCTTGATCCATTCCAAGATAAGTTCTCGACAGTTTGACAGTGTAAGCATGTTCACACCACACATGCCATAGGTAATATCACTTTGAGTAGCCCATCTACAGCAGTCCTGTTCCCAGGCTAAAACATCAAACACATCATTTCCACAATTTTGCCTCACGTCCCTAAGATAGAGTCCGAGTATCTGCAAGGCTGGTTTGCCGCTATTGTAAATACGGGAACGAACAAAGGATGGCGAAGCGAGTCTATCGGGAACGTTATTACCCGTAACACTTTTACCTATTTGGTCGATTATATTCCCGTTGAGAATCGCTCTATTACCGAATGTTTTTCTAATGGTAAGCGCTAGATTAAGCGAATAATCAGTTGCATCTCTACCGACAATTCTTTTATAATGGCTCTTTTCAGATTCCTCCATACGGGAGTCCATAACTATAGAGTGCGGCACGCCATAATATTCAGATATCACATGAGAAATCTTCAAATCCGGCGTTTCATCCGTGAATGAAGGATGCCGGAAGGTGAATGTTGCCGGGTTATCACCCAGTTCCTTCATAAAGGCAAAATTAATCCTACTGTCATATCCAGCAGTTAACGGACACAGCAAGTCATAATACTTATTATATTCTCGATATATATTCTTCATAAGAAGAAGCGTTTTCACTACGACCTCATCGAGAGCTGTCCGTCTGACCAGACCCGGGGTCCTCCACACACGTTCGGCATATTGTTGACGAACATAAAGTATATGATTCGGGAGAAGAATTCTGACATGGTCAAAGCTGGTCACATTGTTCGGAAGGGGCTGACCATCAGGAGCATTCGTTGTAATCTTGACCATCTGAGAATCCGAACGGTTGCTCACATAAGCACCTACCAGATTCTCTGACACACCACAGGCCACCACAGGATCCTCGTGAGTATAGAAGACGGACATACTGCACGTCGCATCCCCCCAGACCACAGTTTCTCCATCAACACTTAAGTAGACGATGTATTTTCCTGCGAGACGGTTACACAGCTCATATGCGTACTTAATCCCGGAATCAAGTGCAGCTTCGAGAAGCATCTGCGGTATCTCGTCACGGGATCGCTCACCATGCGCATCAACACAAAAACCAATAACTACAGCCTGTGAGGACCCATCGACATTTGTGAATTCTCTGCTCTCAGTCTTCTCGGTTGTATTGAGAAATAGAGAACCAGCAAGCTTTTCCGACTGGGCAAAAGCTACATCAGGCTCTTGGGTAATTGAGTAAGCAAAAACTGCGTCGCCTGGTATCTCCAGCATGAACTGTCCTCCTGCATATCTCACGGGCAAGTCCGCAGGTCTAGCAAGACAATACTCCATGTTGCACCATCAGTTTAGCTCCTTCCCTACAGAACTTAAGCAATAGCTATGGTTCTCTTCTGTATGATGATGCTTACTGTGATTCTTGCTCTTTCACATTCGCTCGTCGAAGGAAGCATTCCTAATGAAAATGATCGATCTCAAACTGGCATCGCCTTGGTGGATTACAGATTGTTCAGGCAGACTCCACGTCTGGTCAATGTCCAGCGATACACAGCTCATAATGGAGATGGTATCGAATGGCGTAAATGAAGACATTTTGGCGAAACTTCCTGGCCACTGGACCATCGTCGATGAGCGAGAGGAAAACCCAATTATAGCCAGTGACCGGATTCGTTCCCATCCGCTTGCCTATGCATTTGCTAACGGAAGGTGGCTGGTCACTGACGACTTCGAGACGACTCGCACATTGAAGTCACTCGAGCGGAATGACCAACAGGCTCGGATATTTGAGAGTACAGGCTTTTGTATCGGTCCTCACACCCTTGCGGAAAACGTTTATTCAACTGAAGCCTCCCGCTACGTCATCCTCAGAAAAAACGGGGAGGAAGCGTCTCATCTTTACGCGCGGTATGCCTTCTCTCCAGACAGTGTTACCGATGCTGAAGAATTTAGTGACTTATTCAAGCATGCGCTCGACCGCAGCATCGAGCGCCTCCTCAGCGTCGTCGGGGAAAGGCAACTTGTCATTCCTCTATCCGGAGGGCTCGACTCACGGCTTCTCGCATCCTACCTACGGTTGAAACATGTCGAAAATGTGATCGCATTTACGTACGGAAAAGATGACAGCGATGAAGTCAACATCTCGCATCTGGTTGCAAATGAATTAGGAATTGACTGGTTTGTGGTCCCCCTTGATACTTCAAAAGTCCACAAAGCTGTGACAGGATCTGATTTCGAGCACTTTCTCAGAGAAACCTGGAAAGGAACATCACTCCCACACATTCAAGATTGGTATCCACTTAGTGTTATTAAAGAAAACAAGCTCGTTGAGGACGATGCTGTTTTCCTGCCTGGCCATACGATTGTCGGCAATATGCACGACGAAAATCTTTGCGAAAAAGGGCATTCGTACAAAGAGATCTTGGCCGCAATAACTAAACACCACGCTAATCTTCAAGGCTGCTATCATGCCATTGGCCGCGATCCGGTTTGGCAAGCAGAACTTCAACGAGCAGCTTTAGAAATTGGTTCCAGTAATGGCCCTCGAGCAATACAAGAGCTTATCGAATGGTTCAACCTCAGGGAAAGACAAGCTAAATATATCAATAATTCAATGTCGACGTACGAGTTCTTTGGCTATTCGTGGGCACTGCCGATGCTGGACCATGAATTTTGGATGCTATGGCTAAAGGGCGGATCGCACCTGACTCTTACCCGCGAATGGTATTCAAGATTTACCTCCCATCTTTATCAGGAAGCAACCGGCCGTGACGCACGGCTATTTCATCAGGCACCCATCCGACTGACACCCGCCATAAAGCGTCCCCTACAAGCCGTAGCAAAAGCTACGCGTGCCGACAACTTTATTGCCAAGTATCGTTCAGTCCGCATTATGATGAACCATCCTATGGCTTTCGAAGCTTATTCAAGTCTTTCACGCCTACAGCAGCTCCGCGCATATCTGTGCGGGAAAAAGCAAGTCGGGCTATGGGCAAAGGAATTCGTGGAAAAAGGGTGGTGTGGGCATGAGAATCTACTTCCGCCAGCCGACCAATAGATCTCGCTTCCTATTCTCAGTCATAAGAAATTGCCGATGCATAAACGCCTTGATTCCCTGACCGGCTTACGATGGTGGGCAGCATTTGGCGTCTTCGCATACCATATGGCGAATCTGGCACCCCTTCGGCATCAGTCGCTCCTGGACGTGGGATATACGGGTGTTTCATTTTTCTTCGTTCTTTCCGGTTTCGTCCTCACTTGGTCAGCCGCGCCGTCAACGGGCATTCGACAATTCTGGTGGAGAAGATTCGCCAGGATATGGCCGGCCCATCTCGTGGCACTGATACCCTGTCTTTTCGTTTTCTATTCTTTTTCCACACCGCCTGATGATCAGTCCTGGGTCAAGCAGTTCTCACTTCCAGTCATTGCACTGTCAATCATCTTGCTCCAGGGGTTTTCCACCCAGCCTGCGGTACTGTTTTCAGGAAATCCCGCGGCTTGGACTCTTTCGGGTGAAGCGTTTTTCTATTTCCTTCACCCTTTAGTGAATTCGCGCACGACAATGAAAAAGAAAACTGCTTTCGCCCTCCTCACGTGCGCCATTGGAGTAGGTATTGTCATGTGCCTGCTTCGTGCGTCGGAACTCGTCATTTCCCCTCCGCTGGAGAGAGTCTGGGAGTTCTTTCTCGGAATGGCGCTCGCGCACCTATTGCGCGCTGGTGTACGCTTTCAGCTTCCCCCGTGGTCTGCCTACATCATGATTGCTGGCGTCATTGCTTTCTATTGGCTCCTGAATTCTCGATACCACGACCATCCAAGCTTTTTCATCACGTCCCTACATACTCTCATGCCCGTCATCTTGGCACTCATCTACGCCTTGATGATTGCCATCTGCGCATCGGCGGACATTGAGGGGCGCTATTCGCCCCTGAGGCACCGGTTCCTCGTGACAGGCGGTGAATGGTCGTATGCTTTTTACCTCGTCCACGCTACTGTCCTCTATTCCTTCAAGAGCTTCACTGGACTCATTCCGTGGGGAGTGTGGACTATCCCTGTGTGGTGCGTCGTATTCATCATCGCGCTTGCTGCGGCCGGCGGGCTCCACCTATTGATCGAGAAACCTCTGGAAAAGAGGCTCCGTCGGTGGGGTGACTTAAGATTTGGGAATTTTCGTCGTTCTTAAGGCGCAACCTTTCGCCTCATTAAATCGCCTGAAGTATTTCATTGAGTCGATGACTGAATGCAGGAGCCATGCTTCTGGCGTAGTCGAGGGTGACATGGTTATGGTCCAAGTACACGAAAACATTCCCGATGATCGTCGGACATTGATCATCAATACAAAATGCTTCATCAGTCATATCTATCTGATGAAAACCGTCATACTCCTCTAAAGCAAGGCCTGGGTCAACTTCAGCGAAATATTGCGTCCTGTCAAGCACACATCCGCCGTAGAGCTCATCCGGCTTCCTCTGGTCAGAACAGTCATACAAGCTCTCAGCGCTTCTCAAGTTATCGCGAACTCCGATGACGGTGTGGCCTTGAGTGGTAAGCTTCGCAACCACCTCTTCTAGGCCGGCAACCACCTTTTCGTCAGGCGCATCAACGGCGGCCGCCGTACTGATCACAATTATCGCGTCAAAGTTTTCTCGCTCGATATATTTGAGGATTTTCTCGTTCTGATCACGACATTTTCCTTTGTATTCTTCAGGACTGCCAAACGGACAGGCACCCATCAGGACTGCATCAGCGCTCCAACTTGCTGATGTCAGGAACGGCACAATCTGGGTTAGAATCATTTGCTCGGCGTGCGAATCTCCTGCAATCAGTATTCGTCCGTTTGCCGCGTCAGCATCGCCCCATCGGTTGCATGAGGATTTTTCTGATTCAAGTTCTTCTTCAGCCTCAGCATCGCAGTCATCGGGGAAGCTTGCCCATTGGGAGTCAAGAGCGAAGGGGCTTGGAATCGGCTCCTCAGTAAAGTTGTTGTCCGCATTAAGGCTAGCTCCCGGGAGATCTGCGAGCACTCTTGCTCCGGGGTATGCCTGGGCCTCTTCGCCGCTCTGCAGATCCATTGCCAGACTATCTGCGGCACCCTGACGGAACACGGAGAACGCCACGAGTAGAGGAGCACAGCCAACGACCAGCGAAACAGCAACGACGATCGCCTTATTGATTGTTCGAGCATTAACCCATTTCCCCTGCCGAGCCGGATCGTCTACGAACCGTGTCAGGCCAAGGGCCACAACTAGGGAAACAACAATGAGGATGCACCCCTGAGCGACATCAAGTCGTGGCTGGCCAAGTGCAGCGAGCACCAGAGTAAAGATAGGCCAATGAACAAGATAGACGGCATATGAGATATCACCGATATTGGGTAGCGGTGTTTTTGACACGAAACGTGAAGCAGAAAATCTTGAATCTGACGGAAACAGTAGAATCGCTGATACTGCGAGCATCGGGACTACAGCCATCGGACCGGGATAGGTACCTATCTCAACCAAGCAATACACAATGAGAACTAAGAGTCCCGCCCATGCCACTGGGAAGCGGTGCTTAACATACTTCTGGAGCCATGGAGCGGCTGCAGCAATGGCTGATCCTAGGGAGAATTCCCAGATGCGGGCGCGGGTGTCAAAGTATACTGAAGCATCATTTGGGGCCCAGAACAAAAGCCATAACAGAGATACCAGCGTCAAAATCATGAAAGAGGCGAACACTACCGGACGAATTTTCTTCCGGTCTTTTCTGGCAAGCAGGACGCATATGGTCATCAGAAATGGCCAAAGCAGAAATACTTGCCCCTGCATGGACATGGACCACAGATGTTGAAGCGGGCTGGCCAGGCCGACGTTGTTAGCGTAGTAGTCAGCCGAGACTCCGACGAGGCGCCAGTTTTGCCAATACGTTATAGAGGCAATTCCTTGGGTCAGAATTTCAAGCCATCTCGAAGGCGGGAGAATGGCCAGCGAGGCAACAACTGTCAATAAAACGGTGGCGACTAGCGGAGGCAACAGGCGCTTGAAGGTATTAGCCCACCTTTCGACGAAGAACGGCATCGCTCCGTGCTCAGAGCGGCGCACGAAAGAAGAGGTCATCAAGAAGGCGGAAATCATGATGAACGCATCAACGCCGATGGGGGAACCGATGCGCCACGCGTGATACAGGAGGACTTGCACCATGCATAGTGCGCGAAGACCTTGGATATCCAGCCGTTTGGGTGATCTTCTTAAGACATCTGCCCTATTCGTGCTGTTCGCTGCCAGGGCATGATTCTTGCTCGCTACTTCAGACATCTTTTTGTTGGGAAATCCTGAATCTCGTTGATGGTGCTAGTCATAATCCTGTAGCAGTTCATCTTAACGCAGTCTCTTGAGGATCAGCGTAGCCAACCATCTGTCTTCAATAGGGCTCCTTTTACTCTTCGCTTCTTTCGCTGAGTTTATGCTCGCTCTTAGCTGCTTTCTTGCTTTGCCTCATGACGAAAATGCCAGTCATTAAACAAGCCATCACGGAACCAGTAAGTAAGGCCCAAGTCGCACGCCCAACAAGATCTAGCGGTAAGCAAGTCAAAGCCAGATATGCACCGGCAACCCCGGTCCCCCATCCAACAGCAAGAAGAATATAGCGTTCGAATGCCACAAGGCACGCACACGCTAGCTGCGTTGCAGCAATCATGACCGTAGCTGTTGCCACTATTGCAGACTCAAATCTGCTTGGGGAATATTGAGAACCAAATAAGACGTGCACTGCAAGCGGTCCACAACCATATCCGACGGCAAAAGCGACAATGGCACAAAAAGATGCGAGCAAGTATGAACGTAAAACAACTTGTGCTAGTTTTCTGCTCTTGCCACCGCGTATCAGCCGAACCACTTGCGGAACAGCCACCGCTTGTATAGGCGCCACTAGGATCAGCGGCACTCGTGAAGCTGTAACGATTGTGAAAAAGGAGCCCAGTCCTTCGCTTGTACCGACTATAGCTGTCACAAACGCTGGATACCCTGTAATGAGAACTGCAGACAGTGCAATCCCCGTCCCTAAAACCGCTAGACGACGAAGAATCGAAAGCCACGAGACATTGCATTCTGTACGCCCTACAAACCGCGCGGTCGGAATCAAGAAGAACGAAAATGCATAAGACCCAGTTGCAACCGCCACGATCGAATAGGACAGCAGGCTCTCTCGCAGAGCTATGTACATAAAGACTGCCACTGCTACCAATCGCAAGACAGGTTCTATAACTAAGAGTGCTGCATATTGAAGATGCTCTTCGCGTCCCACCAATACACCGCGCACCACAAATTGTGGAATAAAACCAAGCACTGCGATTAATACAGCATAAACACCTATGCTCCCGAGTTCTTGGCTTAGCCTTTCAAAAAAGCCTGACACTAATCCTGCAACACCAATTGGCACTACAGCACATAGCGATATGATACAAACCTTCAGTGGGTAGTTATTGGGGCCTGAACGGTCGAAGTCCAGATTCGCCTGTTGTCTGGAGATCTCCTGTTCAACAACTGAAAAAGCGGAACCAAATCCAAATATCAATCCCCACGATGCCTGAAATGCAGAATACTCATTGGGCGTAAGCACTCTCGCCACATATGCAAGTAAAATATAGCCCAAAAAAGATGCAAGTAAAAGTGCAACTCCAATAGGACCAATTTTACTAATCAGTCTTCTCATTCTCGCCTCGACACATCTTCGCGAGCAGCAAGTTCCACGAGCCCCGCAAAAGTCCTCCAGTAAACGCTACGCCAAACAAGGGCAACAAAGCAGAAACACAGAGCGCATCATGCGTGGATGCGCCACAATACCGAGAGACTTTCCCAGCTGCCCCATCAGCAAGAAGAGCAACGAGAGCCAGGTGCTTCGGATGGCTCTTTCCGAGAAGACCCAGTATGACAAGCGAGCCGGTGCCCACAAAAAAGAACCGCCGCACGGGGTTTGAATACGTCAAATACGAATCGACGAAGGTAGTCCCCCTATAAAACACCTGTTTAATCCAGTTCCTAAAGTTGTCGCGACTTTCGTATTCGCACACAAAGCGTGGATCAATAAAATAACCCGTTTCACCGGCAATATAGCGAATAAGTCGGGTATCATCCGATACTAATTTTAGATTAGAATAGCTTGATGTAAAGTTCTCATATGCGCTTTTCAACAAGTTCCGTGGTGCAAGAAAACATCCTGTTCCCTTGGGAAAGACCTCGAAATTCTCAATATCGACACGGATGCGTTTCCTAGTGCGGAAATAGCGATGCCATCCAATGGCGGTAAGACCAGCCCAAAATCCTGCATAAGCATTTCGCTCAGTACGAACAACAACATCGCCGTTGTAAGACATGTCTTCATTCGATTTAAGATCATTCCAGACAAAGTCGAGGGATTGTCGCTGGAGAAAAACACGCGAATCGTGCAGAAGAACATAATCCGTGTTCAATTGCTCTAATCCAAATTTTCGAGCAAGAAACCTGCCTTGATTCGACCGATGAAACACTCTGAAGCCATATTTTCCCGAAAGCTCATCCAGTATGACTGGCGAACTATCCGTGGAACCATCGTCAACAATCACAACATCAGCTTTCAGATTTGCGTAACCCAGCGCATCAGCCAACGCTTCAAGGGCACCAGAGATCCATCGCTCTTCGTTGTAGACCGGCACCACGACACCGAGTGTCTCGGACATAGCTGAACCTTCCTGACGCTGCTAGATTGTATGCAGCTAAGGATACTCAAGTTTCTAGGATGACACATGATTGCCTTCATATACGGGACGACGGCCGAACTGATTAAAATCGCGCCAGTACTACGTCTTTTGGACGAACGCGGAGTCCGCTATCTCCTTTGGTGCACTGCCCACCACTCAATGGAGGCGATAAACTCAACATCGCAGGAGTTCGGCATTAGACCTCCGGATAGATGGTTTGTCACCGACCCGAAGCTCACTCCGCTGAGTTCAAATAGCCAGGTACCGCAATGGGCCTGCTCTGTGCTTTCTTACTCACATCACAATAGGCAAGCCTTACTTAACGATCTAAAGCAGGATGCTCATCGTGCCTACGTCGCAGTTCACGGAGACACCTTCACCACACTGCTAGGGGCGAAGATCGCGCGAAGGCTCGGTGCACGTGTTATTCACATCGAAGCTGGGATGCGTTCAGGATCACTATTTTCCCCTTTTCCTGAAGAAATAGATCGAATTTTGACAGCCAAGCTCACCGACATCCATTTCGCCCCAAGTCCGAGGGAAGTGCATAACCTTCGAAAGGCACGAGGGATCGTTGTCAACACTGAGGCGAACACCATAATCGATGCACTCAGGCTCGCTGTCGATAGCGCCAGCGTTGCTGAAGAGCTACCAAGTCGCTATTGCCTTTTGACGCTTCACCGATTTGAGCTGCTGCGATCTACAAGCGACTTCACCGCAGTTGTTCACTGTATGAAAGAACACTCAAAGAAAATACCCGTGATATGGGTCATGGGTGGACCAGAGACAGTCAAGGTAAAGGCACTAGGCTTAGATTCTCTATTCGACTCAGATTTCCAACGTTGGGAGAAACGATCGTACTTCAATTTTGTTCCTCTTGTTTCCCACGCAGACCACATCGTGACCGACTCAGGGGGGCTCCAGCAAGAAGCAACAATACTCGGAATCCCGCTTGCGGTGCATCGAAAGAAAACAGAAACTCGCCACCTAGATGGCTATCAGACTTTCAATCTGACTCATATGTCCATTAGTGCTCTGAAAGACTTCTTTCTCAACGTGGACTCTTTTCGGCATGAGTCTACCCTGAATAAATATCACCCCTCCTCCACCATTGTGAATACGCTTGAGTCTTTGGAGATTATTTAGGATTAATATGCCTACAAGTCTCATTTCCTGGACACATATTGTCTTACCAATATTAGGTGCCATATTCTGGCTCTACGCTCCAGGGCTTTTCATCGGACGTTCGTGGCGCGTCCGAGGCCTGCTGCTATGGGGGATAAGTCCCCTGATTTCCGTTGCTTTCTTTGCGATCTCTGCCATACTGTTCCCATACTTTTCCATTCCATGGAACCCGCTTTGGGTGGCACTCGCAGGCGCCCTTATCTCACTGTTAGGCAGCTTGCGACCTTCAGTATGGAGACAGGTCCTTCCATCCCGCCAGGCACTTCTATCTACGCGTAGCATTCTCTTAGTCGGCGCGATTATTGCCTCTGCCGTTCTCATTGCTGCACGGCTAATTGGCGCATTTGGCATTCCGGGTGCTTTTTCTCAAACCTTCGACGGGGTCTTTCACGTCAACGTTGTTCAATGGATCACCCAAAAAAACGACGCTTCTTCTCTTCACATGTCGATTGTCCCCGGCGGGCCCAGTTTTTATCCAGCTGCGTTCCACGCGATCGCCTCCCTCGTTACCCTCACTTTTGGCACCCCGATACCCGTTTCAGTGAATTCTGTTGTCATAGTCATCGCCTCCTGTGTGTGGCCGGGAAGCGTTGCCGCATTGGTTTCCTCGCTGCGACCAACGAGCTCCAAAGAGATTTACTTGTCCCTTCTTTTTGCCACGCTCTTCCCGCAATTTCCATTTCTCTTTATTTCATACGGCGTTCTTTACCCAAATCTTCTAGCATATTCTCTTATTCCGGCCGCATTCGCAGTCTCGGTAACTTTACTTTTTGATAGGTTCGGCCCGCATAATTGGGAAATTATCCTCATACTCCTAGCTTCACTCGCTGCGCTAGCACTTTCCCAACCCAATGCTCTATTTTTGTTTATAATCGCGGTCGCACCACTATTAGTGTATTGGGCTTGGTCTATTCTTCCGCGTGCACTTTTCAAGAAAGGTCCAGCCTGGGCACGTTTCGTAGCAGCAGCGATAGCGACCAGCCTCATAGTCGTGTCATACCTTATCTTGGAAAAAATCACGTCAATTCCAGGTACTCAACTCGGAAAGATGCGTGCCACGCAAACAGCGTGGGAACCACAGGGCGATAAGTGGGAAGCGCTTTGGCGAGTTCTGACATTTGGTGTGGGTATCAATATCAATGTGCCGGCCTTGTCATGGGGAGGACTGCTGTTAGCTCTTGCTACAGTGATTGGCGCACTGGTATGTCTTTGGAGACCCCGGTACCGCTTTTTGCCTTTCAGCTACTCCACACTCGGATTCCTTGCTGTCACTGCATACGCTCTAGACTTCCCGCGACGAGCTTCCATTCTTGGCCTGTGGTATTCCGACTCTCAACGCCTTTATGCTGCCTTACCGCTCTTAGCGGTGCCAATAGCTGCAATTGGGCTGACTGCGGTTACACAATGGACTACAGCCACACTTCTTTCTTCCTCGCATCGCTCAACAAGAAATATCATTGTTTTCTTAGCCATCGGAGTCTTCGTTATCGTTTTGACATTTTCCGATGAAATGAATCAAGCGAGTCTGTCACTCCGCGAACGATACCGCATTCCTCAAACGGACAGCGATCAGCATTATCTTCTGTCGCTTGATGAATACCAACTTCTCAGTCGTATCTCCAATCATGTCGCCCCAGACGAAGCGATTATGGGCGACCCCTGGGACGGTTCGTCCTTCGTGTGGGCAGTATCGGGTAGAAAAGCCGTTTTCCCCCAACCAGCGCTAACTTATCCACCGAACTCAGATCAAACTCTGGTCGCCAATAATCTAAGAAATGTTGCAAGTGATCCCACGATTTGTCCAGCCTTAAACCGTCTCAATGCATACCATGTTCTCGACTTTGGGGAAGACTTCATCCTATGGGATGGGTTCGTCAACGGCGAGAATGAGTTCTTTCGTGGCTTCGAGCATCTTGACACGGCTCCCGGGATCACTCTAGTCGACAAGCAGGGAAATGCCCGTCTATATGAAGTGACCGAATGCACTCACAAGTAAGTTGTTCTAATCTTCTTTCGCAGTGCCTTTGCCGTCTGAGAGGTCATAACGCAGCAGCGCAATTTCCTCGATGATTCTTCTTCTGTCCTCTTCCAGCCTCGTCACTACCACGCTTTGGTGAAGCTGCAAAACGACCAGAACAGCTACTACGACGACAAGGACCATGTTTGAAGCAAGCTGGAATCCTAAAAGATGCGCGATCCTATCTACAACTGAAGGAAAGATCGCTCCCAAGAATGCAAGAAGATCCAAACTCAGCCAAAGCCAAATGTACTTTTCCTTGATCTGCTTCTTCTGAACTAAACGGACCAAAACTATAGCAATCGAGAGAATAAAAACTGCCAGTAGTATACGATATCCCATTTTCTTCTCTCTATCTCGGCGTGATGACAGCGATGCCTAGGGCCAGCATCGACCGCAAAAGATAGACCGCGGATTTTAGTGGAGAGTGCGAAGGAGTGCCAGCCAAGCGCTTTCTCATTGTCACCCCGACTTGCGTGATACGAAGGTTATTTTTCGAAGCGATCACTATGGCATTAATGGTATCCCCTAGATATTCTGCAGGATATTCGCGAGAATACAATTCGATTGCCTTGCATGAATATGCTTTAAAGCCGGATGTAACATCTGTTAAGTCGGTGTGGCAGATGTGCGATAGAGCCTTTCCCAAAAAACGCATTGCCCATTTTCTTGGCCCTCTCACAGCATATTTGCCGACACCTGCAAAACGCGAACCTATCACGACGTCATATCCATCGTCTAAAGTCGCAATCAAATGAGAGATGTCTTCCGGGTTGTGCTGACCATCCGCGTCCACTTGAACTGCAACGGCATAGCGAGAGAGCTGCGCAAACTTAAAGCCCGCTCGCATAGCACCGCCAACGCCAAGATTAATTGGTAGATCCAACACTTCAGCGCCCGACTCACAGGCTATGGCGGCAGTCGCATCGGTCGAGCCGTCGGAGACAACAAGGACTGACGCTTCGGGGAGCGATTCCTTGACCTCTGTTATAACAGACCCGACACTCGCCTCTTCGTTCCATGCAGGAATAATGACAAGTACGCCCCCACCTACGCATGAATCGATTGCGGTTGCCCGTCTCTCAAAGGCATCAACCACTATCTCACTCCAACAGTTCTCAAAGGTATCTTGCCCCTCCGTTCAGCTCTACTCGTCACTTTTTGAGTGGACGGTTTTCGCCTAGATTACGCCCATCCACATAGTTATACGTTTTCTCTCGCAACAGTAATAAAGTATTTGATAGCTGAGCGTTTTACAGAGGAAAGGCCGCGACTGTATTCCTCACTCAAAGTGCACAACCTCATTGGATGAAGCGGACTTCAGGATTGCTTCGACCACGCGCAGCGCAGCAAGGCCGTCATTCATCGTGACGTGCTCATCGCCAACGCCCCAGATGGCGTCGCGGAAGTGCTCCTGCTCCACGGCGATCGGCTCACGCTTGGTCAAGGCGTAGCGCGTCATGGTGCCTTCGGACACTCCGCGGAATGCGGCGATCTGATCCCACTGGACAGGCATCTGGCCGTTTTCGAAGAAGGTCAGATCCCCCATCACGGTGTTGGCGACCAGCGCGCCATGCTCGCCGGTGACGATCGTGGTGCGGTCCTTGTACGGAGTGAGCCAATTGACCAGGTGGTTGACCAGCACTCCGTTGGCGAAACGACCCGACACCGTGACCATGTCCTCGTGTTCACGCCCTGACCGGTACGCGGTCTGAGCGAACAGTTCGGCATAGGTGGAGCCGGCGACCCATGCGGCCAGATCCACGTCGTGAGTGGCCAGATCCTTGACAACGCCCACGTCTGAAATGCGTGCAGGGAATGGGGACTGGCGACGCGTGACGATCTGGTAGACCTGACCGAGCTGGCCGTCCTGAACGCGGCGACGCATCTCCATGATCGCCGGGTTGCAACGCTCCACGTAGCCAACAGCGCCGACAAGTCCTGCTGCGTTGAACGCGTCAGCCAGACGCTGTCCGGCCTCGACACTTGCGGCAAGCGGTTTTTCAACCAGTGTGTGAACCTCAGCTTCAGCCAGTTTGAGAGCCGCTTCCTCGTGGAAAATGGTGGGGACAGCAACAATGGCGGCGTCAATCCCGGTTTCGATCAGAGCATCAACGTCTGGAAGAACAGGCATGTCACCGGCAACGCCGAAGCGGTCACCGCTGGGATCGGCAATGCCGACCAGTTCGAACCCTTCGGTTGAGCGTGCATTGCGCACGTGGTGACGTCCCATCGAACCGATGCCGAGGACACCTACGCGAATAGGCTGTCCTTTTTCGATGCGATGCCGCTCGGGTGCTGATGATGTCATGCGACTCACGCTCCAGCCTTGGCGCATGCGGACACGGCCTCAACGATGCGATTCAGGTCTTCAGCCGACAGGGAGGGGTGAACCGGCAGGGAGACAACCTCGCGGGCAGCCTTTTCCGTGTTCGGCAGTTCAAGACCCTCAGCGTAGGGTGCCAGGGACTGCAGGCGGTGATTCGGGATCGGGTAGTACACGCCGGAGCCGACCTGCCATTGGTCTTTCAGTGCGTCGCGGAAGGCATCACGTTCCTCGCCGGTCGCGCCTTCCAGACGGATTGTGTACTGGTGGTAGACGTGTGAGTAGCCTTCCGGCACGGTCGGGGTGACCACTCCGTCCACAGAGGCGAGACCCTCGCTGAGCTTTGCAGCGTTCTCCTTGCGGGTCTTCGTCCAGCCTGCGAGTTTCTTCAGCTGTGTGCGACCAACAGCAGCAGCCACATCAGTCATACGGTTGTTCAGACCGACCAACTCATTGGCGTACTGCTTTTCCATGCCCTGGTTACGGATCAGGCGGCAGCGGCGAGCAAGCTCATCGTCAGCGGTGGTGACCATGCCGCCCTCAAGGGACGTCATGTTCTTCGTCGGGTAGAAGGAGAAGGATCCCCAACTGCCGAACGTACCCACCGGCTTGCCGTTGATCGACGCGGCGTGTGCCTGAGCGCAGTCTTCGAAGACCAGCAGATTGTGCTTCTTGGCGATCTCAAGGATGGCTGGCATGTTGGCCGGCAGGCCGTACAGGTGCACGACCTCGATGGCTACGGTCTTGTCAGTGATTGCAGCTTCAACGCTGGCCGGATCGAGGGTGAACGTGTTGACGTCAATATCAGCAAACACAGGGTTGGCTCCTGCGATGGCAACGGAGTTGCCGGTGGCAGCGAAGGTGAACGACGGAACGATGACTTCAGCGCCTTCCGGCAGCTGTGAGGCCAGCGTGGCGACATGCTGAGCTGATGTGCCGGAGTTGACGGCCACGCAGTTCACGCCTGCGACAACCTGCTCAGAGAATTCTTCTTCGAAAGCCTTGACCTGAGGGCCCTGAACAACCATTCCGGTTGCGAGCACATCGTCAACAGCCTGACGCTCGTCGTCACCGATCAGTGGCTTTGCAGGCGGGATAAATGCACGTTCCATTAGTGAGAAACCTCTTTCAACGTTGTCTGTCCATCACTTGATTGTTCTTCGTAGTACAGGTCACCAGTCAAAGGGCAGCGGTACAGTGTCTGCCCCTCGTTCACCGGTTCGAGAGCGCTGCGAGCGCCCTCGTCAATGTCATGTCGATCCACTGGTTCAAGGCGTGCGCCCGAGCGGCCGACCCACCCAATGCGCCTGGCTGGCACGCCGGCAACAAGGGCGAAATCAGGGACGTCCTTCGTGACGACTGCTCCGGCAGCGACTGTGGCCCATGCGCCAATCGTCACGGGCGCCACGCACACGCTGCGAGCGCCAATTGCGGCGCCTTCCTTGATGGTGACGCCAACCGGCTCCCAGTCAGATGCAGATTTGATGGTTCCATCCGGGTTGACGGCCCTGGGGAAGTGATCGTTGGTCAGGACTGCTGCCGGACCGATAAAGACACCATCGGCAAGGGATGCGGGCTCATAGACAAGGGCGTAGTTCTGCACTTTGCAGTTGTTCCCCATGTGAACGCCCTCGCCAATATAGGCACCACGGCCAACGATGCAGTTTTCACCGATGTGAGCATCTTCGCGTACCTGGGCGAGATGCCAGATGCTGGAGCCTTCGCCAATGGACGCGCTCGATGCAACATCGGCAGTATCAACAATTCTGGGCATATACCCTCCTGACGTACTGTAGCCACTTAATCATACGCACTCACAGCCCAAGATCACAGGCACCACCCGCACACTTCGGCAATGCGCAGGCAGAGCGTGCGCACCGGTGTGGAATAATGCCAGCATGGAGCGATATGAGGACACGTGGCTGATTGTGCCTTTATATAACGAGGCCACAGTTGTCAGACAGGTGATCCAGCAGGCGCGGCGCACGTTCCCGAATATCGTGTGTATCGATGACGGTTCACGAGATGGTTCTGCCGAACAGGCACGCCTAGCCGGGGCACACGTGGTGACGCATCCCATTAACCTCGGTCAGGGTGCGGCCCTTCAGACCGGTTTCGAATACTTCCTCACCCGCACCGACGGCACCTACGCCGTCACCTTTGATGCCGATGGACAACACCGTGTCGAAGATGCCGTTGCGATGCGCCGCACCTCAATCGATACCGACACGCCGATTATCTTCGGCTCCCGCTTCCTTGAAGGCCATGTCGATATCTCCAGTTTCAAGCGTGTGGTGCTGAAAACGGCAGCGCTGGTGACTCGCGTGCGCACCGGAATGAAACTGACCGATGCGCACAACGGTCTGCGATTACTGCGCCGCGACGCTGTCGAACACGTGCATTTGACGCAAAACCGTATGGCACATGCTTCTCAAATCGTTGCCCAACTGGCGCGTTCAAAGATGAAGTGGCTGGAATTTCCGGTCACGATCATTTACACCGACTACTCGCGCTCCAAGGGACAGTCACTGCTGAACTCCATTAATATCCTCGTCGAATTGCTGATGGGGTGAGCGACATGTTGACAAATTACTGGCTTATCAAGCTACTCCTGCTGGCGGGGCTGCTACTGCTGGCATGGTTCGTCATGCGTCCCATACGCAATCCGAACCAACTGGCGCTCAAACGCCTCGGCATGCTGCTGATGATCGTCTTTGCAGCATTCGCGGTGCTCTTTCCCGGTCTGCTGAACCGTCTGGCCGCCTGGCTGGGCGTGGAGCGAGGCATCAACCTCCTGCTCTACGCGTTGGTTTTGGCTTTCTTCATGCAAGTTGCCACGACGTATCGGCGCGATGCCGATACGGAAAAACGTTTAACTCAGTTAGCTCGCGCTATCGCGCTGTCAACACACCCGCCGCTTCCTCACTATCGTGATGACGATGCATATTCTGGGACAACCTCTGACAGCGTTTTCCCTGCCGATGCCAAGGATTCAACGGAACCTGTGCCAGATGGCGATGAAACGAAAGATGCCGGCGCCCCCCTCGACAATGACGCTGACGACAAGTAGCATCGGCGGTCAATCTGAGCAACGACGGCGCTTTGACCTCGGGCTGCGTACGCTGGCACGCCAGGGGCCGCATATGCATGGGGAACGACACGACAAACCTTACAGTCTCAATAACGTTTGGATAACGATTTTCCGGTACAATCACACTCAATGAGTACAGCCAAACGATTTCTTGCGTTTCGCGCAATGCAACATAGCGCCACTGAAGTTCGATACTTCAGCGCGATTCGCGCTGTCCTCGGCGTGCTGGTCTCGCTTGTATTGTTAGCAGGCTGTACAGGCTTCTTTGTGATTAAAGATTTTCGTGACCAACTCTCCGAAAACATCATCGATATCAGCGATTTCGACAAGGGTGGCAAGACCGACGAAGAGAAACCACCAGGGGATCCTTTCGCCGGCAAAGCACTGAACATTCTGGTTTCCGGCATTGATTCGCGTAACAACGCAGACTACGCGTATGGCGATCCCGACGAGATCGACACCATTCGCTCAGATACCACGATGATCGTGCACATCTCGCAGGATCGCTCGAGGGTACAGGTGGTGTCGATTCCGCGCGACCTGATGACGACGATCCCCTCATGCCAGTCAGCCGAAGGCTACGAGACCTACGAACACTATGGCCAGTTCAACTCTGCCTTTGCTGACGGGGCAGGCAAAGATGACATCGCCGGCGGGATCGCATGCACGAAAGCGACTGTCGAGTTATTGACAGGACTTGAGCTGGACGGGTTCGTAGTCGTCGATTTCGCTGGTTTTGCGCATATGGTGGACGCGCTCGGCGGAGTCTGGTTTGACGTTCCTTCATACATTGAGGACTACAAGTCGGATATCTACTTTGATCCGGGCTGTCAGCACCTCGATGGGCGGCGAGCTCTTGATTATGCGCGCGTGCGCTACGGAGTGGAGGATTCTGACGGGTCCGACATTGAGAGGATCAGCCGACAGCAAGCACTCGTGGGTGTCATGTTCACAACTTTGTTGTCGAAGAACTTCATCACCGACATGCCGGCATTGCTGTCGTTCCTCAAGCAGACTCTGGCGGCACTCAAGATGTCCAGTGAATTCGCCGACATCACTGATGACGCGGGACTGCTCATGTCACTGGCAAGTATCAGCCGTGAAAACATCCAATTCCTCATGATGCCGAACACGCCAGACGACTACGACCCCAACAGGGTCATCGCAGTTGAGCCCGACGCCACTGACGTGTGGAACGCTCTTGCCAACGATGAACCGTACCCACCTGGCAGCGAGTACCGCGACGGCAACGGCGTGATGCGCACAGTCCCCTACCCTGAGAGTGATGGACAATCCAGTGATGACAGCTCCGGGGCATTCGACGACTCTGATAACACCGAGATTGACGGCGGTAATGCAACCAACGAGGCGCCGGGCCCTGACCCGCTGTCAGAGGATCTCTCAGATGAGTCAGCTGAGAGCACCCCAAGTTGTCCTCCGACCGGCCACTAAAGGTCAAGCCGATACGTTTCGCACGCGTCCTCGTCTTTTTTGTGGTGCCGAGTGGTCGCGTGCAAGCGACCACTCGGCACCACACTGAGCGACAGGATTTGAGACACCGATCAGGCATACGAGCACCTTGAGCCCAATACAACGTAAATTAGACACCGGTACCCATTGGCGTGCCGCGAAGTCTCTCGCTTCTATGATGCTGTGCATTCTCGATTGCATGCGACGCACTGCCGAAGAACTCAACGAGTAAGGAATATTCGACGTGACAGACCATCCCCCGTCATTTGCACCTGACCCGGGTCGGTCTCGCCCTCGTGCCAATGATGCGCACAAAATCTCCGAGCATCGCCGCACGCCAGATGCGCAGCGCTCGCCAGGCCGCAGTGCAGCGAGCCACCTGCGCACAACATCCGATGCTCCCGCAGATCCGAACCCCGCGGCCACACCTCAGCGCCGTTCCTTCCGTGATCCGTATGCTCGCCGTGGTACTCCTGACCCATCATCCAGCTCTTCTCGCGTCCAACAGTCCGGAGGAAGCAGCGCTACCCACGCTGATTCACATTCGCGTGCAGATCGTGGCGGCCCTGTCCACCTGGGCCGTGCGTCCTCACACAGCTCCGGCACCCAGTCCTCACAGCAATCCTCCGCTCACAATCAGCCGGCCGAGCCAACCAGGCGCATGCCATCACACACCACGCCGCGCAATCAGCGGCACCAGCCACCCTCGTTCCTGCCGGCCAACCAAGTGCGTCAACTTCAATCTCAACGCGCTGCGCTCTCTGGCACCAACGATGACGGGACGCCCGCGACGCCGCGCCAGCAGGCTTTTCATCCGCCACGCCAATGGACGATTCCTGAGCGTTCGCATCCAGCGCAACAGTACGGCTCGTCCGGCCCATATGGCCCCTCAGAGCCCTCCAGCTCATCCGCGCGCGACCGCGCACGCCCGCGACGCCGGCGTCACAGGCGCTGGCCACTCGTCCTCGTCATCATTCTGGTGCTCATCATCGGATGGCCGGCATTCCTCGTCTGGGATGCGAACCAGCACCTCGGGCGAGTTGACGCACTCACCACGAACGCGGACACTCCTGGCACCACATACCTGCTCGTCGGTTCAGATTCCCGGGCCGATGGAGCCGTCGCTGACGGTACCGAGGGCGCTCGAGCCGACTCGATTCTGCTGATCAACGTCGCGCCCAACAGTCAGGCCACCGCAATTTCACTGCCTCGCGACACGTACGTGTCGGATCCGGACTACGGCGACATCAAGCTCAACGCATCCTACTCCCTGGGAGGTCCCAACCAGCTGGTCGCAACGGTCGAATCGCTTACCGGACTCACCGTGGATCACTACGTCGAAATCGGAATGGGCGGCGTGGGAACAATCGTTGACGCGCTGGGGGGCATCAATTTGTGCCTCGACATGGACGTGAATGACGAGCTGTCCGAGCTGAACTGGCAGGCCGGATGCCACGACGCCGATGGTCGCACCGCGTTGGCATTTTCACGCATGCGTTATTCAGATCCGCTCGGTGACATCGGCAGAGCCGAGCGCCAACGCCAGGTCATCACCAAGACCATCAGCACGGCCCTGTCCCCCAGTGTCCTGCTCAACCCGATAGCCACCCTGAGAGTTGAACGCGCCGGAGCGAGTTCACTCACCGCCGACAAGTCCGCATATTCAACCGACCTTGCCCGATTGGTGTGGGCATTCAAGTCAGCCAGTGACGCCCAACTCATGGGTGCACCGCCCATCGAATCCATGGGCTTTGAAATCGGATCTGGCTCAGCCGTTTTGCTGCGCGATACAACCGCGCCCGAGTTCTTCGCCAAAGTCGCACGCGGCCAGATCACGCCAGAGGACCTCAACCAGCTTGACGGGTAGGTCGCTAGTGCGGTCCACCTTGTAGTCGGCCGACACTCAATGGTGCGCGCCACCTGCAGACTAAACGAGCGCCACCACGTGCGCACGCTCCCCTATCCTTGGCGGCGACATGACAAAGCCGCCCTCGTCACTGTCGAAAACACCAATGACGAGGGCGACCCGTGAGGCTGTAAACTCCGCCGGCTCCTAGTTGCTGGCGGGAACCTCAAAGTGACGAGGGCCGGCCTGCCACGCTTCCCAGGCGGAGCTGAGGATGTCATGGACATCCAGTTCGGGCGTCCAGTTCAGGTCCTTGCGGATACGGGACGAATCGCCGATGAGCTGAGGCGGGTCGCCGGCGCGGCGATCCAGCTCCTCGACCGGGAAATCCCAGCCCGACACTTCGCGCAAACCGTCTATGATCTCGCGAACGGATGTGCCTTTCCCAGTGCCAACGTTGAACACGCGATGTTCCGGCTTTCCATCTTCAAGAGCATCAAGTGCAGCGATGTGTGCCTGAGCCAGGTCGCGCACGTGGATGTAGTCGCGGATGCAGGTGCCGTCCGGCGTGGGGTAATCCGTGCCGAAGATCTTGGCGGACTCGCCCTTGGAAATGCGATCCAGCACCATTGGAATCAGGTTGAGGGTCGCGGGGTCTTCCAGGTCGTTCCACCCCGCACCTGCCACGTTGAAGTAGCGCAGGCCGATCCAGTTCAGGTCCCATGCGCGTTCACAGTCCGCCATCATCCACTCGGCGATGAGCTTGGTCTCGCCGTACGGGTTGATTGGTTTCTTCTCGATGTCTTCGGGGACGACCTCGACGGGCGGCATGCCATACACCGCGGCCGAAGAGGAAAAGATCATGCGGGTGACGCCTGCATCCTGCATCGCCAGAAGCATGTTGGCGAGGCCGCCGATGTTCTGCTGGTAGTACCAGGCGGGGCGCTCCACCGATTCGCCAACCTGCTTGCGGGCGGCGAAGTGGATTACTGCGTCCACGTCCTCATCGACCATGGCGTTGGTCAGAACGCCGCGAGCTTCATCGGATGCGCAATCGATTTTGATGAGTTTCGCGTCGCCGATACGGTCAGCTGTTCCGTACGACAAGTCGTCGACGACGATGACGCGTTCACCGCGCTGCTGGAGAAGCCGTACTACATGTGCGCCGATGTAGCCGGCGCCGCCACATACAAGAATGCTCATGTCACTACTGTATTACGGATTTGCATGCCAGGTCACGCACGTGGTGCGTGACCGTCCGACGAACTCTCAGTGTGATTCGAGGGGCGGCGCGCATCGGTCCGAACGCTGGGCCAGATAGATGCAGGTACTGGTTGGTGGATCGACAACGGTAGTGAAAGGTGTTAGTGCTTCTGGCTACCCAGTTCATCGCGCAGGCGTGTTCCTTTGTTCATGGCAACTGCGCGCAGATCCTGCTGGAAAGCTCGCATGTGGGCGCGAAGATCGGCAGCAGCCTCGTCGGTACCGACGCTGAGGATACGTACCGCCAACAATCCAGCGTTTCGTGCACCGCCGATTGACACCGTGGCGACCGGGACGCCAGCAGGCATCTGCACAATCGACAGCATGGAGTCCACACCATCCAAGTGTTTCAGTGGTACCGGAACACCGATGACGGGCAGTTCGGTGAGCGCTGCGAGCATGCCGGGCAGATGCGCTGCACCACCGGCACCTGCGATGACGACACGCAGACCTCGCTCGGACGCTGACCTGCCGTAATTCACCATGTCTTCAGGCATGCGGTGCGCAGAAACGACACCGACTTCACAGGCAATGCCAAACTCTGCAAGGGCATCAACGGCAGGTTTCATCGTCGGCCAATCTGAATCCGACCCCATGACCACCCCGACCAGGGGATTCTGACCGGTTGGGGTCACGATAGGAAACGCGTCGCCACCCTCCCCGCGCCGAGTGGTCGCTTGCATGCGACCACTCGTGGATTCCTCTGATGGTTGTAGGCTCATGGTGCTCCGTGTCCTCTCGTGTTGTTCATTGGTGCTTTGCGCACTCACAGCGCGCCGCCACCTCATCATCAGGCATACCCCTGTCTTAATCTCATAGTGCCACGCCGCAGAGCGTCGCCCTCGTCAATGACGACCAGTGTGACGGGCCTAGCCATCCTCCTCCGGCTCGCCGCACAGCGCATCGACAGCCGCCTGAGCTGCGGCCTGAGCTTCTTCCACCGTAGTCGCAGATGCGTTGACATGTCCGAGCTTCCGGCCGGGTCGCACCGACTTGCCGTACAGATGGATCTTTGCTTCCGGACTCGATGCCAAAGCCTGAGACAGGCCCGCGCTGGGATCGTGTCGATTCGACCCCAGTAGGTTCACCATGACCGTGGCAGGCGCCGTCATTCGCGTGCTCCCCAACGGCAGGTCGAGCACAGCGCGAAGATGCTGTTCAAACTGACTGGTCACAGACCCGTCGATCGTCCAGTGACCCGAATTGTGCGGTCGCATGGCAAGCTCGTTCACCAACACGCGCGCACCGTCAACCCCATCAGCAACAAAGAGTTCGACAGCCAAAACACCGGTGACTCCCAGCTCAACTGCAATACGCTCCCCAAGATCTTCCGCCTGCCGGGCAAGCTCGGCAGAAATACCTGGTGCAGGCACCCGCACAATGGAGCAGACTCCGTTGTGTTGGATCGTCTGAGCAACTGGCCATGAGCGCACCTGACCGGATGGATTTCGGGCGACGAGGGCGGCCAGCTCCACCGTGAATGACACCTTTTCTTCAGCAAGGAGCGGCGCTCCACGGTCGAACCAATCGTCAACACCATGAGCATCGCCGACAACCCGCACGCCATGACCATCATAGCCGCCAACCGGTGTCTTCACGATGACCGGCCATCCAACCGCGTCGCCAAATGCTGCCAGTTCCTCGGGTGTGGTGACCTTCGCCCAACGGGGGCACGGAATCCCGGCGTCAGTGAGGCGTTCACGCATAGCGAGCTTGTCCTGCGCGTACAGCAAAGCCGATGCAGGTGGATTGATTGCAATGTCGGATCCAACCTGCTTCAGGATGTCCTGCGGAACGTGTTCATGCTCGAACGTCAGCACATCCGCGCCGCTGATGATCGTGCGCACAGCATCGATGTCCGAGGGGTCCCCCACCACTGAATGCACAACAACTGAGCCCGTTGCACCATCCTCAGCTTCAACCAGCGCATGTAGGTCGATTCCCAGTGCAATGGCACTTTCCTGCATCATGCGCGCCAGCTGACCACCACCAATCACAGCGATGACAGGGCGAGGTGCAGAAGGCGCTGGCGCACCGCTAGGTGCCCCGGTGGTATGAGACGCCACGTGACCATTTGGCGCTTCGAGGTTGTCGACGGCTGCTGCCGTGTTTGCGGATTCTTCGACTGGTGACTGCGCAGTATTTGATGAGCTCACACATAGAATCTACCGCTCACCCGCGGCTTCGTCACATCCCAGCGCACTAGGGTTGTGTGTGCCGAGTGGTCGCTTGCACGCGACCACTCGGCACACACAATAAAAATCAGAAGCGCCGCGAGCGCCTTCCCATTGATACCAGGGGTCCCTGCGGCATGACTCGGTCGGGGTCAATCGACGCGGGAATGGCCGCGAGTGACACGGTGAATACCGGTGGCGCTGCCTGCGTCAGTTCCAGTCGCCCGCCCATCGCTTCGGTCAGGTCGTGCGCTAATCCCAGCCCAATTCCACTGGACCCGTGACCGGATACGCCGTAGTCAAAAATCTCGGGAGCCAGTTCCTCAGAGACACCCTCGCCCTCGTCACTCACATCGATCATCACACCGCGCTTCGTGGGTGACTTGCGGGAAACCACTCGCGTTTCGCCGGCACCGTAACGCAAGGAGTTTTCGATCAGTGTTGCCAGCACCTGCCCGAGCTTCGCTGCATCGGCCAGCACCGAAGCACCCGATTCATCGGTGAAAGTCAAAGTCCGACCGGCCTGCGTGAAAGCACTCTCCCACTCTTCGCGAGCCGTGTTGAATATTTCCACCACATGGATAGCCTCCGTGTGCCCGCTGGTGCGTTTGGACGTGTCGAGCAGGTCCGTCACCACGGTCGTCAAGCGCTCGACCTGTTCAAGACAGCTGGATGCTTCTTCACGCACTTCGTCTTGCTCAGCGATCATCTCGATCTCCTCGAGCCGCATCGACAGAGCCGTCAGAGGCGTGCGCAGCTGGTGAGAAGCATCAGCGGAAAAACGGCGTTCTGCCGCCAAGCGCCCCGCCATGCGCTCTGCTGTTCTGGCCAGTTCATCCTGGACCAAGTCAATTTCCTCAATGCCGGATGGCTTCACTCGCGCACGCACCATACCGGCGCCAATTTGCTCGGCCTGAGCAGCCAGATAAATCAGCGGAGCGGACAGTCGGCGTGACAGCCGCTTCGCCAAAGCCCAGCCAACTAGCATCGATAGTGCTGCACCACCGATGAACAGGACAATCACACCGATAACGCGACGTATCGCGGGCATCGCGGAAGTTTCCATCGTCACGATCGTCCCCAGCGAAGATGATTCCGACGACCTGAGTTTAGGGCCCGAGATGGTCTCACCCACCACGATTTCCTCCTGCCCGCGCGCCTTCACACGTGTCCACGCATCAGCCTCTTCCACGACCAGCGGTTTCGCCCAGGCTTCAACCAGATGCTCAGAAATCTGCGTGCCCTCCGAAATGCGGCGGTCAGATGCCCGCATGAGGGATTCGACGCGCGCGTCCAGAGCATTTTGCTCACTTTGCCACGCCATGATGGAGCCGATCGTCGCACCCGGAATACCCATCAGCAGGACAACGACTGCTACGGCAGCCAGGATCATTTTTGCTGCTCGGCGTCTCATCGTTCCCTCCAATCTTGGCGTCAGCCCATCGTTTTGTGCAAGCGCTGACCGGTTGCACCGCAACGTGTCGACACTGGCTGACTGCGAGCACGTGCATGCGCCGGCAGGGACTAACAGGCGTCAGCGTTGGCTCACTGCTAGGATGAGCATCCACCAGTAGGCCACGCCAATTCCAAACTCAGCGCAGCAAGGGGAGCGCAGCAAGGCTTCGAGCAGGAGCGGCCTAGTGACCGTTCTTTTCGAAACGGAAACCCATTCCACGCACGGTTGTGATATAGCGCGGCGACCCGGCATCGTCTCCGAGCTTGCGGCGCAGCCACGACACGTGCATATCCAGCGTCTTGGTCGACCCTGATGGGTCAGACCCCCACACTTCACGCATCAGCGCTTCACGCTCGACCACGTTGCCGGCTTCACGTACCAGCACTCGCAGCAGCTCGAATTCTTTGGCAGTCAGATGCAGTTCACGCGATCCGACGAACGCCCTGTGTGCAGAGACATCGATTGTCACGTCCTGAGCGCTGATCTCATCCTCTGACACGTCACCGACCGAGCGGCGCAACAAAGCGCGCACACGAGCCAGGAGCTCAGCCAGGCGGAACGGCTTGGTCACATAGTCATCGGCACCGGCATCCAGGCCTACGACCATGTCTACCTCGTCAGTGCGAGCGGTCAGAATCAGGATAGGTGTGGTGCGGCCTTGCGAGCGGATTTCACGCGCAACCTCAAGGCCGTCAATGTCAGGCAAGCCCAAATCGAGGACAACTAGATCGGCGCCATCAATCTCATTGAGAGCGCCTTTACCAGTGCCATGAGCTCGGACCTCGTAGCCTTCACGCCCAAGGGCGCGAGCCAGAGGCTCGGAAATCGCGGGATCGTCTTCGACGAGCAGTACTGTAGTCACGGCTTAATGGTACATCCTAGGAGCGCTCTTTCACATTACTTGACCTTTTTCATCTCAATTTGCACCGTTCTTTAACGAGGAGAACGCGGCCTTTGAGCGAGCGAGGTCACACCGTTGTCTCACGTGGCAGGTGTTTTGAGCAGGCCGGAGGCGAAGGCAACGAGATGGAATTTTATGCGCGCAGCTTAAAACAGACGCTGTAACTGACGCGGCGCTCTCCCCTCGTCCACCACCGTTATTCGTATTGACGCGAGAGCAGGTATGGAGAGACGAGGCCGAAGCCGCGAAGTTCTGTGCTGGGGAAGGTTTCGATCGCATAGCCTTTGCCGCCTTTACCCGCGGAAACTGCCGCGGCGGTAGTCGGGTCAGTCAGGATTCGCCCAACCGGCGCGATATCCACCAGACGAGACGCGAGGTTCACCGGCGGTCCAAATACATCACCTGAACGGGAGAACACGTCACCCCGTACGAAGGAAGCGCGAACCGGCAAAATGTCATCATCGGCGTTAAGGCGCTCAATCAAGGAGGTCACCACATTCAGTCCGGTGGGCAAATCGTCAGCAATGAAGAACACGGCGTCACCAATCATCTTGACGACTCTGCCGCCTGCTTGAGTCACAGCGATTCGGCTCGCGTCCTCAAAACGTTGGATCAGGCCAACTAGCTTGCCGCCCAGGATGGTCGAGGAGGCCGTGTATGAGACCATGTCGACAAAACCGAGGGATCGGTTCAGCGGGAATCGACGCTTGGCTGATTCGTGCCCGCGCTGCGAGACTTCATGGTCGACGCGATCCAGGAGCGAGTGCAGCTGTCGCTGCCAGGAGTAGACGAGGGTCTCGCCCAGCAGGTCGACGTACTGGCGCATCTGGTCGAGTGTGACGAGGCGGGCCGCTGTATCATCAAGCCTCAGGCGGCGGACAGAATCTTCCACGAACGCTTCCACCTGCCACAACGCCAGGCGGTCGGTGATGTGGGAGTGGGCTCGGAGCAAAGACTGTGCGGTGGATCGGTCGACACTTCCATCGGCGACGAGCTGAGTCCACTTGGCGTAAATTTCCTGGTCACGGTGGGTGAAGAGCGGCGATTCGGGGTCGGCGTCCGGGAAGCCCATCGTCGTCCAGAAATCATTCACGTCGTCAACGGTTCCGCCAACCGCGTTGGCAAGGTCTTCAACGGTCAGATGCGGGATTTCGCCTAGCAATTGTTCCTCGTACTCGCGTATCGTGGCTCCCGCCCCGCGGCTCACTCCCGCCTGCACGCTTCCCCGTTCTTCCCCCGCTTGCGCCGAGTGGTCGCGTGCAAGCGACTGCTCGTGATGCATAGAAGATGGCGAGCCCGGCTGCGCGGACGGTTGATCGTCTTCTGAGGGCACAACTGAACTGGCCGGACGTGAGGGCGGGTGCTCAGAAGTTCTGCTCGACGAAGCATCACTGTGACCGTCTCGCTGATCATTGTTCATGTCGCTAATGTCAGCTTCGCACTGTCCAGTCACGCATCATTCCTCCCTTCCGTACTCGCATCCTTCTGCATCAGTATTCTGCATCGCGCAGCGTAAGCCGTAGCGTTATCTCTTCGCCTGACACACTTGTGAAAGTAGCGTTCGTATCGCCCCAACGCGGAAATTTTCCGCGATTGGCATGCCACCTGCATGAATGCAACCTTCCATAGCATAGCGCCTTATGTGTCGATCGTCACGTTCCCCGTTATCCGCGAGTGGTCGCGTGCACGCGACCACTCGTCGAAGTGACACACTAGGCGGTATGCATCTAGTTTTGGCTTCCCGTTCGCCGGCGCGCCGCGCGACGCTCCTATCAGCAGGAATCACACCGATTGTCATGGTGTCAGATGTTGATGAGAACGAAGTTCTCCGACGGCTCAAAGAAGCCTTCTCTTCGTCAAGTGACCCTGCACACGAAGACCCATCGCCTGCCGACCAAGTTCTCGCTTTGGCTCAGGCAAAATGCCTCGCGGTGGCAGACAGGCTGGCCTGCGTTTCCCTCGACAATACGGCCGTCGACGAGGTTCGTGCCGAAGATCGCACACACGAAGACCTTATCGTCGTGGGCTGCGACTCCATGTTCGAACTGGATGGCGTCATGTATGGAAAGCCGCATAACCGCCTGACTGCCATCGAACGCATCAGGTCGATGCAAGGACGCAGCGGCACGTTGTGGACAGGGCACTGCGTCGCCCTCCTGACAGCGCAAAGCCACAATTCGATTGACGAAGAGAGTGCCTCTCCCCTTGCTGGCGTGAAGCCGTCCCGTGCCCCCGAACCCGCCGCTAACACGCCCAAGTCGACGGACGTGGCCTATCAAGTTGCGCGAACGGCCGGGCGTTCAGCTTCCACAACCGTATATTTCGGCTCAATGACCGACGAAGAAATCAAAGCGTACGTTGACTCGGGTGAGCCGCTTGAGGTGGCGGGCTCATTCACGATCGATGGTCTTGGAGGGGCATTCGTCCGGGGCGTCGAGGGGGATCCCCACTCCGTTGTTGGTATCTCGTTGCCGCTCCTTCGGTCGATGCTGGCTGAGCTGGACGTATTCTGGCCCGACTTATGGGATCAGCACAACAGGCCCAACGGGCACTGACACCCATTCAAACCATTCGACGATCTCACAATATGGGAAAACCTGATCGCGTTTCAATCCTCTTGTGTGCCGAGTGGTCGCTTGCAAGCGACCACTCGGCACATGCCTCGTCGACTATCGCACCCACCTGCGAGCCGCCTGCAGCCCTCCCCCTCGCCAAAGTCCTTCCGGGAAATGCCAAGCACCGTAAACTGAGACCATGACTGAGGACACAACTGAGACCCACAATATGAACGCATGGGGAATTGGGCTGGCAACAGTTGCCGACGATGGTCACACACTGGACGTGTGGTACCCGCACCCCCATTTGGGCGAACGTTCTAACTCGGCCCCAGACGCCGAGCTCTTCGATATGCTCTCCGAACTGGAACGACGCGATGAGGCTCGCGGAGTGCACACACAGGTTGTCACATGCACCGCCGACCTAGAGGATCGCCCTCAATCCACCGCCGATGCCTACCTTCGCCTGCATCTTTTGTCCCACCGGCTCGTCAAGCCCAACACGATCAACCTCGACGGCATTTTCTCGCGCCTCCCTTCAGTTGTGTGGACGTCGGCAGGCCCGTGTCCGATCGATGACTTCGAAGGAACTCGCCTTCGCCTGCGCCAACACCTCGGCCGTCCTGTCACCGTAACCGGCGTGGATAAGTTCCCCCCGATGGTGAACTACGTCGTGCCAGATGGAGTCAGGATCGCTGACGGTGCGAAAGTTCGCCTGGGTGCCTACCTGTCGAAGGGCACAACAGTCATGCATGCCGCGTTCGTGAACTTCAATGCGGGCACGCTGGGCCGCAGCCTGATCGAAGGCCGTATCTCGCGCGGCGTTGTCATCGGTGATGGATCCGACGTAGGCGGCGGAGCTTCGACCATTGGCGCTCTGAGCGGTAGCGGCGACGACCAGGTCCGCCTGGGCAAACGCTGTCTGCTGGGCGCAAACTCCGGCTTGGGCATTCCGCTGGGTGATGACTGCGTGATCGAAGCCGGACTGTTCCTGACAGCCGATACCCAGGTGGCGCTCATGCCTGGAGGCGGCGTCATTCCGGGCGCGAACGGTCTTTTCGCAGAACCGCGAACAGTGGAGGCTCGTGAACTTGCCGGAGCCTCGAATGTTCTCTTCAAGCGCTCCGTGTCCGGCAGAGTTGAAGCCCACGCGCGCGGAGGCCGCTCAATCGAGTGGAATGACCCGCAGCAGCATCATCGTGAAAACCACGAGGACGACTAGCCGAGCCGCATACTTGAGCTCTCCCCACCGTTAGGTCTTTGAATGGAGGTCAGCCTCCTCGTGACGTGATCGTGATGCTGGGTGCAGCGACGCGTGGCGGCACGTCCGGGTGCTAATAAGCCGGAAGCCGCATCGCATTTGAGCGTCACGTGGAGATAGCGGGGTAACGTCATGTTCCTCGCTCCCAGCAAATAGGACCTCCGAGATCAGTCATTTCCTAGTGGGCCAGCCAGCTTCTAGGTGCCTGGCTATTGCAGGGGTGCTGGGCGCTGCTTATGCCCGTGGTTGATACTGCACGAGGGTGGCTCACGCTATCCACAATTTCGTCATTTTTCTCATATTTTCTGTGGATTACTGCACCTTTTCAGTAAGGTCACACCCTGTAGCGCACCCAAACTTAATTGTCAAATTGGCGTCTTTCCAACGATTTCCGGGACTGCGCCGACTGGTTCCACACAGTCCACAGTTTTATCCACAGTCCTCGCGTCCAGTCGCCCGCAACTAGGCCACACAGACCGAAACGCGGAAGGAGAAGTCCCCCAGCCCTCAACAAGATCTCGCGAGTGGTCGCGTGCAAGCGACCACTCGCGAAAAAACAAAAACTGCGCGGACTAGCTACGCTGGCGTAACGGCACGTAGTCGCGTTCAACCTCACCAATGTAGACCTGACGGGGCCGACCGATCTTCGTTGCCGGGTCCTCCGTCATCTCCTTGTACTGCGCAATCCAGCCGGGAAGACGCCCCAGTGCGAACAGCGGTGTGAACATCTTGGTTGGGAAGCCCATCGCCGAGTAAATCAGGCCAGTGTAGAAGTCAACATTGGGGTACAACTTGCGTTCCTTGAAGTAATCGTCATTCAAGGCAATATCCTCGAGCTCCATCGCGACATCCAGCATCTCATCGCGTTTGCCCAGACGAGACAGCACATCGTGAGCCGTTTCTTTTACGATGGCCGCCCTCGGATCGTAATTCTTGTACACACGATGGCCGAAGCCCATCAAGCGCACGCCCTCTTCCTTGTTCTTAACCTTCTCAACGTAGGACTGAACTGATTCGCCCGATTCGATGATCTGGTTGAGCATCTTCAGCACGGCTTCGTTGGCACCGCCGTGAAGCGGACCTGCCAGCGCGCCAATTCCCGCTGCCACTGATGCATACAGGTTGGCTTGCGAGGAGCCGACGAGGCGGACGGTGGACGCCGAGCAGTTCTGCTCATGATCGGCGTGCAAAATGAACAATGTGTCGAGAGCATGCACCAGCGCCGGATCAATGTCATAGGACTGGTACGGCATGCCGAACGTCATACGGATGAAATCCTCGGTGTAGGAACGTTGAGCATCTGGGTACAGCAGTGGCAGGCCGGCGGCTCGCTTCGCGATGTAGCTGATCATGGTGGGAAGCTTCGCCAGCAGCAATACGAGCGCCACGTTGAGTTGCTCGGGGTCGCGCGGATCCAGCGTGTCCTCGTAATAGGTGGCGAAACCGGCGACACCTGCCTGGAGGATCGCCATCGGGTGCCCGCGGTGCGGGAATGCTGTAAAGAACGCCTTGAAATTCTCGTGAAGCAGGCGGTGACGCTGGATACGACGGATGAACAGCTCAAGTGTCTGCGCGTCGGGAAGTTCACCATAAATCAGCAGGTAGGCAACCTCGAGGAAGGAGGAATGCTTCGCGAGCTGTTCAATGGGGTAACCACGATAACGCAGGATTCCTTTCGCGCCGTCAATAAACGTGATGGCAGACTCGCACGATCCGGTGTTGACGAAGCCGGGGTCCAACGTCACAACGTCAGTGTCTGAAAGCATTTTCGTGATGCGTACGCCATCAGAGCCGGCGGTCGCATGGACGCGTTCAAGCGGCAGCGTCTTGTCACCAATAGTCAGGCAGCCGTCAGGTTTAGCTTCGGCGTCATGTGGCTTTGACGAGGACGGGGCTGCTTTCGTTGACTGATCGGAAGCTTCAGTGCTCATCGGTATGTACTACCTCCTCAAACAGGCGCGACTACATCGACGCATGGGCTTATAGTCCTACTTTAATACCCCCGAGGTCAGCTCGCGCAGGGATCTCACATCCAGTAGCGCAGCCCCATCCTCGTCGCATTGGATCTTAGCGACTATTCGCGCTCGCAAACCCGTCAGGAATGAGGCGGCGGGCCGCAGATTGGATGCATTCGTCGGTTGCGGTCAGGGAGACTCGTACGAAGTTGGTTGAGCGTTCTCCGTAGAAGTCGCCTGGTGCCACGATCATTCCACGCTCGGCAAACCAATCGACAAGGTCCCAGCCGTTCATGCGTCCACTCGGATCGCTCACCCATAAGTAGAGACCTGCTGCCGAGTGCGGGTCGACGCACAGCCCCGCGTCCTCAAGGGCACGCTTCAAAATGGTGCGGCGAGCTCCATACAGGGCGTGCTGGTGCTCAACGTGGTCGGTGTCCGTGAGCGCGACAGCCATCGCGTGCTGTATGGGCGCGGGGAGGATCATTCCCGTATGGCGTCGCACGGTGAGAACTCGAGAGATCAGGTCGCGATCCCCCGCCATCAGTGCGGCTCTGTAGCCAGCCAAATTGGACTGTTTCGACAGGGAGTACAGGACTATGATTCCGGTTGGGTCACCGTCGCAAATGTCGCGATCAAGCAAGGATGGGACACCCTCGGAAGTAAAAGGAGCCTGCCAAGGCAAGGCGGCGTAGCACTCATCCGAGACCACTATCGCGCCCTTCTCTCTCGCCCATTGGACGCTTGCATGCGACTTCTCGCGAGTGAGGACGTGCCCAGTGGGGTTCGACGGCGAGTTCACCCAGACGAGGGATGCGTCAGGCCACGTGTCGACGCGCTCTGGATCCACGCGGATGCATCGCGCACGGATGAGGCGGGCGCTGATGTCATATGTAGGGTAGGAAACTTCCGGCACAAGGATGGTGTCATCGCTAGTCAACCCCAGTTCGAACGGCAGCCATGCGACCGCTTCCTTCGACCCGATCGTCGGAATGACGGCCGCCGATTGTGCAGTTGCCTCCCGTGGAGATTGGAGAGGAACCATACCTCGCTTCGATGCCCACAGAGCCATTGCCTCCTGGAGTTCCAGCGTGCCTTCAACCCGAGGATATCCAGCAGCATTAGTGGAATTGGCGAGGGCGTCCTGGATGATCGTGGGTGTGGGGTCGACCGGTGTGCCGATCGAAAGGTCACACACTCCACCGGGATGCTCCGCGGCGCGTGCGCGCGCCGGTTCCAGACTGTCCCAGGGAAAGTCAGGCAAATTCAAGGGACGGAGCAGAGCATTCATACAAGTCTCCAGCAAATAAGTGGCGAGTGGTCGCTTGCACGCGACCACTCGCCAATATAGTCATCACAGCGATGCACTGATGGGACTGCCTCAGTTTTGGGACAGGTACTCCTCGTTTTGAGGCGGAAGACCCTGAATCATCTCATCGTCGAATTCTTGTGCTCCGACACGCTGCGCGCCGCCTGGCGAGCCGAGATCTTTGAAGAAGTCGACATTCGCGCGGTAATAATCCGACCATTCTTCGGGAAGGTCATCCTCGTAAAAAATGGCCTCGGTCGGGCACACAGGTTCGCATGCCCCGCAATCAACACATTCATCGGGATGAATGTACAGCGATCGTTTCCCCTCGTAAATGCAGTCCACAGGGCATTCATCCACGCAAGCACGGTCTTTGACGTCCACGCAAGGTTGCGCGATGACATACGTCATGAGATCCCTCCCTCTTCTCAACGCGACGTGCACTCGAGGCCATCACATATCCCACGGGACTGCCGGCTCATCGCACAGCTCGACGCGTTGACTATATTAGTGCCACTATTATCACTCATATGCGACAGCATTCAGGCTGCGACCACCATTTGCGCGTGGACTCTCAGCGATTTCTCCTGTAAAGACGCCACTTAGTCGCAGTGGCGCCCAATCAATCAAAGAAAGCTCATGTTCTCAGAAAACACGTCACAACCTGCCAATAGGGCTCAACACGGCTTTCCTAAACAACCGCCTGAGCTTCCTTGGATGAGATGGGCAGTTGGCACTCGGGTCGTGGTGAGGTATCGCGAAGGCGAAGGCTTTCGCGATGCTCTGGGGACTTTACTGGAAGTTGCGCCCGACCACGTTACTATCGAGGCGCGGCGGGGAATCGTTCGTGTCGAAGCGGACACGATGGTGACCGGAAAAGTCGTCCCTCCTGCGCGCTGGTAGCAGGGCACGAAAAGGCAACCATCCCTGAAATTTCGTCGAGTGGTCGCTTGCACGCGTCTACTCGGCGAAAAAACCTAGACTACTTATCTTTACGACGTTGACGCGCTGCGATCTTAAAACGCTCCTGCGAATCCAACACGACCTTACGAATACGAATCGCCTCAGGCGTGACCTCAACACATTCATCATTAGACGCGAACTCCAGCGACTCTTCCAGCGTCAGTTTTCGCGACGGAGTCAACGTTTCATACACATCAGCGGTGGCCGAACGCGTATTCGTCTGCTTCTTCTCACGCGTGATATTGACGTCCATATCCTCGTTACGGGGATTCTCCCCTACAACCTGACCTTCATAAACCTCTGACCCCGGCTCAATAATGAACGATGCGCGCTCCTGCAGGTTGGTCATCGCGTAAGGCGTTGCCTGCCCTGCACGGTCAGCAACCAAGGAGCCGGTCAGCCGCTGCTCAATCGTCCCCTGCCACGGAGCGTATCCCTCCGAAATTGACGAGGCGATTCCCGTTCCACGAGTTTCAGTCAAGAAACGCGCACGGAAGCCAATCAGCCCGCGGGCAGGGATCGTGAACTGGAGGCGGATCCAACCACTCCCGTGATTAGCCATCGAGTTCATGCGGCCTTTACGCTGAGCCATCAGCTGGGTCACCGCGCCCAGATACTCCTCAGGAATGTCGATGGTCATCTGCTCCATCGGCTCGTGAACTTTACCGTCAATTTCCTTGGTCACAACCTGTGGTTTACCGACAGTAAGCTCAAACCCTTCACGCCTCATCTGTTCGACGAGGATTGCGAGCGCAAGCTCGCCTCGTCCCTGAACTTCCCACGCGTCGGGCCGAGAAGTCGACAAAACCCGCAACGACACGTTACCCACCAGTTCACGATCGAGACGGTCCTTAACCTGGCGAGCAGTCACTTTCGCACCCTTGACACGCCCAGCCAGCGGCGAGGTGTTGATTCCCACGGTCATGGAAATCGCGGGGTCATCCACCTTGATCAAGGGAAGTGGACGAGGATCGTCGAGGTCGACCAGCGACTCACCGATCGTAATATCGTCGACGCCGGCAATTGCAACGATCTCGCCGGGGCCAGCCTCTTCAGCAGGTACGCGCTCCAAACCTTCTGTGCGTAGTAGCTCCGTGACGCGAACAGACTTGATGGTGCCGTCATGACGGGCGAGCCCGACGTTCTGTCCCTTTTTCAGGGTGCCGTTGTGCATGCGCAGCAACGCCAGACGCCCTAGGAAAGGAGAGGCATCGAGGTTGGTGACATGGGCTTGTAGAGGAGCCCCCTCGTCGTAACTGGGACCGGGAATACGTTGCAAGATGGTTTCAAAGAGTGGCTCGAGGTCTTCTTCCGGAAGCTTGCCGTCGCCGGGATTCGTCAATGAGGAGACGCCTGCTTTAGCTGATGCGTAAATCACGGGCACGTCCAGCAATGCATCAACATCCGCTTCCACGCCTTCGTTCATGAGGTCTTCAGCCAAGGACAACAGAAGGTCAGTGGTTTCCGAGACGACCTCTTCAATGCGCGAATCGGGGCGGTCCACTTTGTTGACAACAATGACGACCCGCAGTTGAGCTTCGAGGGCTTTGCGCAGGACGAAGCGTGTTTGCGGCAGCGGACCTTCAGAGGCATCGACGAGGAGGACGACGCCGTCGACCATGGACAGCCCGCGTTCAACCTCGCCGCCAAAGTCGGCGTGACCTGGGGTGTCGATGACGTTGATGGTCACGCCTTCGGTCAGACCGAGTTTTTGCGCAGCGGGCCCGCGGTAGTGCACAGCGGTGTTCTTGGCGAGGATCGTGATGCCTTTTTCACGCTCAAGATCACCCGAGTCCATGACGCGTTCGCCGGTCTTTTCCACCGAATCATGTTCGGAGAAGGCTCCTGATTGCCAGAGCATTGCGTCGACAAGCGTGGTCTTCCCATGATCCACGTGGGCGACGATAGCGACGTTACGAATGTCCTGACGCACAGGCATTGCCTGCCTCCTTTATGGCGACGATCGAAGAAAATGCGCCGAGTGGACCCGTGCAAGCGACCACTCGGCAATAAACGTCTGGGGTTGCCAGTTGAGTGTAGGGGTCGATTCCTCTTCACGCAGCTGTGCACACGAAATACCAGATTAATCACTCATCGGCGTCTCCGATAGAGACGAGCATGCGAAATCGAACACTTTACGACACGCAATGTGTTCCGTTTCATCCTGGAACTGCGGCTCTTATCGACCACGACGTCTCATCGTGTACTTGTTCTCATCCCCTAAGGTCGAAGCGGCTTGGTCAGCATCGCGACGTTTCGGCCGCCGCTCGGTCTAGGGTCAGCACACCGCCGCCACTTGCCAGCTATGGCTCACCGACTCGTCCCGCGTCCACGCATTTCGACGCCGATCAAAAAGCGCCTTCTTCCACGAGCGCCGCATGGGAATGGAAGCCGAATGGCCTAACAGCTGGGCAATCCTTCTTTCGAGATACGGCGTCTCGCCGCGAAGATCTTTACGACGAACCACGAGGATAGTCCACCCAGCCTCTTCAAGAACCTGGATCCGCCAGCGGTCATGTTCGGCCTGTGGACCAGTTTCCGGATGGAACTCCTCGCCAAAATATTCGACACCTATCTTCACCGCTGCGTTTTTTAACCCGCTTGAGATCTCACCAGTAGCCCCTCCGGGCACATGGTGCGCGCCCGCGCTCCGCACCCCTGTCGAGTCCGCCCTCGACCGTCCGAGGCTGCATATTTGCAGCTTCGAGCGCCCACCATCTTGTGCAGGCAGGCACCATCCCAGATCGATTCGGAACGAGCCTTTACCGCTGGCATGCCCTCCACACAAGTTGGTGCTGTTCTGCGGGCAAACGAGGGACTCTTCGCTGTCCGTCACCGAGTCCCGCGCCTCACTCATGCTCCTACTTTTCGCGATTCGGCCTTGCTGTGTGGCGCTGACACGCACAGGGATTTGAAGAATTGGACGGGGAAGGCCTGCTTCACGTAAACGCAGACGAAGGGCAGTTTCCTGAACTGATTCGGATCTGATGTCGGCATTGTTAATCGCAGCACGTAAAATCCGTACACCTCGCCTGCCGGACCTCGCCTGCGCGGCCTCTACCAGCTCGTCCACTGTTACGAGTCCCTGGCGCAAAAAGCCTTCAATCCACGCTGTCGCGAGGTCAATCGTCGCTCCCATCGCAACATCGCACACTGTGCGCAAAGCGCTCGTGACGCGCATGCCCTCCATGCTCACGATTTCGCTTTCATCAACTTCCATAACTCTGCATGCAACACCAGGTCGACGTACTGCGCGAGTGCCGGCCGGGCGAAGCACACAGATCCGAAAGGCGTCATCAGCCTCATGGCTATCCCGCACACTAACCCCATACATTAAAGCGGCGGTTTCACCGGCAAAAACAGCATCATCAGGCAAAATCGCCGCGACCGCATGCATCATTTCGCCGTCGAATAGTCGGCGCGATACATACCATCCGCGCGCCAGGTGAACAATGTGTCCAGAGCGGCACGCGCTCTCAATTTGTGAGGTTTCCACTCCAGCCCGCCGCAGTTCATATGTCGAGGTCACGACGCGCGAGCCAACCATTTCACGATCGGCACACATGACCGAGGGAGGCTGCGTCACTCCGCCGAGTTCTTTAAAGTCTGTCTGCCACTGCTCGAGGGTGCGCGAGCGGAAACGCAAAACCGGTGAACCACGCGAGGCAGCAAAGCGCTCGCAGTGCGTCAAGGTTCGGATCCCCTCGCGAATGGGCCTCGTAGCAGATGAGCCCGGGTTCTCGCCGTGGGTATCGCCACGCGCCTCTTTCAACTCCGTGGGGATCGTGACTGTGCCATTGCGACGGAGTTCTGGCTCGCTGTTTATGCCTTTCCTAGTGGTCATGGCAGCCACTGTGCAGTACGACGCGGCCACCTGGCAGTGGCCGTCACCGAGTTGTGGACGTGGCCTCCACGGGTGAAAGTAGTGTGGATAAGACCATAGCCAGCCACATGCCTGTGGATACTGCTCATCCACGCACACGGCACCTCCCCAGAATTACTGATTCACCAACTCCGCCCCCTCCCTCGCACCGCTTCGGGCTCCTGTAGTTCACGGTGAAGACAACAGCGCATCAGCCTCCCTCGCCAATGCCCCACCGAATGGCGCACAGCCCGAATGATGTTGTTCCTTCTTGTGCAGCCCGCATGGCGAATGCGCCCATGAAAGCCTGTTTCGCTCTACTCTTAAACCATGACGGATTCATCAGCACTTCCCACTCCCCTTAACCTGGAAGGTTCATCCTCGCGGGCGTCGATCTCCCCGTTCGGCGCTCAGGTACTCGAGTGGACGGTTGACTCTGATACACCCGTGATCTGGATGTCTCCGCTGGCAGCACACGATGGTGTCCGTACGCCACGAGGTGGGGTCCCAATATGTTTGCCGTGGTTCGGAGCTCATCTGAGTGATCCTGAAGCTCCCAAACACGGTTTCGCGCGCACCGCTATGTGGACTCAGATCAGCCCAGATCCTGCCGACAAGGACATTGCGCGCGGGGAAAGCGACTCCACGTATGCCGAATTCGCCCTGGCTCATTCTCCTTCACAGAATTCCAGCCAGTCGGACCAGCCAGTCCAGCCAGGCGCCGACGGCTATTTTCCTTTCAGTTTCGAGGCGAACCTTTCGATCGACGTAACCGATTCCCTGATGATGAGGTTGACTGTGACAAACACAGACACTCGACCGTTTACCTTTCAGGAAGCTTTCCACACCTATGTGGCGGTTGGCGACATCAAAGACGTCACGATTGAGGGCCTCGACGGCGCTTTCTACGACGACAAGTCGCTTGCACGCGACCACTCGCGCAAGCAAATTGGTGAGGTGACGTTCGTACGGTACACGGACCGGATCTATCACTCTGATGCGAACGTGCAGATCCGCGATCCCCGTTTCCGGCGGATCGTCTCGATTGAAAAGTCCGGCTCGGCCAACACGATCGTGTGGAACCCCTGGTCAGACACGGTTGGCCAATTTGATGATCTTGAATCGCGCGCATGGCAAGAGTTTGTTTGTGTCGAGTCCGGCAACGTTGCAGACGAAGCGATCGAACTCGAACCCGACCAGTCTCACACCATGACTGTCTCGATTTACGTTGACTCGATGGAGTGAGCAGCGATCCCTCACCGAGGAGCTATGGCACAGCGCCTCACTCGCGAGGTCGCACCAGATCCTTGCTCACCAGTGTCACCTAAATCTCACTCTCCGAAGTGCCCTAGATCCTCACTCCCCAATACCGCCGCTGAGCCCCACTGAACAGCGCTGCCCCACCGCCTCAGTCGACCTCGTCAGGTTCTCCCGCGCTGGGTAGAAGCCACTCGGAGTCAGGACGAGCGACGAGGCGGGCATTCGAGTACGCCATCTCCAATGTCAACACGGTGTGTCCGCGGTATATGCGCTCATTAGCCTTGGACACTACCAGCGCCAGATCTGCTCGACCATCACTGTCAAGATCCAACGGCATCAGGAACTGTGCCGTATCTTCAGGCGCGGCCGGATACCACTGAGGCACGACCACTTTATAGTTGCGGCGAGTCTTGCGCAGCGCCCAGTTCACCGCAGAATCAAGCGCCTGTCGCGCGCGGACCGGGTTCGCCTGCAAATCCAGTGGAAAGCGGTCAATGTTATCGCCCAAGATGTGACTGTAAGCCAATTTGAGTTCGCAGCTGCAGTCGTATACGAGGTCGCCAGCTGTTCTCACGTACTGTGCCATCTGCGGCAAGGGGTCAAAATTAGCCAGAAGATCTCTGTTGGACTCGGTAACCCATCCCTTGAAAAACCAATCTTGCGCGTCATCGTTGCGGAAGTGGTTCCTCTCAAAAAGCGCAAAGAGCTCCTCTGAAAGTGCAGTCAGCAGTCCAGTATTAAATGCAGCGTATTGCCCATCAGCGCTCACATCAATCTTGTCTTCGGTGACGAGGCGCTTGTACGTGTAGTTGACATAGTTGTTGAGGATCGGATGGTCGAGTGACCGGGTCGCCTCGCCCCAGTCTTCGTCCTCGGCAAGCGCGGCAAGCTCGTTCAGTGTCTGGTTCCACGCCAAGAGCGGACTGTAACGAGGCGCAGCGCCGCGCTCATATTTCACACGAAACGGGAAGAAAGCAAACTCACGGAGCCGATCCGGATTTCCATTCGTCACGTAAGCCTCCTCAGCAGGTTCGAGGTTTTCCTGTCCTCGCATATAGTGCGTCACTCCTGATCTCTTACTCAGCGCCTGCGCCGACGCGCGCTCGCACCCAACTGTGCGGCTGGCTCGCGCCCAAGCTGGCGATTGCCACGCCTCTCTCTCGGTGAGAATCCGACGTGCGCAGAGACCACTCTATTCACACGTTGAACCGGAATTCGACGGAGTGTCGTCGATAAATAACCATTTGATGCGCGCGTGCGGAATTAACAACGAAATACCGCTAAAACAGACAACATATGGGGTGCACAGAAACACATATAAGTTCTGCGGAAAACCTATAGGGTGCGTCGCTAAAAACCGCTGTGCGCGAAAAACATAAAGGGTTTACGGACCCGGTCCCAGACCCCTCAATACTCTGAGCCGGAAGAATGGAAAGTGGAAGGTTGATGTATCCCCACTATTTATTTTTTCCGTTTTTCGGAGTACATCGGGAGCTACAACTGCGGACCAGCTCTGTGTGAACTAGATGAGAAGGCGCAGCAGCGAATCATCGACGCTGGACAGTTGGTGCTGCGGGCACGCGAGCGGCACCCCCAGCGGTCACTCGCGGAGCACTACAACCCGTTATCGATGGACCCAATTCTGCTCAAGGCTCACAACAACTTGGACCGGGAAGTCGATAAGGCTTTCGATGTGGCACGCAAACTCACCAACGAGCGCCAGCGCCAGGAGCTACTGTTCGCCAGCTACGGGGAGTTGGCGAGGGGCTATGTCTCCTCGCTTTCATCAAAATCGAAACCACCAGCAGGGTCGTTCCCCGTGCGGGTGATTTTGATCGGTCCCGCTGCTGGGTGTAGAACCCTGTCGCTGGCAACGCCGGGAACTATGACTGTGCCCGACGAGAACACGTCACTGCCATAACGCGGCTCACGGTAGACGAACATGGGTCGTTCACTACTACTGGTGGATTTCGGTTTTGGTGGTGGGGGGATTACCGCCGCCGGCCTCGATTTTTCCGTTGAGGAGGGCGTTGACTACTTCCCGATTGTGAAATGGGCCGATGGCGCGGTGAAGAGGAACCAGTCACCTGGAAGAGATCGATCCAGTCGCTGGTGTGCAATCTGGGAGGTAGGGTTGCGGGGTCGATTCCTCGCGAGCGCAACCATGATTGTGTCTCTGAACGTGATGAAAACAACCCTGCCCTTCGGAGAATTTCCCCTATCCCGCGTCCCCGGGCGGTGAAAACGGTGTGCACCATCGCCTGAAAGGCTTTGCGTTGCTCTATCGGGATCTTCGGGTCACCCACCCGGCGGATCACTAAGATCCCCCCGTCAACGTTTGGCTGTGGCCGGAAAGCAGACCTTGGTACTCGGGAACCAAGGTGAAACGTGAACCATGGGGACCACTGAGCCGTCATCATCGTGCTTGCACCTACCCCGGCCCGGCGGCGAGCGACTTCCCACTGCATGAGGAGTACAGCGTCAGTCCATGCCGGCGAATGCAACAACTTTCGAAGAATGGCAGTGGTGAGGTGAAAGGGAATGTTTCCCACAATGACGCAGGGAGTGGCGGGTAACGGGAAGTTGAGGAAATCATCATGGACCACTTCGACCGACGCCGAGGCGGTCTTTTTTGTGAGTTTGGCAGCTAGTTTTGCGTCTACCTCAACTGCCGTTATTGCCCTCCCCAAGTGGGATATCGGGTGGGTGAGGGCACCGCTTCCTGGCCCGATCTCAATGATGGGGCCGGAGGTTTGTTTTACAAGATCGACGATGGAGTTGATGATCTTGTGGTCTGTGAGAAAATTTTGGCCATGTTCGTGACGGCCGTATCCGTATGTAGACATCAGGTGTGCTCCGTGGAGTTGAAACGGAGCCGGGCATGGCAAATGGCCGCCCGGCTAAAGGACCGGAGCGGTTTCTAACCTGCGGGAGGGAGAAAACCGCCTTAGCGGCTGGTGAGCGGCCGCATGAAAACGGAACCTGAAATCAACATGGGCCTATCGTATCCAATTAATTTCGCAGGGTCCAATACGGTGAGAAAGAAGACAACCGCACCGAAACAGTGCAAGACCTCTCTGGATTGGAACTTGTCCTACCTTCGGCTCGTCGTACAGACGCCACTGGCGTATTTTGTCTCTGGGCAACGAGGGGGAGTTACCCCCACCTCCGGATGTTTTTAAGGTGCACCCCTTATTACGCTGTGGTGCGGGAGTAGTTTTGTCCGACTGATCGGACTACCCACCGACGTGGGGCGGGTAGTTCGAGGTCCCAGCAGATGATCGCGTCGATTTCGCCGCGTTCAAAGGATGCCACCATGGCGTCGTAGTCGGGGCGAGCCACATTCTTCTTTGACGCGGAAATGGACTGATCGACGTAGTTATGTCCTATGTCCAACGTCCAAGCCACGCTGCTTTGCAATGGCTTCACAGTCCTGACGCTGCCGGTCGATGGTGAGGCCATCCACGTCAGCGTCTCGCGAGATACGAAGGTAAATAGGAGCGCGTGTTGCCAAACGCTTTTAATAAGGCCCTTAGCTAACATTGAACTTAAAACTCGACGGAGTGTCGTCGATAAATAACCGCTCGATGCGTAAGTGCGACAGAGGAGGCGCTGTAGCGGAATCTACAGCGAAAAACCGCTAGAAACAGACAACATATGGGGTGCACAGAAACACATATAGGTTCTGCGGAAAACTTATAGGGTGCGTCGTTAAAAACCGCTATCTGCGGAAAACATATAGGTTCTACGGACCGGCCCCAGACCCTTCAATACTCTGAGCCTCGAAAAAATGGAAAAAAATGAAAGGTTGGTCTATCCCCACTATTCATTTTTTAATTGAACATGGGTTTGGGGTACGAAGCGCCCTACTCGGAGTGGCACGGACACTACGGCTGCGCGCCCACACACAACAGTAAAGAGCTCGGCAATGCACAGACACGTAACGAGAGCGCCGCAAATGTATGTACGTTTAAGTTACAACATCGACACTGACGCTCCACATGGAGGGGCGGCCGCAGCCCTGCAGCAAGCACACGGCAGGGTGTCTGCTTCGGGCGACGTGAAATTACGCAGAAAAATACGAAATGCATCACCGCAGGTCACGGTAGGTATTTACGGGTCATTTCGTAATCTCGTAAACGAAAGGAACAAAACTACGAAACACAAAAACATACATTGAGCAGCGTAAATGCTTTTCGTTTCGTAATTTTTCCACTTTTTGAAGAAAATCTAAATAAGAAGAGACACCTTCATTGCGATTGTGTCCCGTGTCACATAGCTGCAACCCCTGCAGCGTGCCCTTAACGAGGGCGCTCTATGTCGTAGACATGTGCCTGCAATGCGTGTCTGTGTCTCTCTCTTAAAAGGTTTGGGTCGAAATACCGCAAAATTACGAAACACCCCCGAAATGTGACGTGTCTGTGCAGGTCACAGCGTTATCGCGTGTTTCGTAATTTGGTTTTCCGATTTTCGCAGTTATACGAAACCGCAGGTAGAGCGTTTCGTAATTTTTTCGTATTTTGATCGGCAAATTACGAAACGACACCAAAACTACGAAACGAACACACAACACCTGTGTTGCGTGTCACACAACGGCGCGCCACGGACGTGTTGCAGCGTGGCAGTATCCCGGCCGTGTCACATCGCTAGATCTACTGCAGCTGCTCTGTCACCGTGCTGCCGTACGTCATAGACACACGTCTGCAATGTGTGTCTGTGTCTCTCTCTTAAAAGGGTTGGGTCGAAATACCGCAAAATTACGAAACATCGCCGAAATGTGAGGTGTCTGTGCAGGACACAGCGTTATCGGGTGTTTCGTAGTTTTGTTCTTTTCGTTTGCGGAAATCACGAAACCGCAGGTAGAGCGTTTCGTAATTTTTTCGTATTTTGATCGGCAAATTACGAAACGAGGTCAAAACTACGAAACGAGCGCACTACAGAAGTGTCACAGGTCACAAAAAGGCGCGCCCCTTGCGTGTCACCGTGACGCCACGCAACAACACCCCGGCCGTGCCACGTGACGCGTAGAGACGTTCTCGGTTCTATTTGTAAAGTTCAGGTCTCAGGCTATTGTGCGCGACGCATAAGTTCCGTACGATGCCCCTAGACCGTATGTGGCGTTTTAATTCGTTTCTGGTCTAGCCAGCCGCATACGGGGGATAACCCCGAGGATAATTCATAAAGAGATAGCCTCTCGACCGTGATAGGCGCGGTTCCTCCGACGAGATAGACCGGTTGGCAACGGCATTGCCGACCACAAAAGCGGTCAGGTAGGGAGTAAGCGCTCCCGTAAAGCGATGGGACGGCAGACCACCGTTCTAGCGAGTCGAGCACGGCACTCCAAGCCGCCTGAATAGCAAGCCGGTAAAGCACCCCGCTCCGGGACAGATCAATCTGCCCAGGAGCGTTTTTCTATGTCCGAAAAGGACACGACTACCGCTGTCGCGCCACGCTTTTACACGCTGCAAGAACTCACCGATCTCGGTGTCGGCTCTGAGTCCACGTTGCGAAAAGCTATTAAAGAGGGCCGTCTTTCATTCCACCGTTTCGGCACCGCCTATCGGATTCGCCAAGACGATCTCGACGCCTACCTCGCGGCCGCACGCCGCCCTGCCCCGCAGCTATTCGACGGCTTCGTCGATGCCGTCGTGGATGCAGCGCCCCAACTGACAGATGAGCAGCGCCAGCAGCTCGTCACGGTGCTGGGTGGTGCGAAGCACTAATGCGGACAAACCCGCCTACGACGAGATCCCGCCGCTTAGCTCAGCTAGCCAGGCTGGGTCTTGAGCTGAGTGCGAGGGCTGATGGGTGATGGTCGTGCTACAACACACGCGCGCTCCACCGTCGTGCCCCGAGCCCAAACAAAGAATTCACTCAATCAAGGAGAACAAACCATGTCTTTCAGAGACGATTACGCAGCCGCGCTCCGCGATGAGCAGCGAGCAAAAGATTCCGTGAACGAGGCGCGCCGTGCACACAAAGCAGCAAAGGAGCGTCTTGCGCAGTTGCGCAAGTACGCCAAAGAGTTCGAGGTGAAACTCGACGACGACAAGCCCGCCGGGACCGAAGATGACGGCGATACGCCGAAGAACGGTGACGGCAATACGACTAAGAACGGTGACGGCAATAAGCCTGAGAGCACCGAGGGCAGTAAGCCGAAGCGGCATCTAGAAGTTGTACCCGACTAACCCTTTAGCCGTACACGCAATCACCTCATGCGTGTACGGCCACGCGGCGTGACGACGTACAGCCGTCACGCTTGATGTCGCCACACACCCCGCTCGCAAGGGCGGGGTTTTGGCGTGTGTGCGGGTGTCTGCGGCACCGCTGCACGGGTGTCAGCGGCGAAGCAGCAAATGCAACAGAAGCAACGCCGGGGTGGAGAAAACAAGGGGGTCGAAGACCACTTTTTTACCTCGTGAGCTGCATCGATGCAGCGTTTGCAGAAAAAAGGGGCCGATTTCGGCCCTAAAGTGCAAAACCAGTATAAGGGGGTCCGACGCCTGGCATGCGGTCTTAAAGTGTGCATCCATGCAGGTCATGGTGCGAAAAAACGCCGCACTAAGACCGACGTCAAGGGCGTCGGGGCGAAAAAGTGCAAAACCAGTATAAGGGGGTGCGACGCCGCCCTTTTTCAACGATTGGCATTTACGCTGCACAGCAGTGCAAATGACACACTCGAAGACCGGCATACAAAAGTAGGCCGGTGAGAGACATTTTCGTGAGTGCAACGAATGAAACGTAGCAGTGGCGAAGCGGGGCGCCAGCGCCGCTGAAGCCACTGCCCTACTGCGGGACCAAGGAGATCGCCACAGCGATCTTCGCAGGTCACGCAGCGTTTCTCGAAAAGGCGAAGCGGAAAAAGCCGACCGAATAGGGAGGGTTTTTCCGCGAGCTATTGCCCGCTGCAGGCGCCCCCTCAAGACCTCAGTTCTCCGAGCTTGCGAGGTGTCTAGACTGAGGTCTTTAGGGGGCTAAAGAACTTGAGTTTTTTGGGGTAGAATCGTGTGGGACAGCGAAGCAAGGGACCCGCACGATTCTTAGGGGTCCCCGAAAAACTCAAGTTCGTCATGTGGGCGCGTACATGGAGGGGTCGAAGACAGAGGCTCCGTGTACGCGCGCACCTCAACACAAGGAACACAGATATGTCGAAGACATCTACAACGCAGAAGGGACGCGCAGCGTTCAATCTGCGCCATCTCCGCCGTGACAACTGCGGCGGAGACACACGTGGAGATCGCAAGCGACTCCTCAAGGAGGCGATGCGAGAATTAGATCCGCAGGATCTCGCGCATCAGGCCGCGATGAACTCAAACATCGTCGTGGCCGATGCGCATTTGAACGTTCCGTTCGTCAACGACGGCAACGGAACGTTCCGTCGCGCTGCATCCGTCGAGGAAGTCTTGGCGTACCAAGACGCCCGGATGGACGGTGTGCGCGTGCAGAAGAACAGTTTCGAGACGTCGCTTTTCGTCGTGCATCTGCCGAAGTCGATGTGCAAGGAGATCCCCGACTACTACACCAGTGAGGTAGACGGGCGCGAAGTGAAACGGCCGCGACTCGTCGCACGGGACTACGAAGCAGCGAAGCAGTACCTCGAAGAGTCGATGCGCTGGATCGCAGAAAACTTCATCCCCGGCGGCATCAATGCCGTAGCTGGTGGAGATATGAACTTCGACGAGAGCACACCACACATCCAGTTCCAGGCGGACACGTTCTCACCGAAGCCCGAAGATCCCGACAAGCTTCGCTGCCGCCCCGGCATCGCGTACAACACTGACACCTCAGTGCGGTACACATCCGGCCCGAAGAAGGGCAAACAGATCTCGGGTAATCAAAAGTTCATCGACGCGCAACGCGGACTCCGGGAGCACATGCACTCGCTGGGCTATCCGGTAGAGCTAGAAGTCTCCGAACGACACGACGAGTCACTCAACCTCAACCGCTACACCGAGCAGCAGGACCGGGAGCGCGACCTTGCCAGCCGCGAGAATGATGTGGAAGTCAAGAAGCGTTCCGTGCAGCGCGATATGGATGCGATTGATCGTGACCGCGAGCAAGCAGCAACAGAACTCAAGCAGGCGCAAGAAGCCCGCGAAGCAGCCCAGCGCGTACAGGAGAACGCTGAGCAGCAGGCTCGCGAGGTTGCCGAGCGTGTGCTCAACGAGGCACGTGAGAAGGCGGAGCAAGAGGCCGACAAGATCCGCAGCGAAGCACGCAAGGATGCTGAGCAGGAGTTGGGCCTGGCCGAGGCTCAGGCCGATGAGTTGCTGAACCGTGCGAACGAGGTCAGCAGCGCTGCCGAGGCCAAGCTCAAGCACGCAGAGCAGGAGGCTGAAAACATCCGCAGTGCGGCACGTAAGCAAGCCGAGCGAGACTCAGAAAAGATCCGTAGTGAAGCACGTGACGAGGCGGAGCGTGAGGCAGAAACGATCCGCAGTGAGGCCACGCGGGACGCTGAAAACACACGTAGCGAAGCGCGGAGCGACGCTACAGACATCCGCGATGCAGCACGCAGTGAGGCCGAGCAGGTGGCTCGTGATCGCACAGCCCTGGACAGTGAGCGTGAAGCCTTTGACGTGGAGAAACGTGCATTCACCGAAAGTCTCGAAGCGCGCCGCGCAGCTGCAGAAGAGGAAGCAAAAATCATCATTGAGGAGGCAGTCGAGTCCCTGCAGGATATTTCCAACGTAGATCAGGATTTCTTGCAGATCGAACTTGATCGTGACCCGGAGATGAAGCAGCGGTATCGCGAGACGGTCATCGACCGTACTCAGCGGGAAAGCGCTGCAGCGCGCCGCCGTGCCCAGGAGCGCATCAAACAGCGCCGCCAGCAGCAACAGCAGCGTGATCGTGATGGCGGTATGGAGTTGTAGCGCTGCTCTCCCCTGCCCTGTATGGCCTTCTGCGGGCCGTACAGGGTGCCGTCGGCCTCGTAGGTCATCGGCGGAATGAAAACCGCTGAGATTCGGCGAAAATCGAAGAAATCTCGGCCACGCTGAGCGGAGTGTCACTACGCTGCGCAGCGAATTGACCTGTTGAGTGGCGGAGAGAATGTGCAGCGCGTCGGTGTGTACGACGGCGCATGTGCTGCGCAGAAGAGACGCCCGCAGAAGGGCCTGCAGAATGACGGTGTCATTCTGTTGCGCAGTAAAGGTGTCAATAGGATGACAAGCCACTTCACTGCCCAATTCACGTGTCATTAAAGTGTCGGGGCGTTTCATTGTGCAGTAAACGTGTCGATGAAATGGTTGCCCAATACACAGTGCAATCTATGTGTTACTGAAATGTCACAGACACTACATAGTGCAGTGAGTTGCGCAGCAGAAACGCCAGTAAAAGCACCGCACCACTGCACCGTAAAACTGCACAAGTGATTCGCAGCAAATTGGCGTGTGAAATGGTTGAAAAAATAACCCCGCAGGTTTCCCTGCGGGGTTTCGTAGTTAGAACGGTACTTCTTCGCCCTCAGCGCCAGCCAGGGCGGCGTTCGCCGCCTCGCCTCCGCGACGAGCTGCGCGCGCAGCGGACTCTTTCTTGGAGTCGATCAGCTGCACGGTGTCGATGCGTGCGACCAGCGGGTAGTGCTTCACACCGTCCTTGTCGGTGTAAACGTCGGTCTTCAGCGAGTAGCTCACCGCAACGCGATCGCCGGAGCCGATGCAGCCAAACACACCGGAGTTCGCGGCATCCTGGACGTAGCCAGTCAGCTCCACGATCTCGGACTCGACCTTGCCGGTGGTCTTGTTCTTGAAGGTGTTTCGCGCGTAGACGCTGAGCTTCACCGTCGCGCCGCCGTTTGCGTGCTCGAACAGCTTCGGTGCACGAGCTGCGTTGCCGACGATGGTGCCGTTGTTGAAGGGGTTGGACATGATGGTTCTCCTTACGTGAGTGGGTGTGATTTGCCGTGCAATGTGGTGGTTAAGCAGCTGCTTTGCTGCTGCGGGGTGGTTGCGCTGTCGTTACAGCACTGCCCAGGGCAGTGGTGTGCCTGCCGCCTCTAGGTCGCGCAGTTCTTGTGCTGCGCCCGGATCGGCGTCCTCGCCGTCGATGCCGTCGGCGAGCTGGTAGAGCAGTTCCAGGTCGGTGTGGGTGAAGTCGCGCATCACGTGCCTCCTTGTTCGGATTGATGGTCAATCCGTCTGTTGGAGACAGCTCTGCTGTCTAGGGGGTTCTCCCCTGCCCCGCTAGGTGTGCCTCTCTGCAGGCCACGGCCCCGCGAGAAAAAGAAACCCCGTTGCATCGCTGCAACGGGGTGTGTGGTGCTACTCGGTGAACAAGATCGTGCGGGTCTTCTCGGCGCCCTCGCGGACAAGCTCGACCATCCGCTCGCCTTGGCCGATGTCGGTCAGCTTGGCCACCAGAGACGGGAAGTTCTCGTCTGGCCCGATCTCGGTGGCTCGCTGCGCAGCCACGCCTGCTAGTCCCGGCTGGCCTGTGGCGTGAGCGAGCACGGCAACAGTGGCGGTGAGCTGGGCGCGCATCCCCGGCCAGCTGGTCGGGACAGCACGCATGACTTGCTCTGCGAACTGCAGGCCCGCCTGCGGGTCATCGAGCAGCGCCGCGAGCAGCGCGTCTCGCAAGCGCTTTGTAGTGAAGCATTTCAGCGCCGATCGAACAGCGCGCGTGCTCGGCTGGGTGATCCCTGCCGCCGCCTGCTCGTATTCACGCTGCAGCACGTCCGCGAACATAGGCGGGATATACGCCAGCGCGTCTTCGATGATGTCGGCGTGCTCGGCAGCGTCGATGCCGTGATCGGTGCTGTTCAACCGTGCCTCGATGTCGTCTTTGCTCGGCTCCGGCAGCTCGCCGGTGTGCTCTAGCATCTGCTGCAGCGCCGCTGATGCGGCGACCTCGCCGACAACGCCGTGGCGCGGCTCGTCGATGAGCGGATGCTGATACACGGACCACCACGCAGCCCCGGTGACGATCTCGGGCACCTGCACCACCCCGAGCAGCGGCGGTAGGTGCACTGCCCCGCTGGTGAGATACGTTGCCGTCTCGTCGAAGACCGGCTGCGCAATGTCATCGCTGATCATGTACGCGATAACAGCGTCGAGTTCGAGGTGGTGGACCCACGCTGCGAACCGCTCGCGGCTCTCGGTGAGCTTCTCCACGGCCTCGTCCAGGTCGAACCGCGCGACCGGGCCGAGGCGGATGGTGTCGACGCCCTCGTCGTCGACGAAGAACGCGAGGATCAGCGAGTTGTTGGGGTAGAAACCGAGGATGCCGGGGAGGTTCGCGAGGATCTCGCCGTGGGATGCAAGCGTGTGGGAATGAGTGGACATGGCAGTGCTCCTTTGCACGAATACGGGGTATACATGGTCAATCCGTATTCGGTCCGGCTCTGCCGGTCGCAGGCGTATCCCAGCAGTACAGTGCCTATGTGCGCCGGGCGTCGCTAGCGCAGCCTGGTGCTCGGCTTACCGGGTGCGAGCGCTAGCGACGCAGCCTGTGCCTAAGCGTCGGCTTCGATGCGCTTGAGAGCGCGATAGATCGTCGGCCGGGAGACGTTGAAGGTGCGCGCTACTGCGCTGACAGACTTGCCGCCGTCGACGAGTTCCTTAGCGATCTGGGCTTGCTCCTTGTCGAGTTTCGGCTTAGGGCCGGCGACCCTGCCTTGAGCGCGGGCGTGCGCCACGCCTTCACGGGTGCGCTGGACAAGCAGGTCACGCTCCCACTCGGCAAGACTTGCCATGACGTTGATAACCACCTTGTCGGTGGGCTTCGACGTGTCCAGCGCTGGCTCTAGCACCTTGACGTTGATGTTGCGCTCGGCGAGGTCAGCGATGGTGTTCACAGTGTCCGCGAGGCTACGGCCGAGCCTGTCCAAGCGCGTGACAACGAGCGTGTCGTCGGGGCGCATGTACGCCAGCGCGTCATCGAGGCCGGGCCGCTGCCAGTTGGTGCCGGAGATGGTGTCTGAGTAGATGTGGTCCGGGTCGCAGCCAGCGTCGATGAGGGCGTCGCGCTGGGTGTCGAGCGACTGTCCCTGCTTTGACGTGGAGACGCGGGCGTAACCGATAAGCATGGTTAGTGCTCCTCTGCATCAGTTTCGAGAAGCGATGCGAGGTAATCCGAGTACTGCCTGTACTTCCTGAGAAGCATATTCTCGGCGTACTTCTCCATGTACTCGTAGTCAATGTCACCGTCGTCTGTCACGGGAAACATGAGAAGCTGGCGAGCCATTCTTCCGGCATTGAACTTGTAACCGTAGGAATACTTCACCCTTTGCTGCATCACAATGACCTTGCAAAACAGCAGTATTAAAGGGTTGTTCTCATGATGCAGCAGCTCCAAACGCTTCACATCATCCGTGAAAATGGCCTCATACGGATGGTAGAAGGCAATACACGGAGCGCCGTTGTAGTTAACCCCCAAAACGTTTGAGTCCAAAGAAGCATTTTCGTTGGAGACAAAGCCAGTAACGCCGTTGGTGTTGTCAGTAGCGCCGATAAACGGACGCTGTCCAGGAATCTTGTCGGCTGTAGTCAACCTGACACCGGACTTCACGGTGAAGATTTCATTGAGCGGGAACTCAGCCCAGTCCTTTTCACTAAGTTTTGGGATGTCATGGTGTACGAGATCCGAAAGCCGGGAGTGCAGAACAGATTGATAGCGTTCGAGCAATCGCTCTCGGGTTTGAGCTGAATATTGCTCCATATAGTCGTAATCAACATCGCCGTTACTGGTTGTCGGAAGAAACACTTTCTCGCGTTTCACGACATCTAGCTGAGCCTGACGACCGTAAGAATACTTAGCACCGTTCCGCATAATCATGGTCGCTAGGAACTGCGCATTTTCAGCGTTCAGAGAGCTGTTGGTCAACGTGCTCACGTCATGAGAGCAGTAAAAGGGAGCGGGCTGGTAGTAAGCACTCAGCCTCACTTTTTCAATCGTCAATTGGTTGCCGGGGAACAAGACCCGATTGCCGATAAAGCGATTCAGGCCATTCCCTCCAGCTTTTGCGGTCACATAAGGGATGTCTCCGTCGATGACGCTGTCGGTTTGGAGGTAGACACCTTTGGCGCAATCAAACTCATCCTGGAGAACACGAGGTTCCCAGTTCAATTGATCAAGAGGCTTCATTGTTGTCCCCTCCTTCGAAAAGGTATCCACGGTTTTGCATGATCATTGAGAACTCGAATGTGAGATAGTCACCAATGGCTTTCTCAAAGTCATTGTCCGTAGGGATCTCGTCGTTGAAGTAGTAAAAACTATGCAGCCACTCGTCGGTTGACAGCACTGTCGAGGAAACACAGAACTCTGACGAGGATTCGATCAGACCGTTCCACACATCTAGCAAGTGCTGACGCTTGTCTTTAGCGGTGTCACCTTCTATCAGACCGATGTGAGGCCGGACCACAAACCCATCATCCCGAAAGTCGATGAACTTGGCTTCGTGTTCCGGTGGATGGGGCACACCTGCGGTGAAGATCGCGATACACGCATGAGTGCCGACACCATAGAAAGTGTTGGGGTTACAGGTGATTACGCCTTCCAGCGTGTGTCGCTTCAAGATGCGCTGCTTGGCTTGTCGCTCAATCTTGGTCTTATTAGTGACGCAAGATTGCGGAATAATCACTGCTACACGCCCCTCTTCGGTCATCGAGTCGAGAAGGTGCTCTGTAAAGAGAATTTCGTACTGATTAGGGTCGTCCTTGCCCTGACTGTACGGCGGATTCATCAAACCAACAGAAGCATGCTTTTGAAGTTGGAGGTCTGCCGGGTTCTGGGATAGAAAATCGGCTGCTTGAATGTTCGAGTTTCCGTCATGCCGGAGGATCATGTTTGTTGCAGCAATGGCGAACATATTCGGCTGAATCTCAAAGCCATGCAGCTGCTTCTTCTTGATGCTTCGACGCTGCGAATCACTCTCCGCCGAGTGCAACATTTTGTGCATTGCGGCGATAAGGAATCCGGCAGTACCGCAGGTAGGGTCCAGGACGATGTCGTCGGGACGCACGTCGACGAGGTCCACCATGAGGTCAGTCATGTGCTTAGGCGTGAGAATAATGCCGAGAGATTGACCGTCGCCTCCCGAGTAGCTCATAAACTCGCCGTAGAAACGACCGATGAAGTCTTCGGATGTTTGCTGGTATTTGATGGCCTGGAAGACCCGCTTGTTCAAAAATTCGGTGTAGTACTTCAGGGGCGTCTTCCCGAGCGTGGGGTTGACCTCATTCAATCGCACGCTATCGGTGATGACGGCAAATTCACGCAAGAGCTTGTCACGCTTAGCGTCAGGGCCGACGTTAGATCGGGTTAAGCGAGCTTTGATTGCGGCCATGATCTTGTCGCCATCGCGGGACCCAGCAAGTTTGTCACCGTGAAGCGAAGCAATGGAGAAGTTTCCGTATTCGACCTCATCGAGAGCGAGCAAAATACCCGAGACGACCAAAGGCTTGTCTTGATCCTTGAGAGTGCCGAACGTCCGTAGTTTTTCGTGAAGTTCGGCCGCGTCTTTCAGGATCTCCTTGGTCGTCTTTTCGTAGTCAGTGACTTCTTCGAGCACATGGCGGGTGTAGTACTCGTAGATGTTCGACTCATTGAACCAGATGAAGGATTCGACGTCGTCGAGCTGTTTGAACTCACCTCGATCGTCGACGTAGTAAGGCGTGATCCGGTGACGCTTTTCGCCACCGGAGACAGCGACGGCAAAGACCTTCGTAAACTCACTCTTAGTAGCGATGTGACGTGCATAGTGAAGCGCGCCGTTGACAGCGTAGTCACGGACAGCCTTTATATCGGATAACTCCACAACACCGTCATCATTTAACTTGACGTGAAAATCCGGGTTGGACTTGTCCTCGATGACGATGACGAAGTCTCTAACTACGGCAACATACTCTGGATAACCAGGACCGCCCTTGCCGGTTTTGGACGCCGTCTTGAGCACCTCGTTCAGTTCGAGGACATCGCTTCCCTGCGGGTCATAATCCTTAATCTCAGCCTCATCGAGTTGCCTGGCAACCCACAGATCTACTTTGGCCTCTTGCTTCGCCATCCGTCACCACACTCGCTACCTGAAATAAATCGGTCGATCTCGTACGCCCCGCCCCTGACGTGCTGCTACGTGAGCACAGCTACAGGATGGAGGTGTACGAAATCGTATTACATAACGCTAAGTGTAACACAATTCACAAATTAGCGATACCGTACAGCGAAAATTAAAATTTCGCCGCTCAACGTGCGGGGCGACAAGAGCCGTGTCATACTTCCTGCGAACGCCACGGTTGAGCAGTGTCACCCCCGATACACGAAGGCAGATCCCCCGAACTGCCAGGCCCCGTGGCGTTCCTTCGTAGGAGCTTTGCGCGCTACAGCGCATGCGCGCGATTGTTGACGTGTCACACACTGTAACCTAGTTCCACACGATCTGGACTGATTCGGGGTTAAAGGTCTTGCTTCCGCGCACGCCACGGCGCAGGCGCACCTGGCACAGGGTGTTGATGACTCGACGCTGCACGGCAAGCTCTGCGTTGTCGAAGGCGTCCACGGGCGAGGCGTAGCCGGTTGTGTCGAGCAGCGCCGATGCGCCAGCAAGACGGGCACGGCGCGTTTCGAGTTTCTCGATCTGCGGCTCATAACGGTTTCGCGCGCGCTTGAGGTCACGGGCCTCGATAAGCTCCTCGTCGTAGTCAGCCTGGACGCGGGCAAGCTTTGCGCGAAGCTCAGCGAGTTCGTCGTCGATGGCGTTGACCTCGTCGTCGTCCGCAGTTGGCAGCAGGTCCGCCAGGTCGTCACGGCCAAGGCGGGCGCGGATCACGGCGAGCACAAAATCATCGACGCTATGCGTGCGCACTAAGCCACAGGCGGCGCAGCGGTAGCGGTCGGCATGTGTGCGCACGGGGTTGCCACACTCATCGCAGACATACAGACCCGAGCCGAGATGGCGGCGAGTGTTCCGGCGCTCCTTGTTGGTCAGCCGGTCGGGATCATCGAGCACGTTTTGCACACGCCACCACAGATCTGGTGTGACGATCGGCTCCCACTGCCCTTTCACCGGCTCGCCGGTATAGGGGTCGCGGACGATATGCGTTACACGGCGGTATTTGTTCTTCACGCCTTTGCGCTCGGCCTTCTTATAGGTGGAGTAGCCGGCATACACGGGGTTGCGCAGGATCGAGTGCAACGACGTATACGCCCACGGCTGCGCGTCGGGAACCGGCTTTTCTTCCTGGCCAGCAGCGCGGCGGCGTGCGTTGCGCTCTGTGACCACGGTGTGCATATGGCGCGGCGTGGTCGGGATATCCGGCAAGCCCGGCTGATCGACCCCAGATAAAGCGCGTGCGATGTCGCGCATGGAGTTGCCCCGCTCGACAGCGCGGAACATCCCGAGCACGGCGGCGGCTTCGGATGGGATGATCTCGCCGGTGGAGGTGTAGCCGATTGGGCGGACACCGCCGGAGTACCAGCGGCCCTGCTCGGCGCGCTGCTGTTGCGCACGGGATTGGCGCATGCTCTTCCGCTCGATCTCGCCGCGTGCCACGGCTGCTTTAATACGCGCGTACATTCTGCCGCCGTCGGTGGCAAGGTCAGCATCACCGTTCGCGGTGACGAGTTTCAGCCCCTGCTCCTCTGCCCTGTCGATCCACTCTTCGAGCTGCCAGGGCTGCCGCGTGAGGCGGTCGAGGTCCCAGCAAATGATTGCGTCGATCTCGCCGCGCTCAAAGGACGCCACCATGGCGTCGTAGTCGGGGCGGTCCACGTCCTTCTTCGACGCGGAGATCGACTGATCGACGTAGGTATGCACGACGTCCCAGCCACGTTGCTCGGCAAGGGCTTCGCAGTCCTGACGCTGCCGGTCGATGGCGAGGCCGTCCATGGCAGCATCGAGCGAGATACGGAGGTAAATAGCAGCACGTGTTGTCATGCCGCTAACACTAGCGCGCCTCAGGTTACATTGAAACGAAACTCCACCACGTCACCGTCCTGCATGACGTAGTCTTTGCCTTCCATACGCACCCGCCCGTGAGCGCGCGCCTCCGCCATCGAGCCCAGTTCAACCAGCTCGTCGTAGCTAACGACCTCGGCTTTAATGAAACCTTTCTGGAAGTCGGTGTGGATGACGCCGGCAGCTTCGGGGGCGGTATCTCCCTGGTGAATCGTCCATGCCCGTGATTCCTTGTCACCAGCGGTGAGGAATGTTTGCAGTCCGAGGGTGCTAAATCCCACGCGCGCCAGCTGATCCAAGCCAGATTCTGCTTGCCCTGACTCTTCGAGCATTTCGCGGGCGTCATCCTCGTCAAGTTCAATGAGTTCGGACTCGAATTGGGCGTCCAGGAAAATGGCGTCAGCGGGTGCGACGAGGGCGCGCAGTTCATCCTGCTTGGCGCGATCTGCCATCCCCTCGGAATCCATATTGAAGACATAGATGAACGGTTTCGCCGTCATCAGCTGGAACGATTTAAGGGCATCCTGGTCGAGCGCTGCTCCCTCGGGCCCGGATAGTACGGTGCCTTGTTCAAGAAGTTCGAGGGCGGCTTTCGCCGTCGCCAGAACTGCCGGATCTGTTTTCTTACCCTTGACCTCTTTGTCGAGGCGAGGGATTTGCTTTTCAAGGGTCTGAATATCAGCAAGGATCAGTTCTGTTGAGATGGTCTCAATGTCACTGGCCGGATCAACTTTGCCTTCGACGTGGACAACGTCGGGGTCGTCGAATGCGCGTGTGACCTGGCAGATTGCGTCTGCCTCGCGAATGTTGGCAAGAAACTGGTTGCCCAGGCCTTCGCCTTCAGAGGCGCCACGCACGATGCCCGCAATATCAACGAATGAGACGGTGGCGTGAATGATCTTTTCTGAGTTGAACATTTTTGCTAGAACGTCCAGACGAGGATCAGGCAGCGGTACCACTCCCACGTTTGGTTCGATCGTGGCGAAGGGGTAGTTCGCTGCGAGCGCTGATGCGCGCGTCAGGGCGTTAAAGAGGGTCGACTTGCCGACGTTGGGCAGTCCCGCAATTCCAATAGTCAAAGACACGTGCCCTATTGTAGGCATTCCTGTGCGCGTATGCGGAAAGCCGTGTCCTGCGCCTCATTCATGTGTGTGCCGAGTGGTCGCGTGCAAGCGACCACTCGGCACACAGCAGAAAATTCGCGCAGATATCTTGTGGTGAGTCAGCAGCGTCTCGCGCCTTCGTTGCACCGGGCGTCACCGTCAATGCGTGTGGTTCGCACCTGACTGCCGCGGCGCGTGCGGGCGCGCATCGATCAGCCCCGACTTCTTGAGCTCCATACGCAAATTACGCGGCAATGCAAACGTTGTCGTCTCGGTTTCGGTGCGCACTTGCTCAACGTGCGTCAAGCCGCGTTCTTTCAGCCACGCGATGACGTCTCGCACCAACACTTCCGGCACGGACGCACCCGATGTGACACCAACCGTCTGAGCACCTTCAAACCATTCTTCGCGCAGCTCACTTGCTCGGTCAACACGATGAGCTGAACCGGCACCGGCATCCAGCGCAACTTCCAGCAGCCGCACAGAATTCGACGAATTCGCCGATCCCACCACGATCATGACATCAACGTCAGGCGCAATCGACTTCACTGCAACTTGCCGGTTTTGCGTCGCATAGCAAATATCGTCACTGGGAGGATCCGTCAGCTCCGGGAATCGTTCACGCAGCCGGTCAACCGTCTGCCGCGTCTCGTCAACAGAGAGCGTGGTCTGCGAAATCCATACCACGCGCGAGGGGTCACGCACCGTCACCGAGTCAACCTCGTCAGGCGATCCAACGACCTGAATATGGTCGGGAGCCTCACCAAACGTCCCCTCGACTTCCTCGTGCCCCTGATGGCCCACCAGGATAATGTCATAGTCTTCGCGCGCAAAACGCACCGCTTCGCGATGCACTTTCGTCACGAGCGGGCACGTCGCATCGATAGTGGCGAGGTGACGCTCCTGCGCTGCGGCCACCACCTGCGGTGACACTCCGTGCGCGGAAAACACGACCCGAGCTCCCTCGGGAACTTCGTCGACTTCCTGCACGAAAATCGCGCCGCGCTCAGACAGAGTTTCCACCACGTATTTATTGTGAACGATCTCTTTGCGCACGTAGATAGGCGGCCCGTACAGTTCGAGCGCTTTCTCCACGACGTCGACCGCTCTGTCCACGCCCGCACAGTACCCACGCGGCGCAGCGACGAGCACGCGCCCGCCTTCAGGCGTCTGGTCCTGGCCTGATCCGGCCCCACCATCATCTTGCGGCGGCCGTGGGAACGAGGGCGACGGAAGCGACACGGGAGATGCGCGATGCGCAGCGGCGTCCTGATTCATACGTCCAATCTAACGTCTATGACACCTATTGACATCCTCAGCGTAATGAATCCCACGTCACGGCAGCGCTCCACCGTCCGCATCGTCGTGTGATGTGACATCCTTGGATCGTGTCATTTTCACAGCCTCCGCATATGCCAGATGGACGCCAGCCCGGAAGCGGCCGGCCACCCTCGTCAATGAACGCGGGCCAGCCCGGTGCGCGCACGCTCGCCCCCAAGGCAGCGATGACGACGAGGGAGAACCCATGGCCTCTGCGACTGCTTACTGAGAACATCAAGACCTATGTCGAAAAGATGTCGACACTGTGGGTTGAAGGCCAGATCGTGGAATACAAGCCGCGACCTGGCACTCGTATGGCGTTTTTCGTGCTGCGTGACGTGCAAGCGGATACATCCATGACTGTGACCGCGTTCCCTTCGGTACTGGACCGCACCGGCCCGGGCTTTGAAGAAGGGGCGCGCGTGGTGATTCGTGCGACTCCTGTGTTTTGGGAGAAGCGCGGGACGCTCAATCTGCGGGCTGAGGAGATCCATCTGCAGGGACTGGGCGATTTGCTCGCGCAGATTGAGATGCTGCGCCGCAAGCTTTCGGCCGAGGGCCTGTTTGCTCCCGAACGCAAAGTCCCGCTGCCGTTCGCCCCGAAGGTGATTGGTTTGGTGTGTGGCCGCAACGCCAAGGCAAAAGATGACGTCGTGGTCAACGCGAGCGCGCGCTGGCCTGCGATCGGCTTTGAGATTCGTGAAGTTGCTGTTCAGGGCGTGCACGCGGTGCGGGAGGTGTGCGCGGCGATGACTGAGCTGGACGGGCTGAGCCATGTTGATGTCATCGTAGTGGCCCGTGGTGGCGGCTCGGTCGAGGACCTTTTGCCGTTTTCTGATGAGACGATGGTGCGTACTGCGGCAACGATTCGTAAACCGCTTGTTTCAGCCATTGGGCACGAGGCCGACGCTCCTCTGCTGGATCTGGTTGCTGATTTTCGTGCGTCCACGCCGACGGATGCGGCCCGCCGTGTCGTGCCGGATTTGGCGCAGGAGACTGCTGGGCTGACTCAGGCCGCCTCGCGCATGCGTTCTGCGGTTGCGCGCGTGGTGGGCAGGGAGCGCGAGCGTCTCTCGTTGGTCACGTCGCGTCCAGTGATGGTCGAGCCAAGGGCGATTGTCGAGCGCCACGTGCAGGTTGTGGACGGTTTGCGCGGCCGTCTGTCAGTGGCGCTGTCGCGAATGCTGTCCCGCGAGCAAACGGGGTTGGCTCGAGCGATCGGCACGTTGAGGGCTCTGTCCCCTCAGGCAACGTTGGATCGCGGGTATGCCCTGTTGCGCACGCCGGGTGGAGATCTGATTCGCTCCACTGATCAGATAGCGAAAGGCGATTTACTTGAGGGCGTCTTAGCGTCGGGCCGACTGGTCGCTCAAGTGTTCGGCTTCACTCCTGCTACCTCGGATACCTCCGCATCAGAAGATGATCCCCTCGCCAATTAATGCGCAAAGCTTTGTTCATTGTGCCGAGTGGTCGCGTGCACGCGACCACTCGGCACACACAAGAAAACTGGGAAGGAAAAGTTTATGAGCCAGAATGGCACCTCACCTGTGGAGAACCGGCCGGATGCCTCCACTATGGGATACGAGCAGGCACGCGATGAACTCGTTGAGATCGTCGGTGTTCTTGAATCAGGCAAGGCTCCCCTCGAAGCAACCCTTCAGCTGTGGGAGCGAGGTGAAGCTCTCGCCACGCGCTGCCGCACGATCCTGGACCAGGCTCAATCCCGCCTTGAACAGGCAGACGCCTCAGACCAGCCACACGACGATGCGAGCGGCTCATCTGAACAAGCAGACGGCGCTTTCAGGTAGGCGACCACTCGCGGTCACGTCGCCTCTAGCACCGCCCGAGCGCACACCG
>NZ_JBWPJO010000005.1:0-184893 GCF_056583835.1 Pauljensenia sp. C0254C2
CGATCTGGAAGCCTCTCACTGGATTCATCACGGCTCTACCTCCCGATAGGTAACTCCTGACCAGTGCAAACGCCTCGTCCGTGTAAGCGGTTAGCAGCAGAACCCTCTTCAGATCGACAGACGGGGAAAGAGGGGAGGACAAGCATGCGGGAACAAGAATTCCCACAATGTGGAAAGACGCTGTATGCGCACGCGCACCCCCACACGAAACCCTTCAGCCCACAAGAAAGCACAAGCTTGAGCCATCCCCACAAAGCACGACCCCTGTCTACCCTCGACAATCACACGAGGCCCCGGGCATGTTCCCCCAGGTTCGAACTCGACACACACCCACAGCCCAAAGGACCCGCACTGACCCCACTGGCCAAGCATTCCCACAGGTCACAAGCCCACCCACCCAACCACACGCACCACCCACAGCCTCACAACGAACCTACCGCCACGCCAAATCGAACCTCGGGGACGAAAAGAAAAAGGGGATGCGCATGAGATATCCGGCCGTGCAGGTATTGTTCGGCCCGCGCCTTTCCCGTGCAGGTATTGTCGCGCCTGCGTCCTTCCCGCGCCAGTCTTGCTCGGCCTGTGTCTATCCCGTGCCGGCCTTTTCCGGCCTGCAACGCGCCGGTCTAACCCGACCTTTATATTTCTCCCGCGCGTGCCTTACTCGTGGTCGTCGGTGAAAAGGATCAGTGCAATGAACACAAGCGGCTCATCACCGGTGTTCTCGATGCCATGTCGATGATGATCAGGCACAACAGTCAGATCGCCGGCCGCGACCTCAAACGTCTCATCATCAACCGCATACGTCCCGCGCCCAGCCAGAATGTAGTAGAACTCGGACTCACCCTGATGGTCATGCACTCCGATCGACTCACCCGGCTGCAGCGTGATCTCGGAGAACATCCGGCCACGCCCAAACATCTCCTCAGGCTTCAAAATGTGAGTCAGGTGCACCGTGCCTGCGCCGTCCCGCATGTGTTCGCGCGCCTCGCGCTGCATATCAGCATTACGTCGAAGAACGAAGGTGTCGTGCGTGGTCATCATGAGCTCCTTTGGCTGATCTCTACGCGGAAAAACGCCTCTCATAGGACGTTATACCGAGCTTACAGCCGCCCGCCCTTCTACGACCAGATATCAGCCAGCGCTGCCCATGAGCACGTACGATATAGACAAGCGAGAGCCACCCTCGTCGCTCATCTCATGACGAATGGACGAGGGTGGCCCAGGCACTGTCGCGTCGGTGCGCGGACAGGCACCCCTTCACGCGCGCAACGCAGCACGGTACGCAATAGCTGCGTCGGTGCGCGACCAGGTAAAACTACTTTCCGGCTCCGTGATAGTTCGGCGCCTCAGTGGTCATTTCCACGTCGTGCGGGTGAGATTCACGCAGGCCGGCGGAGGTGATACGCACGAAACGTCCGTTCTGCTTCAAGTCGTCCAACGTATGAGCACCCAGGTAGAACATGGTTTGGTGCAGGCCACCGATCAGCTGGTAGACGACCGCGGCGAGCGAACCGGTGTACGGCACCTGTCCCTCAATGCCTTCGGGCACAATCTGATCATCAGATGTCACATCGGCCTGGAAGTAGCGGTCCTTCGAGTAGGAACGTTTGCCGCGCGAACTCATTGCTCCAAGAGAGCCCATGCCGCGGTAACGCTTGTACTGCTTACCGTTTGTGAAGACCAGCTCACCGGGCGACTCCTCGCAACCGGCAAGCAGGGAACCAAGCATGACCGTGTCAGCTCCCGCTACCAGCGCCTTACCGATATCGCCTGAGTACTGAAGACCGCCATCGGCAATGAGCGGAACTCCAGCTGGGCGGCAGGCCTGTGCAGCGAGGTGGATCGCGGTGACCTGAGGAACGCCCACGCCTGCCACCACACGGGTAGTGCAGATCGAACCGGGGCCTACGCCCACCTTGACAGCGTCCACACCTGCGTCAATCAGAGCCTGAGCTCCTTCGGTGGTCGCAACGTTTCCGCCGATCACATCCACGCCGTCGAAACGAGAGTCTGACTTGATACGGTGCACCATCTCAAGTTCGAGTTCGGCTCCACCATTGGCGGTGTCAACAACCAGCACATCAACACCGGCTTCAGCCAGAGCCACCGCACGATCCCACGCGTCGCCCCAGAAACCAATCGCAGCGCCCACAACCAGCCGGCCACGATCGTCCTTCGTCGCATTCGGGTACTGCTCGGTCTTGACGAAGTCTTTCACCGTGATCAAGCCGGTCAGGTGGCCTTCGTCGTCAACGAGCGGAAGCTTCTCGATTCGATGATCAGCCAGCAGCTGCTTGGCGTCCTCACGCGAGATTCCAACCTTGCCGGTGATGAGGCGCTCACGCGGTGTCATGCAGTCGCGTACTGTCAACGTCGACCACTGATCCATCGGCACAAAACGCAGGTCACGGTTGGTGATAATGCCGACCACAACATTGTCGTCATCCACAACCGGCAGACCGGACACGCGGTAATGGCCGCACTTCTTGTCGAGCTCGTCAATCGTGGCGTCGGGCCCCACTGTCACGGGGTCTTCCACCATGCCCGATTCCGAGCGCTTGACTTGCCGCACTTGCGAGACTTGATCCTCGATCGTCAGGTTGCGATGCAGGATGCCGATGCCGCCTTGCCGAGCCATCGCGATCGCCATGCGCGCTTCGGTGACGGTATCCATCGCGGCCGAGATCAACGGAATATGGAGGGAGATCCTCTTCGTGAGCTGCGCTCGGGTTGTAACAGAGGATGGGACAACATTTGTCAGTTCGGGAAGAAGCAGGACATCGTCGTATGTAAGACCAACGAGTTCGAACGGGTTATGTGCGTTAAAGTCTGCCATATCCAAAGTGTAGGCAAATCGGGACGACGAATCGCCCTCGATGACAATGAAAATGGTCACGGATCAGCGCGGGTGTGTGCGGGTCAGCCGGGGCTGCTCTGTGCACACGTCGCAGCTCCCCGGGATCAGCTCGGGCATGCGCAGAGCAGACGCACAGGTACGAGGGGGCCGGTCGCGCCGCCAGGTCAGCAGCACAGACGAGGGAGCCGTTGCGCGTCTCCACCGCAGAACAATCAGCGATCCAGCGGTGCGAGCAACCCATCCTTGATAGCCGAAGCGAACGTCGGTGTGAGAGGCAGACGCGCAAAAATCAGCATCTGAGCCACGTGATATGCATCCGGCTTCCCGGGCCATGTGCGTGTTCCGGGAGCATTGTCCGGTGTCAGCTCGTGATACCAGCGGCCGGGAGCTTCTCGCAGGTATTCATCCACGTACGCCACCCACTGCGCATACAGTTCCTGAAGGCTGCGCGTGGTAATCGTCGGAGCCGACTCATCGCGCAGGTCACCCTCACCTCGTAAATCATTTTCACTGCGCGCACCACCCTTGTCGTTACCAGCATGCGACTTGCCGGCTGGATGCTCGGACAAGAAGGGGGCAATCGCGACAGCAGCGGAAATCGCTTCGCACATCACCCAGTGCATGCGCTCACGCACAACCGGCGTACCCTCGAAATCGGTGGTGTAGACGAAGCCGGGAGCGCCGTCTACGTCCCATCCATCAGCCACGGCGCGCTCAAACAGGCGTACTGCTCCCTCGGTCATCCACGCGATGTCGTCGCCTGGTTCGCCCTCCTGCGCCAGTGCAGCATGCGCCTGGACAAACAGGCGAGCCCACTCCAGGCCGTGACCAGGCGTCACGCCAAAGGGCCGGAAGGGGTGGGCCGGCTCATCACGGTTGTAATCCGGGATAATGCGCCAGTTCGCTGAGAAGTGCTCCGGGATTCGCCACTCGTGCTGGGAAGCCTGGTCGTAGACGAAGCGGATGATTCCGCGTGCGCGGTCAAGCCACTTGCGATCCCCTGTCGCATCCCATGCAGACAGGAAGCACTCGGTGGTATGCATATTGGCGTTGATGCCGCGGTAGTCCTCTTTTCGAGTGAACGCCAGGTCCCACGATTCGCATACGCGGCCAAATTCCGGTTCCCACCAGTAACGCTCTTCGACCCGCAGCGCCTCATCCAAAAGTTCGTTAGCCTGCGGGATCCCCGCTGCCAGCGCGGAGGTTGCCGCCAAAACGACGAAAGCGTGCGCATAAGCTTCTTTCTTGTCGAGGGCAACTTCGTGTGTGTCAGGCGTGATCGCTGAGTACCAGCCGCCGTGCTCATCATCGTGCAGGGGGCCAAGCAACGACGCGACACCGTGCTCGACAAATTCGCGCGCACTGTCATCACCTTTGAGCGCGGCCATGGCGAACACGTGTGTCATCCGGCACGTGATCCACAGTTCAATCGGCCGGGTCGGGTCAACAACTCCGTCCGCATCCAGATAGCCGAATCCGCCATCTACGCGGCTCGCGCGTGCAAAGTCGACAATCGCGTCAAATTCTTCATCGAAACCGACCATGAGATCGGTGTTGGACCAGGGCATTTCCATTGCGGTTCTTCTTCGAGTCGGGTGCGGTTGACTATCGGTTATGACGGTGCGGGCGTTCACCGCCCTCGGCCATAGCTACATGACAGCCTAATACGGTCGGCCGTCGAGCTCATGGCGTGCGGCACAATTCGCGCATCAAAGCCACCGTCTCGTCGACGCATGCGCTCAGTGTGCGCACGCGCTGAATGCGCGCATCAACAATGTGGGGGGCGCGTTCTCCCACCAGCACGATATGCAGATCGTCTATGCGCGTGAGCTGCTCTATTAGCTCCTGCGCCCCTGATCCTTTGCCCATGACGATCACGACAGAGCAGCCCAGTTCGCGCCGATGCCTCTCAAATTGCCGTACGGCGCTGGCTGCGTCCGACAATCCGGTGAGCAAAATAGAGGTTGGCAGGCCTCTCCATTGCACATCCACCCCAACCATATGCGCGGCAATGAAGTTCGCAGGATCAGCCATAATGACCAGACGGTGATGGCACCAGGCGCTCTTCGCGTTCAAAGCGGCGGATCGGGCGGAATCATGATCGCGTGCTACAGCATCATTCGCGGCGTCGTGCATGTGAGTCTTCCCATCACGGTCACGTGGGCCGCCCTCGTCACTGTGGCAGACTTTGCCAGCATGCGGAGCAAGGGCTCGTAGCACGCGCAGCACGATCGCTGTCAACATCAGTGAGGATGCGCCGCCGGGGGTTTCGCCGGCCGGGTCGTTACGAAGCGTTTCGGTGACTGGTTCGACGAAGTCAGTGTAGGTGTGGATCAGTCCGTGCGTCGCCACTGACGCTTCGACCAGCCGGGCAACCTCCGCGAAATCATCTCGTTGCACGGCATCAAGGAGCTGGTCAGGGGACGAGGGTGGCGCCGCGGGCGCCGCCGCTGCCAGGTCTCGGGCTGAAAGCTCACGCACCGTTGCCGCTGCGTTAGATGGAGCAACTCCTGAGCGGACCAGCTCGACCATTCGGGTCAGCCGCATGATGTCATCTGCAAAATAGCGACGGTGAGCACCTGCGCGTCGGCGTGGGCCCATTCCGTAGCGGCGTTCCCATGTTCGTACCGTCGACGGGGAGATTCCCAGACGCTCGGCGACAGCTGTCACGGTGAGCGGGACGGGGCCTATTTCGGGTGGCTGGCTCGTTGACAGTGGCAGTGCGGGTGTTGCCAGTGGGGCGTGTGAGAAGTCAAATTCGCCACCGTTCGAGACGCTCACAGTCCCTCCTTTGGTTCTCGAGGCGCTCAGCGCACTTCGCCTCGGCCCTCAGCTCTGATTCTCGCCCCTTCCTCACCTTCCTGCCACCGGAAACTTATTCACTACTTACGCACTTTCTATTCAACGAATGGCTACGAATAGGCGCGGGTCCCTCGGATCGTTCAGCTCTTAGCGTGAACAGCTGGGAATTCGCATGGAATTTTCCAGACGGTCTTGAATAAGAGCTGCACAAAAATATAGTCTTAACTCGTGGCGATAACGGGAACAGCTCAAGATCCGAACACTTCGCACGGACCCGACGCTATTGCCTTTCATCAAAGCCGCATCAGCGGACTCAGAAACACTCTTCCGTTTCCCCTGAGAACCTATGCGCTAAAAGTCAGTGAGGAGCTCTAATGACCGATGTGTCACGCCTACCAGGCCCAATGATGGACGTGTGGGAATGGCAGTACGACGGTGCGTGCCGAGACATGGACACCGAGATGTTCTTCCATCCCGAAGGTGAGCGTGGTGCTGCTAGGCGGCGTCGCGCAGCAAACGCGAAAGCAGTGTGCGCTACCTGTCCCGTCATCGAGCAGTGCCGACAGCACGCACTTGCTTCTCAGGAACCCTATGGTATTTGGGGTGGCATGACCGAAGAGGAACGTCGCGAGATCGTCCAGCGTAAACGTCGCCGCGTGTCCTGATCAGGTCGCTGGCATGCCGGTCTCTTGGAGGAAATCGGCTGCCTATCTCCCAGATAAGGTCGGTGCCTACCTGAAAGTCCCGCTTAGACACACGCCTTACAGGTCAATCTGATACATGCTTTAAAACAGTGGTGGGGTCCTGCAGCTCAGCTGCAGAACCCCACCACTTACTTGTCAGTTGGCTCAGTGCTCGACAATTGCCAGCACGTCACGAGCAGACAGGATCTGGTATTCCTCACCGTCGTACTTGACCTCGGTGCCACCATAGCGGCTGTAGATAACCGAGTCGCCAACCTTCACGTCCATCGGAACACGGTTGCCGTTGTCGTCAATGCGGCCCGGACCCACGGCGATCACTTCGCCTTCCTGCGGCTTTTCCTTGGCGGTGTCAGGAATAACCAGACCGGAAGCGGTGGTACGTTCCGCTTCGAGCTGACGGATCACGATACGATCCTCGAGCGGCTTAATGGAGATCGACACTTCGTTGACTCCCTTTCTCATTCGAACAGGTTCATGGTCGCCTCCTCACGCCTGCCGTCGCGGGGGCCAGGGTCTGGAGACATTCATTGTTGCGTGAAGCTGGATAGGGATCCGAACTTCACGTATGCATCTATTTTAAAGCTCAGTTGGCACTCTGACAATCCGAGTGCCAAAATACCGTGTCGCATGGCCTAGCGCGTGGCCTGGGGCGCGCAGATCTCAGTGGATTGCCTCCACACCGACCAGCTCTTGCCATCCCTCCTCCCGTTACCTTGTTGACAGGTCCTGATTGGCGGGTGTTGATTGGGATTGTCGGCCAGCCGCCCTGGCATGGTGTCTTGCCCCTGTCTATCCAATGATCCGGGGGGTGTTGCCACCAGGGTCGGTTGCCAGCATGTGATCGCTGATTAGGGGCTCGGCACCAAGGATGGATGCCTGTCGTAACGTGGATGTGAGGCGTGCTGTCTAGGCTCGGCCGACTTATGGTGCAAACCGAGAGGACAACTGCCATGAGAACTGACCGACCAGACATTTTTCTAGGACTGGACGTCGGCAAGACCGACCACTGGGCCTGCGCACTAACCGATTCCGGGCAGGTGTTATGGAATAAGACCCTGCCCAACAACGAACAAAAACTCACTGATATCTACACGAATCTGTCAGCGAAAGGCTCTGTGCTGGTGGTCGTGGATCAGCCGGCAACAATCGGCGCTCTCGCCATCGCGGTCGCCCAACATATGGGCATCGAGGTCGCCTACCTGCCGGGGCTGACCATGCGCCGGATCGCTGACCTATACCCGGGCGAGGCGAAGACTGATGAAAAGGATGCGTTCATTATCGCTGACGCAGCCCGCAGCCTTCCCCACATCCTGCGACAGCTCACCAAGACCGACCAGGACGAGGCAGGACTGGCGATGCTCACCGGTTTCGACCTTGACCTCTCACAGCAGGTCAATCAAGTCTCCAACCGGATCCGCGGGCTGTTCACCCAAATCCACCCTGAACTGGAAAGAGTTCTCGGACCACGCCTGGAACATGACGCAATCCTCGAAGTGCTCGCTACCTGGCCAACCCCGCAGGCTCTACGCAAAGCCGGGCGAGCGAGAATCGATGCGAAACTCAAAAAGCACGGAGCTCGCCGCCACACAGCATGGACCGAGGATATTCTTACCGCGCTAGCGAAGCAGTCGGTGACAGTCACCGGCACCGAAGCCGCGGGCCTTGTCATACCGCACCTGGCTCGCCAACTGTTGAGTCTGCACGCTCAACGCGCCGATGTTGCAACCGAGGTAGAGAAGATCGTGGCCACCCACCCTCTTTACCTGGTCCTGAGATCCATGCCCGGCATCGGTCTCAGGACCGCCGCCATGATCATCGCCGAGCTCTCCGGCAAGACATTTACCAGCTCCGCCGCCCTGGCCTCCTACGCTGGCCTGGCACCGACCACCCGACAGTCCGGGTCATCGATCAAGTCTGAACGAGTCAGCCACTCAGGCAACAAACGCCTCAAACGTGCCCTGTTCCTGTCAGCTTTCGCCGTGATCCGCACCGACCCGGTCAGCCGCACCTACTACGACCGCAAACGAGCACAAGGCAAACGACACAACCAAGCCATCATCGCCCTCGCCCACCGCAGACTCACAGTCCTGTACGCCATGCTCCGAGACGGCACCCTCTACGACGTCCCCGACACCGCCCTGGCAGCTTGACACACAACATAGGGGCACCCCCCTGTTCCCCAGGTTCGAACTCGGCACTGTTTCATCGGCACAACAGACACACGGCTTAACAAATCCGCTGGTCAGAGACTTGTCACGAAGCAGCGTCCCCCTCGTAGATCACCGAAATCGAACCTCGGGACTTAAGGGGGACGTCGGGCCACAGGGTGTGTCGTTGAGATCGAACCTCGGGATCGGGCGTCGGGGATGAAGAGCTGAGGGTATTCGCGAGTGCGCTACACCCAACCTAATACGGCATAAGTTGGCACGTCAGAGCCCAGGAAGACACGTATCTCGTCGCATTTGCCAGTGAAACTTACTCCTCAGCGCGCATTCGCACAGGCAACAACGTCTCGCGCTCCAGCATTGGTGAGCCACGCCAGTGAGGGCGGCACTCGTTCTGCCCTTTATACATGTCAGGATAGGAGCGTGGTTTATTCGGATGCATCGCAAGTTTTCGGCGAGTTGATCAGCGGGGACGGCAAGAAACTCCTCTCCGAGATCACAGGTTTCCTGCCTGAAGGCCTCACCGTGCGCACCGCTCAGCCGCACCTCAACACGCTCAATGCCAAGCTTCGATCCCGAGGATACGCGCCGGATCTGATCGCAGCGGCACTGACTTTGACGAGCCTACGAATCCAGGGCAAAGCGAAATTCGGTGAAGCAGCAGCCGATATGTTTTTTACTCGTGACGGGCTCGAACAGGCCACGCGCGGTGTCATTGCCGAACGCCACGCGGCGGCATTTGTACAGGCAGGGGCGCATGCAGTGGCGGACCTTGGGTGCGGGATCGGTTCGGATTCGCGAGCCTTCGCCCAAGCGGGATTAGGAGTTGAAGCCGTCGAACTGGACGCAACGACCGCAGCCATGGCCACCGCCAATCTCTCGAGTTACCCCACTGCACGCGTGCGGGTTGCTGACGTGACGGCGCTCGATATCGACACACTGCGCACAGACGGCGTGGATGCTCTCTTCGTTGACCCCTCCAGGAGGACCGGCGCTGCACGCGGTTCGCAACGCATTTACGATCCGGAACAGTGGTCTCCGCCCTTGTCACAGGCGATTTCCTGGGCCAAGACAATCGGTCGTGTCGCCATCAAAGTTGCTCCGGGAATCGAGCATGCCACGCTGCCGCCAACCTGGCATGCGCAGTGGACCAGCGTCGACGGGGAACTGGTCGAAGCACTGCTCTACTCCCCCGCGATGGGGCTGCCAGCGGGCCGCTCCGCTTGTGTCATGCGGAGCGCTGCTTCCGGCACAGTGTTTTCGACGCTGATTGACGAGGGAGCCCGCGGAAACTGCGCTGCACGCGTTGCGCAGGCACCTGTCGGTGTCCTTGGCTCGATGCTCACTGAGCCCGATCCTGCAGTGATCCGGTCCGGAGGAATCGCCACGTTGGCCGAGCAATTCGGTGCACACCTCATTTCCGGTTCGATTGCTTACCTCACCGCAGACTCGCTACCCGCTGCCGAATGGTGGACACGGTTTGAGGTGTGCTCGGTGGTTCCTCTGCGAATGAAAGCCATCAAGAAGGCGCTTCGCGAATTCGACCCCAGCTCGGTTGAAATCAAGAAGCGCGGTGCTTCAATCGATACCGGAGCAATGCAGCGCGCTTTAGCCTCGGCGCTTTCTTCCGACTCGGATGGCGGTGAGATGACCGTTTTCGCAACACGGCTTGGCGACACTCACCGTGCAATCCTCACCCGTCGACTCGATCATGCAGGAAACCGCACTTCTCATTAGGTTCTAACCGCGTCATTCCTTTAGCTTCTAACCGCGTCATTCCTCTAGGCTCTGACCGCGTCATTGCTCACCTGACGCCTGGGGCGTCCACCTCGTTTCACTGTCTCGTATAGCCGAGACCGTTGCTCCACAGCGGCCCATACTTTGCCGATTACATGGTCGGGGTGGAAGAGATCCGACCAGGTCACACGCACGACGATCCACCCTCGTTTTTCGAGGATGTGCTGGCGCCGCATTTGCTGAGCATAGGAATCTGATACTTCAAAGCGGTTGTCTCCGTACTTGGTATAGCCGTCGAACTCAATGGCGACTTTGGCTTTTTCGAGTGCCACGTCAATGTAGAAGCATCCGCCGAGTCGATCGGCAGGTGAGCGTACTTGGGTGGTCAGACCCGTACAGCCGCCAGATTTCAACACCCACATAAGGGCCGCTTCACCAGTTGATTCGCATCCGGCATCACTATGCCTGCATATCCACTCGGCCCAGCGTCTGCGGCGAAACCCTTTCGGAAGCTGTCGAATCGCTCGTAGCCACGTCTCACGCACACGGCCTTCCTGCTTGCGCGAACGGTGCTCGACGCTCCGCTTGAACCCCGACGTCCGATTCAGCGCACCGCACATCATCGCGAATGCGCACGGCAGAGGCGCCGTGAGAGCTGCCGTCAGGGCTGTTGCGTTCACCGATGTGCACCGCAAAATCACGCACCGAGGCGAGCGACGGTGGCCACTTGGCAGCGCACGCCCCATCTGAAGGTCCAGCTGACGCGGTCTTTCGCTCATGAAGGACCGCGAGGAGTGCCGTCGGATCCGCGCCATTTTCACATGGACCGTCTGCCGCTGCGAACCTTCGCGTGCCAGCGACGCTGTCACCGATTCGCCACTGCGCTGCTCCCACCAGTAGATCACCCCTCCCTGGGTCCTGCACGATTCCAATCGAATCGTTCGTATGGTCGGAACAGCTTTTCCAGGTCGTGTGGGCACCAGCAGATGGACATCGCCGCTGAGTTCATATGTATACAAGCCGTGCACCAGTGCAGCCGATTCTCCAATCACGACTGCATCTCGGTAGGTCATGGCTGCTGCAATGATCCGCGACAGCTCAATGATTCGCCGTATTTTCCACGGCTCTGCAATGCCATCGAAAACGGCGGTCGACAGGTAAATTCCGCGCACGATCTGAATCAGTAAGCGCCCAGTTTCTGCCGCTACCTGCTTCGGGCGCTGCCGTCTCGACGTCTTGGCCATGTACCGTGCAACCCACCGCAGCGTTGGTGGACCGTGGCCGCCGTTGGCTGACTCCATCGAGCCCTTCCTTTCACATTCGCGCATTCTGAGGCCGCCGCGTTGCCCGCTCCCCCCTCGTCGATTGAGCCAGTATGCGAGAGTACGGGCACGGATGTTCAGCGGTCGCAAGCATCTGTGGAATCCGACCATCGACGAGGCAGACCTGTGGACAAGCGGGCGCACTGCCGTCTTTCAACTGTCACTCCTGCCCTACTGACCTCTTCACTTCATCCCCGAGCTTCGAATTCGATGCAGTTATTCACGCATTCTCAGGTATTTCCGGACGAAACCGCAGGTCACAGCCATCCACCCTCTTCATTCACCTCGAAAATCCCGTCGAATTCGAACCTCGGGGATGGGGAGGAAGGTGGCGCAAGAAGAAACAAGCGTAGTATCAACGGATCGAGGAGTCGCCGAACGCGAGCAGCCCCTGCCTGAATGCAATTGCCGCAACCGCGCCAAGCAGCCAGCTGCTCAACATCGACCCGCCCACGCGCCCGATCGCGATTGACGAAATTCGCCGAGTTGTCGCGCGCGCAGCCTTTCAGACTGAGACAATGATCCAGTTACTAATTCGCATGAGCGCGAGCACAACAGCCGGTGCGCACGGACATCCCTTCAACCAAAACCAGCCGCACCAGCCACCACCCGCCCACGCGTTTCATCCACCGAAAGGCCGAGAACATGCACCTCACGTTCTCCTCGTCCGAACGATCCACCATTGGCGTTGAATGGGAACTCCAGCTCATTGACAAGGATTCCAACGATCTGCGCCAGGCTGCCAACGCCATTCTGGACGCACCCGAAGCTCAGGTCGACGGCAAACTTCACCCCCACATTCAACGCGAGATGCTGCTCAACACCATCGAGATCACATCCGGAGCCCGGCACACGGTCGGTGAATGCATGCGCGACATCACCGAGACGATCGAGCTTCTCCGACCGGTCACGGACCGCCTGCGCATCGAACTCGGCAGCGCCGGAACCCACCCGTTCGCCTCTCCAGCCTTCCAGCGCGTCACTGACTCAGAGCGCTACGCAGAGCTGGTTGAACGCACACAGTACTGGGGTCGTCAGATGCTCCTGTACGGCATCCACGTCCACGTCGGCGTCGAGTCGCGAGACAAAGTGCTCCCGCTTCAATCAGCCCTCGCCTCGCGCCTGGGACATATGCAGTCACTCGCAGCATCCTCGCCCTTCTGGTCAGGACGCGACACCGGGTACGCCTCGAACCGCGCGATGGTTTTCCAGCAACTTCCCACGGCCGGCATCCCTCAACAGTTCGAACAGTGGGACCAGCTGGAAAAGTACGCCGCAGACATGATTCGCACCGGCATCATCGATGGTTTTGATGAGGTGCGCTGGGACGTGCGCCCCTCCCCCAAGCTCGGCACCGTGGAGAACCGCGTCTTCGATGCCGCCACCAACGCGACGGAGGTCGCAGCCCTTGCAGCACTGACACACTGCCTGGTCGAATGGTATTCACGCAAACTCGACGCCGGGGAGCAGATCGAGCCTATGCCGGAGTGGTTTGTCGCTGAGAACAAGTGGCGTTCAGCGCGTTACGGGATGGAAGCGATCCTCATTTTGGATGCGCATGGCAACGAAGAATTGGTCACCGACACGGTCGTTCGCATGCTGAACGATCTGGAGCCTGTGGCGAAAGACCTCAAATGCGCTGACGAGTTGGCAAGTATTGAGAAGATCCTCAAACTCGGAGCGTCCTACCAGCGTCAACGCATCGTCGCTGAGAATGCACGGCACAACTCTCGCGAAGCGGTCACCGAGCTGCTGCTCGCCGAGATGCGTGCCGGCCGCCCGCTTAACCCGCTCGAGTTCCTCAACACCCGCTCCAAGGGTGCTCCGAGCACGGACCGAGACTCCAAGAAGTAGTGTTTTTCGCCTCTCGGCGTGCTGCTGTCAGCATTGCCGAGGGCGACCTTCTGCCTCGCATCACCGGTTAGGTGAACAACATTCGTACTCGGAGACCACTGCCATGTCGGCGTTTGTCGGCGCCATCCACGTCTGAGTCAACGGCATCGCAGAATCCGGTGAAAAGTCCCAGTCCGATGGCGCCGCACCACCGGCAACGAGACGAGCTCCCAGTGCCGCGATCTGCGCCCCGTTGTCAGTGCAAAAACGCATGGGAGGCATACGCACAGTCAGCCCCGCGCCCTCGGCGCGCTCCTGGATCAGCTGGCGAAGCCGCGAGTTGGCTGAGAAACCTCCGCCGATCACAATGGTGTCGCACCCCGTATCGAGGCATGCCCTCACCGTTTTGGCGGTCAGCGAGTCATTGACCGCTTCGGAAAAGCCGGCACAGATATCTTCTGCCCGAAGCTCAGCGCCGCGAGCCTTCTCTCCCTCGACGTATCGGGCGACTGCGGTCTTCAACCCTGAGAAACTGAAATCGTAGCGGTAACGGTCCTTGTCTTTAACGGCGTGGAGGCCTCGTGGAAAACGAATGGCGTCGCGGTCTCCTTGCTGAGACAGGCGATCCACGTGCGGCCCTCCAGGGTAGGGCAGCCCGAGCAGACGGCCAACCTTGTCAAAAGCCTCACCTGCAGCGTCGTCCAGTGTGCCTCCGAGTTCACGCACGCCATCGACCCAGTTCTCGACGAGCAGGATGTTGGAGTGTCCGCCCGAGACAACAAGACCGATAAAGCGCTCCGGCAGAGGACCTTCAGCCAGCCCGTCTACCGCCATATGCCCGATGACATGGTTGACTCCGTACAGTGGCTTATCGAGTGCCAATGCCAGCGATTTTGCCGCGCAGATTCCCACTGTCAGAGATCCAACCAGTCCTGGACCTGCACTGACGGCAATGGCATCTACATCGGATAGCGAGGCGCCTCCCTCGTGCAATGCACTGTCGAGGGTCGGAATGAAAGATTCCAGGTGTGCGCGTGACGCAATTTCGGGGATGATTCCGCCGTACCGAGCGTATTCGTCCATCGATGTGGCGGTGCGGTCGATCAGCAGCTCAGTTCCGCGTACCAGTGCCACACCGGTTTCGTCGCATGTCGATTCGATTCCAAGAATGAGGGGTTCAGATTCGCCAGTCACAGACGCGATTGTAGTCCCTGCGCGCCCTGATGACGATTTTGCACACCTCAACAGCGACGAGGGTGGCCGACGAAGCTCTATTTGTCGGTGATGAAAGTGTCAATGAGCAGCCTCGTATCCGCGTATCGGTCCTCATCCGTGGCTGACCCGTAGACGAAAAGAAGATACTCGTCGGAACTATCTGCTCGATAGGCGGTGACGATGTTGAACAGGTCCGGGATTGAGCCGGTTTTGACTCCGTACACATGCGGATCGTACTGCGGCTTGTCGGGGTCCAGGAAGTAGTTCGTGTTTTTCCATTGATACTCGCCCGTGGAGGTCTGAACTGACGCTGCGGGCATTGCGACAATATCGCGGAACCACTGTTTGCTCATGAGTGCGGTCACCACGCGCGAAACGTCCCGCACAGTCGATCGGTCAACGGTGTTCAGACCTGAGGGCTCGGAGATGTGCGTATCGTTGTAGCCGTGGTCCGCTAGGAATTGCGCCAGCCCCTCGACGTAGGCAGCGAGGGCGTCCTGTGGCGCAGCCTGTTCATTATTGAGCAGGTCGCGGCCGGTTCCCACGGCTATTGCATATGCCGCGTCATTGCCTGAGGGCAGCAGCAACCCCGTGAGCAGTTCGCGCAACGTGTACTCGCCCGGCATGATTCCAGCGAGTGAGGAGTTGTCGGGCGGCATCAAAAGTGTTTCCTCATCGACACTGAGAACATCGTCGAGGGAGAGCCTACTCACGGCGTATTCAACGGTGAAGAGCTTCTGAGTACTGGCAGCACTGACGGCGCGATCAATCTGTTCGGCCGCGATCAGGTCGCCGGTTTGGGCATCCATCACCTGCCAGCTCGCAGCAGTTGTAGCCACTGCAGGGTGGTCGAACGGGTCGTGCGCGATGGGCATGTTTTCAGCCGATTGCGACTGGTTGGCTGTCACGTCGACTGCTCGCGCCGGCTCGACGTTATCGTCACTGGCCGACTGGCTCGCGGCTGCTGGCGTGTTTTCCACCTGTGCACGCAGCGCACTGATGGTGGGACTGTCCCATGCCAACGCTACCGCGACAAGGATGCTGGCCAGCAGGCAAATTCCCACGCGTGTCGTCACCGTTGCGATGGTTGCACCTGCCGAATGGGAAGTGTGCGCCGGGAAGCGTTTGTGATCCGCGTACGCACTGTCACTGCCGGTCGAATCGCTTTCTTTAGGTGAGACAGGCCGAAGGGGAAATGGACCAGGCCGTTCACAGGTCGGGTCATCCCAAGGTTGCGGCGGATAGGAGGCCGGCATCTCGGAGTCTGTGCTACCTCGGAGTTGCTCACCTCCCTCGGCGCTGTCCGCGCTTGTTGTGCTGGTAATGCTGGAGGAACCGTCAGGGTCGGCAGCGCTGGTCGTACCGGCGGCGGTCTTCGGATCGGTGCGAAGTGCAAGCGGATCAGGTAAAGGGCGCCGCGCTTTCCTGCCGATGCGTGTGTGTTGGCGCCCGCCCGCTGATAGGAATATCGGCATCGCCAACACCTCCGTTCGCATGCGTCACCGGCACTGCCAATGCGTCGATTGTATTATGCGTGTTCCCTGCGGCCGCGACACCACCCGGTGACGAACCGCATCCACCCGCGCCTCAAGCCCCAGACACAAGCCCCGAGCCCTGCCCCAGTCCAAGTCCTAGGGCCCCAAGCCCAATTACACGTCCCCCTGTTCTAGAGCCAGTCCAGTACAAATGCCAGCGTTCGTACCCATCCCGACCCAGTCGCATCTCACCCCAGTCCCGTCCCAGTCCTGACCCAGTCCCGTCTCAGTCCCGTCCCAGTCCCCCAGGTTCGAATTCGGCATCGACGAGGGCGACTCGACGAGGCTGATCACGATAAAAGCGCAGGTCACAAGCTTCCTGCCTCCATCACACCGATTCAAACCGCGCCGAATTCGAACCTCGGGGTACGGGAGGGTGCGGCACTGCCGCAGCAGGGTTGGGTTCGGCAGCAGGGCTGGACCCAGCAGCATGGTTGGGCCCGAGGTCACGCAGGCTTTGCGCGCACAGAAGGGAAAGCACAGACAGCAGCGTCAGCGTAGGTGACAGGGTCGAGGGCGGCAGCATGAAGGGCGGGAGCCAAGTTTTCACTTGGCTCCCGCCCCCAACTGCAAGACTCTGGCACCTGTCGGGGCTACTGCCCCATGGGTGACAGGTCCTCGAAGTTTACAACCCCTTGAACAGTGCCTTTCCGAGCTGACGGTTCAGCGTGGAGATCACATCCAACGGGATCTGCTTCGGGCAGACAGCCGCGCACTCGCCGATGTTGGTGCAAGCGCCAAAGCCTTCAGCGTCCATCTGGTTAAGCATCGCGTTGACGCGCTTGAGGTTCTCCGGCTTACCTTGCGGCAGCAGGTTCAAGTGCGTGACCTTCGCGGAGGTGAACAACATGGCCGATGCATTCGGGCATGCAGCCACACACGCACCGCAGCCAATGCAGGCAGCAGCTTCGAACGCCTTGTCTGCATCCTGCTTCGGGATCGGCGTGGCGTGCGCATCCGGCGCAGCACCCGTGTTGACGGAAATGTAGCCGCCAGCCTGGATGATGCGGTCGAAAGCAGAACGGTTCACGACCAGGTCGCGAATAACCGGGAAACCGTTGGCACGCCACGGCTCGATGGTGATGGTGTCGCCATCGTTGAAGTGACGCATGTGCAGCTGACATGTGGTCGTCACCTCGGGTCCGTGAGCGATGCCGTTGATGACCAGGCCGCACTGACCGCAGATGCCTTCACGGCAGTCCGAGTCAAATGCAATCGGTTCTTCCCCGCGTTCGAAGAGTTCTTCGTTGAGAATGTCGAGCATTTCGAGGAATGAGGATTCCTCGGATACTCCGCGGACTTCGTACTCGTGCATGGCACCGGGGTCCTCGGGCCCGTTTTGGCGCCAGATTCTTAATGTCAGGTTCACTTGTAGCTCCGCTGTTTCAGCTCGATGTTGTTGTAGATCAGATCTTCCTTGTGCAGGATTGGGGGCTGCCCCTCACCGGTCCACTCCCAAGCGGCGACGTACAGGAACTTGTCGTCGTGACGAAGTGCCTCGCCCTCGGGTGTCTGGGACTCTGCGCGGAAGTGGCCGCCACACGATTCCTCGCGGTGCAACGCATCCACGCACATGAGCTCGCCCAGCTCCATGAAGTCAGCGACGCGACCGGCGCGCTCCAGGGACTGGTTGAGTTCTCCGACTGACCGTCCGGGCACACGCACGTTTGCCCAGAAGTCCTGGCGCAACTTACGGATCATATCGATCGCCTTGCGCAGGCCTTTCTCGGTACGCTCCATGCCGCAGTATTCCCACATGATATGGCCAAGTTCCTTGTGGAAGGAGTCCACCGAGCGGTTGCCTCCCACTGCCATCAGGCGATCGATCTTGTCCTGTGCTTCCTTCATCGCTGCCACAACATCCGGGCTCGACTTGTCAAGCTTCGGCAAACCGAAAGCGTGCGCCAGGTAGTCGTTGATGGTGTTAGGCAGAACGAAGTAGCCGTCTGACAGGCCCTGCATCAGTGCCGATGCACCCAGTCGGTTGGCACCGTGGTCGGAGAAGTTAGCTTCACCTGCCACGTACAGGCCATCGAGGTTCGACTCGAGGTCGTAGTCAACCCACAGGCCGCCCATGGTGTAGTGGACTGCAGGGTAAATACGCATCGGAACGTCGTACGGGTTGTCACCGGTGATGCGCTCGTACATGTCGAACAGGTTGCCGTACTTGGCGCTGACGGCCTCGCGTCCCATGCGCTCGATGGCTTCTGAGAAGTCCAGGTACACGCCACGGGCCACGCCTTGAATCTCAGGTCCGACACCGCGACCTTCGTCGCACATGTTCTTCGCCTGGCGCGACGCAATATCGCGGGGAACGAGGTTACCGAACGAGGGGTAGATGCGTTCGAGGTAGTAGTCGCGATCTTCCTCCGGAATCTCGCGAGGGTCCTTCTTGCAGTCTTCCTTCTTCTTCGGCACCCAGATGCGACCGTCGTTACGTAGCGATTCACTCATCAGGGTCAGCTTGGATTGCTGATCGCCATGCTGAGGAATACAGGTCGGGTGGATCTGCGTGAAGCACGGGTTCGCGAAGTATGCGCCCTTACGGTGTGCACGCCAGATGGCGGTTGCATTGCAGCCCATTGCGTTGGTTGACAGGAAGAACACGTTGCCGTATCCGCCGGTCGCCAACACGACTGCGTCAGCCACGTACGGTTCCAGCTCGCCGGTGGACATATCGCGAGCGACGATGCCGCGAGCCTTGCCGTCAGAGACGATCAGTTCGACCATTTCATGACGTGAGTGCTCGATGACGGTTCCTGCCGCAACCTGACGCTCCAGCGCTTGGTAGGCACCGATCAGCAGCTGCTGACCTGTCTGGCCACGTGCGTAGAACGTACGGGAAACCTGCACACCACCGAAGGAGCGGTTGTCCAGAAGACCGCCGTACTCGCGTGCGAACGGCACGCCCTGCGCGACGCACTGGTCAATGATGTTGGCGCTGACTTCTGCCAGTCGATACACGTTTGTTTCACGGGCGCGGTAGTCACCACCCTTGACCGTGTCGTAGAAGAGCCGGTAAACCGAGTCGTTGTCGTTGCGGTAGTTCTTTGCCGCGTTGATGCCGCCTTGAGCAGCGATGGAGTGTGCTCGACGGGCGGAATCCTGATAGAAGAACACGTCGACGTGGTAGCCCATTTCGCCCAGCGACGCGGCAGCGGCGCCGCCGGCCAGACCGGTTCCCACAATGATGACGTGAAGTTTGCGTCGGTTCGCAGGGTTGACGAGGGCTGCAGAGAACTTTCGCTGCTCCCAGCATTGTGACAACGGCACGTCCAGAGGCGCTTTCGTGTCGGCAATGGCGTCGCCCTCGCGATACAAGCCTGCTATTAATGTCTCACTCATTTTGTATCTGTGCCTTACCTACTAGGAGATCATGCCAACCGCGATGGCAACCGGAGGAGCCATGAACATGACAAAGATGAGGCCGCCAATGAGCCCTGACAGAATCACCATGGCTTTGCGGGTATTTGAACGAACCCAGCCCAGAGTCTGGAATGCGGACCAGAAACCGTGGCACACGTGAAGGCAGGCGACGCCTACGAACACGAGGTAAACCAGCACCATCAAAGGATTCTGGAAGGTGGCAACCATTCGCTCATATGGAGTGTTCTCGATGGCAAAACCGGTGCGCACCACACCCATCGTGAAGTGAAGGAGGTGGAAGACGATCCCGATCAGCAGGATGACTGCCGTTACGCGCATGGTGCGTGCCGCATACGCCACTGCCGCGTCTTTCTTGACGACGTAGCGTGTGGGGCGTGCTCGGCGTGAACGCAGCCAGACGTGAGCGGCGGATGCAACGTGAATGACCAGGAAGAGGATCATTGCAGCGCGGAATACCCAGATAAATCCGCCGTAAGGGAAGATTGGAACGAACGCTTCACCCTTCAGCCAGTGGGCGTAGTGATCGTACGCCTCTTGACCGAGGAACATTTTCAGGTTGCCGTACGAGTGGAACAGCAAGAATATTACGAAGACCAGACCGGAGACCGCCATCAGTTGTTTCATGAACACTGACGTGGTCCACGCATGTCGCTTCTTCGTCACAACAGTTTTCGTGGCCATGGCTTTAGCCTATCGACCTGACACGGCCATCACGCCCAAACCGCCACCCATTTTTCCGCCCTTCCTACCTTGAGGAGGACGTTTTTGGCTTATTTTCGCGCCTGCGTCGCCTCGCGCTACCGGCCGTTTCCGCGTTGTCACCACAGCAGCGACCGTGTGGCGCCCACTGCGAACCACGCAATTAGGCAACCCATAACTTTCAAATATGACGGAAGTCCCGGTTAGCGGCGAGTGCGCGCATCGTGATGGCATCTTCGAGCGGGTGATGGAAGTAGCGAGGGACTCGTCCCATTGCATCGAACCCTGCATTCTCATAAAGGCGCTGGGCAGCGACGTTCGACGAACGTACTTCCAGGAAAATTCGTTCAGCACCAGCCGACCAGGCGCCCTCCATGAGCCGATTGAGCAGTTCGCGCCCAATCCCTCGGCCGCGCCACGCGCGGGTCACACCGATCGTCATGATGTCGGCGTCAGGACCAATCCGCACTCCGCCGTATCCCACGGGTTCCGCCGCAGACTTCTCAGATCCGCCAGCCTGAGCGAGCAGGTACAACCGTCCGGGTGCACGCAGTTCCTGTTCGATCATGGTGCTGGTCCACGGGTCTTCGGCAAAAATGTCGCGTTCGAGGGTTTCCATGATGGCAGCGTCGCCCTCGCCCATGGGTCGAAAATTGACGAGGGGGACCTGCTCACTGGTGTCGTGCGCGGGCGCACTGTCAGGCGAATTGGCCATTTACATGCGTTCGGGACGCTGTCCGTGGATGTCGGGGCGGCGCAGGTACAGGGGTTGCGTGTCCAGTGTGTCCTCTAAGCCGCGTTCGAGGCGGGAGCGGACAATTCGGCTGGCCACGGACACATCGAAGGGAGTCACAGGCACTGTCTGGACGGCTGAAAGAGCTTCCTCAGCGAAAGACGGAAGTGTTCCGGTGGTCACCAGCATGGAGGCGCTGGCCTGCAGTTCGTTCGCCAACGTGCGCACTGGCCCCACCGTCGGCTCGGTGATGGTGGCTACATCGTCGGGACCTTGAGCTTCGTACTGTGCCCAGTACATTTCATGACGGCGAGCATCCGTCGCCACGATCACACGCTGATCTGGTGGCAAAAGGTCCAGGCCGGCTCGGGCAATCATGTCCAGGGAGCACACGCCGTACAGCGGGATGCCGGCTGCGCGCGCAATGGTGCGTGCACTGACCAAGCCGGCTCGCAAACCTGTGAAGGGTGCCGGACCGGTTCCCACGATAGCGGCATCGATATCGTCCGAGTTCAAAGGCCCTTCGATACCTGCTTCGGCCAGCACCTGGTGGATGAGTGGCGCAATGGATTCGGCATGGTGGCGAGCAGAGTCATTGGAGGCATACAGCGTTGGTTCACCCTCGCGGACAAGCGCGATGGTGGTAGCGCCGGAGGTGTCAATACAAAGGTCAGTCACGGTGGGATCCTACTTCGTCGTGTAAGTCAGTGGTGGGCGCGTCCAGTCCTGCGAGCGCCCGAGCCTTTTCATCCAGGTCATCGAGTACGCCAGCCCAGCGGGTTCCATGCAAAATGAAGGTCAGCGTGCGTTCGCCACTGTCGATATCTTCCAGATTGATCACGTCGTGATGCGTCTGAGCGTCGGCGTGGATATCTGCCTCACCGGCCTGGCCGCCGGCGTGAGCGTCTGTGTGACGGCCTAAGTGAGCATCTGTGCCCTCATCGTCACCGCCGGCAGCGGTTCCTTCGGCGCGTTCGATCACGATTTCCAGCCGATCATCCGACAACTGCTCGGTCTTGCCTTCGCCCCACTCGATAACCGTGACCGTGTCGTACGCAGTGGAGTCCAAGTCTACGGTTTCCAGATCATCCAGGTCGGTGATGCGGTAGGCATCAGCATGGACGAGGGCGAGCCCGCCCTCGTCCAACGGCGGGTGGATACGGCTGACGGTAAATGTCGGAGACGTGACGTGGCCACGCACATTCAGTCCCTGCCCAATCCCCTGCGTCAGCGTGGTTTTTCCCGCACCCAATGGGCCGTTGAGCATGATGACGTCGCCTGCGCGCAGTGTGCTGGCCAACGCTTTGCCAATGGCTCGCGTATGGTCGGCGCTGGTGACGTGAATTGTCGATTCCTGAATCTGAGTCATCTCCACGATCTTTCGTTACGGGCGTGCAGTGGCCGGGATATACACGCGGGGTACACGCGGCCCGATACGCGTCACGATTTCATAGTTGATGGTGTCTGCAACCTGAGCCCACTCGTCGGCAAGTGGAACGTCCGGCGTGTCGGGGTCATCCGGGTTTCCAAACAGAATGACTCGACTGCCAACCGGTGCGGGTGGCTCATGGTATTGGCCAAGATCGGGTCCTTGTTCGCCAGGCTGGGCGTTTTCAGCGTCGCTCACCGGTCCAAGGTCGATCATGAACTGGTCCATGCAGATCCGGCCGACCGCGTGGGTACGGATGGTGCCCGTCGGGGTGATCACGCTGACTGGCCCCGCATTCGAAGCTGCGCGAGGTACTCCATCGCCGTAGCCGATCGGCACTAAACCGAGCCATCGTGGCCCAGGTGTTGTCCATGTACCTCCATAGGAGACGGCCTGATCCCCCTCGACAATCTTGATCATCTCGAGGTTTGCTTCCAGGCGCATGGCAGGCCTGAAGTGGAGGTCGCGAGCGGTGCGCTGAGCGGGGTTGGGGCTCAGACCATACAGGCCGATACCGTCGCGCACCATGTCGAAGCATGCGCGTTCATGCCACAGGATCGCGGAGGTTGCACCGACGTGGCGGATACGTGGGCGGATCCCGGCGTCGGCCAGAATCTCCAGGCCGGCGTCGAAGCGGTCCAGCTGAGTGGCAGTGGCGCTCAGTCCTTCCGGGGAGTCTTCATCGGCGCGAGCCAGATGTGTCCAGGCTGCAACGACATCAACCGTCTGGTCCTGGACACTCATCGCCAATGCTGACGCCAGGGCCGGCAGCGTTGACAGGGTGGCTCCGGCTCGGGACATTCCGGTGTCGATCTTGACGTGGACGCGTGCAGTCTTGCCGGCCTCCCGGGCACTGGCTGCCAGACGGGCGAGTGTGGACACTACCGACACGGACACGTCAATGTCATCATCTATCGCGCCGCGCCACGTGGTGTCGCTGGGGCCGAGCCACGTCAGAATATGGACGTCGTCGCGCGAGTATCCTGCCCGGTCGAGGACGGCTCGCACGCGCCGCGCCTCTGCCAGCTGGGCTGCGCCAAACCAGGTGAATCCAACGCGGGCTGCTGCCAATGTGACCTGAGCGAGCCCGTGCCCGTAGGCATCTGCCTTCACGATCGCCATGTGTTGACACGTGGGACCATCCTGGCGCAAAACGGCAGCGTTATGCTCGATGGCACCCAGGTCGATGACAGCGCGGGAGGGGTACTCTTCCACTGCGATGGAGTCACATTCACCGACTGATTCGTTCAACAACACGCCTTTAGTATTGCACTGCTGGTCGCCGGTACATATTCACGCGACTGTGCGCTGCGTTATAAGAGCTGTTCACGAGGCCGTCGGCCGTTGCAGTACAGTGCCGACGAGAGGGCTGATTGCCGCAGCAATGTCGGCTGCACCGATTGGATGTCCCCCACTGAATGTGCTGATCACCCCATGGTGTGCGCGGTCCTGGCCGATCGGTCTGCTCGGGTTCTTGGCCTCGCGGAGTTCTGCGGCGTCCTCGGCATCGCTGCGCGTGTCGGATGGACTAGTACGCGTGCTGCGCGCACCGCTTGCTTGGATCCCTGCCTGCGCGTGCAGCCACACCGCAGCGCCCACTGCTCCTACGCGGCGAGCCGCTGTATCGACCGCACACTGGGGAGTAGCCAGCACTGCGCCGATCACGCCAGCCAGAACATCTCCTGAGCCGGCCACACCGGTCCAGCCACACGATTCAGCGTTGACCACAAGCAGCGGTAGACCGCCCTCGTCAATCGCACAGATTACCGTTGTTGCGCCTTTGAGAACGACGGTCGCCCCACTCGCGCGCGCCAGCTCAGCTGCCCAATGAGCAGGGCAGGAGTCGATGTCAGTACGGCTGGGCGAACGGTCAGTCAGTGCATCAAGCAATGTCGCTGCCTCCCCCGCATGGGGAGTGAGCACTGCTGAGGACATGTCACATGTCTCACTCAGCTCCACCACCAGAGGTAATGCTGACGCGTCAATGACCGTCGGCAGGTGCTGGTTCAGCGTGTCAATGATGACATCTCGGGCATGGCTCAAGCGCTCGTCATCGATTCCGCATCCGACAACAACTGACTGCGCGCATCCGGTGCCGCACACGATGTCGGGAAACCTCATCAGGGCAAGGGTACGCACCGAGGCGGTCGAATCAAGGCGAATCATCCCAACACCCACGCCATGTGCGCCGCTGACGGCGAGCACTCCGGCCCCCGGGTAGGTTTCGGATCCGCTGCAGATGCTCACAACACCGCGTGTGTACTTGTGATCGAGGCGGCCAGGGGCGCGCATGCATCTTCGAGCATCCGCACATGTCAGCACACGCACCGTCGCGTGTGGTCGGGCATCGAATTCGCCTTGAGTGTACTCGTCAGGCCGAGCAGCCCTATCGGCTTGCGGAAGGTCCCCAGCAAGTCCCCTGCCGCCACTGTCAGCTTGTTCCAGATCAGCGGCAAGGCCCAGATCCACCACGTCAATACTTCCTGCGCGGTAGCACGCAGGAGGCAGTACCAGTGGAGTCTTCAGCGCACCCATCGTGACAGTTCGCGTCGCATGAACTGCATGGGTCGGACACGCTCCATCAGCGCTCCCCACCCCTGTTGGCACATCCACCGCCACGACGAGCGCACCAGTTTTCTGCGCCTGTTCATTGACGGCGTCCACGAGTCGAGCGAGCGGTTCGCGCAACGCACCCTTCAGTCCCGTTCCGCACAACCCGTCGATCCAGATGTCGGTTGGCGGTAGATCCGCGCATAGGTCCCCCTCGTCCATCGATGCGGAAATTATGCGCGCACCGGCCTGGCGTGCTGCTTCAAGGGCACGAGAGTGTGGGTGGTCCGATATGACGAGGGCGACCGCCGCGCCAACGCTTTCTGACAAGGCCACATAAGACAGGGCATACAGGGCATCTCCACCGTTGTCTCCGCCGCCAACCAACGCTGTGACCCGCACCGTTGCCCCGTCAGCCGGACACATCTCCAGCACTGCATCAGCCACGCCGCGAGCTGCCTTGCGCATGAGCCGGTCGGGGTCATCCTCGCGGCAGGCACGATCCACATGCACCGCTTCAGCTTCGCGCACAACCTCAGGTGTATAGGCTGTCACGTCATCAGCGTCATGCATCATTCAACGGTCACTGACTTGGCCAGGTTGCGCGGCTGATCGACATCCAGCCCCTTCGCGCCTGCCAGTTCACAGGCCAAAATCTGGAGTGGGATCACCGTCAGAAGTGGTGCGTACAACGTGGGAGCGGGCGGGATCCGGAAGATCACATCTGCACATTCGTCAGCCGAATGGTCATCTTGCTCGGCCACCACCAATGTCCGAGCGCCGCGAGCGCGCACCTCCTGAATATTGGAGACCACTTTGCGGTGCAGTTCGGGGCGGCGAGGCGTGGGCAGAACCACCACCACGATCTGCCCATCTTCAATCAGTGAAATCGGGCCATGTTTGAGCTCGCCGGCGGCGAACCCTTCGGCGTGGATGTAGCACAGTTCCTTCAGTTTCAGCGCACCTTCAAGGGCGGTGGGGAAACCGACGTGGCGGCCCAGATAGATCATCGATTCGACATCGGTCAACGAACGCGCAACGTCGCGAATCTGGTCCCAGCCGCTGATGATCGTGCTGATTTTCGAGGGAATCGCAAAGAGCTTGTCCATGTAATCTGCGATTTCATCGGGGTACTTGTTGCCGCGCACCTGCGCCAGATACAGCCCCAAAATATACGTCGCTGCGATCTGCGCGGTGTACGCCTTCGTGGAGGCAACCGCGATCTCCGGGCCGGCATGTGTCAGCAGCACAGCGTCTGATTCACGAGAAATCGTGGAGCCAGGCGTGTTGACCAGTGCGATCACGCGGGCGCCCTGCTCGCGGGCGTGACGAATCGCCATGATGGTATCCATCGTTTCCCCCGACTGAGAAATGGCGACAACAAGCGTCTTTTCGGACACAACCGGGTCGCGATAACGGAACTCGTGAGCCAGCTCGACTTCCACGGGGATGCGGCACCAATGTTCGATCGCATATCGCGCCACCTGCCCGGCGTGAGCGGCACTGCCACAGGCAACAATGATCATCTTGTCCACGCTGCGCAGTACGCTTTCCGGAATGCGCAGTTCGTCCAACGACAGTTTGCCTGAGGCATCCATCCGCCCGGCCAGTGTCTGCTCAACCGCTCCGGGTTCTTCATGGATTTCCTTTTCCATGAACGTGCCAAAACCTTCTTTTGTCACCGGTCGACGCGAGTAGTCACCTTCCAGCTTCTTCGGCTCGGTAACAGCGCCATCCTGGTCAATAATCGTCACGTGCTGCGCGGTGACAAGGGCGAGCTGGTCCTGCCCCACTTCGATGACATCAGTAGTGAATTCGCTGAAAGCAAGCACGTCGGAGCCGAGGAAGTTCTCCCCTTCACCGAGTCCGATCACCAGAGGCGATGAGCGTCGTGCCGCCACGATCACGCCCGGTGCATCATCACAGATCGCCAGCAGAGTGAACGTGCCGCTGATCTGCTCAGTTGCCGCGCGCATGGCGCCCACGAGGCGTTGCGCACCATCGCGTTGTTCTGCCGGTACGCCTGTCAGATCTTCCGACCAGCGCGGCGCGGTGGATGTGGTTGCCACGCGGTCAGCCGAGGTGCCGACACCTCCCTCGTCAATGGGCAATCCGGAGTACAGACGCCCGATGAGGTGCGCGACGACTTCGGTGTCGGTGTCGGATTCAAAGGTTTCGCCCGCTGCGGCAAGCTGCGTTCGTAATGCGTCGGCGTTTTCGATAATTCCGTTATGGACGAGGGCGACTTTCCCATCCGCGGATGTATGCGGGTGTGCGTTGGCAACGCTCGGCTGGCCATGTGTTGCCCAGCGGGTATGGCCGATCGCCTCAATAGCATCGTCGGGGCGCTGACTGTCAATCTGCGCACGCAACTGGGACAATTTTCCGACCGCGCGGATGACTGTGGGTTTGGGCCGGTCGGCCGATCCGAGTGCGACTCCAGCTGAGTCGTACCCGCGGTATTCCAGATTTGCCAGACCCTTCATGACAACGTCAAGCGGGCGCTGGGAGGGGACTTCCCCCACGTATCCAACAATTCCACACATATTAGACATTTCAACACATGCAGGGGGCGATCGGGAGTTTTTGACGCCCGTGGCGTCGACTCGCGTGCCATGAGTGGGATGCATGGCAGTGGGGATCGGCCCGCGTCGTCTTGCTCCAGCTGGCCGGCAGGCATGTGGGTGCACGACAGCAGCCAGGAGGCAAGCGGTTAAGAGCGCTTGCGAGGCACAGCCATCGAGTCCTCGCGATCGGAGCCACGCGACCAAGGCATCCAAGATTGCTCACAGACCGTCATATTCACGCCAAATCCCTGCACTGGAACGCTGTATTAGGGGACAATAGCGCCGTGATCTTTAATGACGAGTCCCCCCGAGCACAAGGCCCATTCTCATCGTTTAGCCGTGAGCACTGGAAAAAACTGGCCGCGCGCACGCCCCTGCCGCTGACCGACGAGGACATCTCACAACTGGCGTCCCTGGGCGACCCCATCGACATGAACGAGGTTGACGCCATTTACCGGCCGTTGTGCGCGCTGTTGCAGGTCTACATACAAGGACGGTATCTGCGGGCACGCGCACGGGCCGACTTCCTCGAAGAGGATGCGCCTGTGACACCTTTCGTCATCGGTATCGCTGGGTCGGTTGCGGTTGGCAAATCCACTGTTGCTCGCCTGTTGCAGCTCCTGTTGTCGCGATCACCGCACACGCCTCGGGTCGACCTGGTGGCCACAGATGGCTTCCTTTTGCCCAACGCGGTCTTGGAAGAGCGAGGAATCCTGGCACGTAAGGGATTCCCTGAATCGTACGACCGCGGAGCACTGCTGAACTTTGTCGCGTCGGTGAAGGCGGGCATTTCCCCTCTGCAGGTTCCTGTTTATTCGCATGTCACATACGATATTCGTCCCGATAAGTTCACCACGATCGAGCATCCGGAAGTCTTGATCGTTGAAGGGCTGAACGTGTTACAGCCGCCTCGTACCCATCCTGGCGGCCTCGGTTTAGCGGTATCAGACTACTTTGATTTCTCCATCTACGTGGACGCGCGTGAGGATGACATTGAGCAGTGGTACGTCGACCGATTCGCGCAGCTTCGTTCGACCTCCTTCCAACGTGAGGATTCCTTCTTCCGCACCTATGCGGGCTTGAGTGATTCTGAAGCAGAGGCCACTGCTCGGATGGTGTGGCACGCTATCAACTTGCCGAACCTGTACGAGAACATTTTGCCGACACGCGAACGCGCCACGCTGATTTTCACCAAGGGCGCCGATCACCGGGTCGAATCCCTTCATTTGCGCAAGGAATAGCATCCCTCGCTCCGGTTAGGATCTGAGCCAGTCGAGCTCTACCATCCGCACCGTCCTCCCCCAGTTCCCCAGGTTCGAACTCAACGTGCGTTCATCCACCTGTCGTTCCCCCAGGTTCGAACTCGGCACGCATTTGGCCAGGCACGGACAGATACTGCAGCTATTGATGCAGCTCAGCGCCGAGGCAAGTCGCCCTCGGCAATAAGACGGACGCCGAATTCGAACCTGGGGGACGGGGCGGGCGAGGCAGACAGGGACAGCGGTAAGAAATGAGGCTGCGCCACTGACGGCACTCAGACGCGCCCCGATGCGCAGATGGCTAGCGCGTGATGCAGCGCCCGAAGTGACAGCGCTACGAATCTGGCACGGCTACCCCCGCACCTTCAGTTCATTACGGTCGGACGACCACCGATTCTCCAGCGCAGTTAGTCCAGCTTAGTCAGCCTAAGGCAGCAGAACCAGTGCTCTCGCTCCAGCACCGCTCAACCAGCTGCTCCTCCAGGCCTGAAGACCGTTACATCTCAGGGCCGTCTACAGTGCGAGGCGATCACGCACCACATCGGCCAGGTGCTGCGCAATCCTGTCAGCCTCATCCTCACTGGCCGCTTCAACCATGACACGGACGAGCGGTTCGGTACCGGATGGGCGCATCACCACGCGACCCGTCTCCCCCAACGTCTTCTCAGCAGCGGCAACCTCGTCGGCCAACGCCTGATCGTCATGGAGGCGAGCCTTGTCCACGCCGGACACGTTGATCAAAGTCTGTGGCAAGCGTTCGATCGGCGCGGTCAGATCAGCCAGATCGCGACCGCTTTCATGCACGAGGCGAGCCAGCAACATTGACGTCAAAACACCATCCCCCGTCGTGGCATGATGGCGCGCGATGACATGTCCGGACTGCTCACCACCCAACGCGAACCCGCCCTCAATCATTGCTTCGAGGACATAGCGGTCACCCACTGCCGTCTGAACAGTGGTGATACCAGCTTTCTCCATTGCAAGTTTCAGGCCAAGGTTCGACATGATGGTGACGACCAGTGTGTCGTGGTCAAGTTCGCCCGCCTCGTGCATGGCGAGGGCAAGGGCGCCCATTATCTTGTCGCCGTCAATCAAATTGCCACGACGATCAATGGCTAGACATCTGTCAGCATCGCCATCATAGGCGACGCCGAAGTCCGCACCTGATGCAACGGTCACCGCCTGAATCTGCTCGGGATGCGTTGAACCGCAGTTATCGTTAATGTTGCGCCCGTCAGGTGATGAGTTCATGACCACGACGTCGGCGCCGGCCTCACGCAGGGCCTGTGGCCCGATGTCAGAGGCGCCGCCATTCGCGCAGTCCACTGCGATTCGCACGCCATGCAGATCAGAGCCGACAGAGGTGACGAGGTGCTCAATGTAGGAGTGCTTGGCCCAATCATCGTCGTAGTGGACCTCACCGACTGCCGCGCCTGTTGGGCGATCCCAGTCCGCGCCGAGAAGTTTCTCAATGCCGTCTTCGACCGAGTCAGCCAGTTTGAAGCCGCCCCGGGCAAAAAACTTAATGCCGTTATCCGGCATGGGATTGTGTGAGGCGGAAATCATGACGCCGAGGTCAACATTTTCTGCCGCTGTCAGATGTGCCACTGTCGGCGTGGACACCACGCCAATGCGCGTGACGTCCATACCTGATGCCGCCAAGCCAGCCGAAATTGCGTGATCGAGGAATTCGCCGGAAATACGCGTATCACGGCCAATTATCGCTCGAGGCTTGTCGCCATTTTTCTTCGGACCACCAGCAATATGCCGAGCCGCTGCTTCACCCAGTTCCAAAGCAAGCTGTGCGGTGAGCTCACCGTTGGCCAGCCCACGCACCCCATCAGTTCCAAATAGTCGCGGCATCACATTGCTCCTGTTTCGTTCTTTTCACGGGCGGCAGCTCACTTCTTGCTGGGCCACCGCACGAGCATTATCTGCACACAGCCTAATCCGTCGCGACGCGAACCTCTGGTTGATTTATAGTCCTGTTCGAGTTTGCCCGCGATATTCGAACTTTTTGCACAGTTGCTCACGAGCCATTCGGAACCAGCACGAAAGGGGTGAGACAGGCACTCTCGTGCCCACCTCACCCCTTCGGTGATGACTTTGTGCTCACTGGCTCAGCTCCGTGCCTTGCGCTACACGTTTCATCTTCAACGCTCGCACCATGCACGTGCACCGAGCCAGCTCAGGTTCCTTCGGATCGCTTCACGCACCCGATTAAACGGCGACTCGCGCGGACCCCCTCGAACCCGATCAGCAGGAAAGAAAACCGATTAACGCTTCGAGTACTGAGGCGCCTTACGGGCCTTCTTCAAGCCGGCCTTCTTACGCTCCGTGGCGCGTGCGTCACGGGTCAGGAAGCCAGCCTTCTTCAAAGCCGGACGGTTTGCTTCGCGGTCGATCTCGTTGAGAGCACGCGCAATGCCCAGTCGCAGAGCGCCTGCCTGGCCGGAGATGCCACCGCCGTTGATGCGGGCGATGACGTCGAAACGGCCGTCAAGGTCGAGCAGTGTGAAAGGAGACTTCACGAGCTGCTGGTGCAGCTTATTCGGGAAGTAGTCCTCCAGTGTGCGTCCGTTGACCTTCCACTGGCCGGTGCCGGGAATCAGACGGACTCGAGCAACAGCTTCCTTGCGGCGACCAAGTCCCGCGCCAGGTGCGGTCACGGATTGGCCAGCGCCTTGAGGTGCTGTTGCGGTTTCAGTTGTGTATGAGCTGGGGACGGTTTCTTCGTCCAGCTCTTCGATCTGCGTGGTGTCAGCCACAGTTCTCCTCAGTGCAGTTCGTGGGCTCAGAAGCGCGACGCGCTCACTGGGCGACCTGGGTGATTTCGAATTTCTCTGGCGTCTGGCCGGCATGCGGATGCTCGCTGCCTGCGTACACATGCAGCTTGCGCAGTTGCTGACGGCCGAGTGAGTTGTGAGGAAGCATGCCTTTAACGGCAATTTCCACGACGCGCTCCGGATGTTCGGCAAGCATTTGGCGGTAGCTGGTAGCCCGCAGGCCACCCGGATAACCCGAGTGATGGTAGGCCATCTTCTGGTCCAGCTTGTTACCAGTCAGCACGACTTTGTCCGCGTTGATGACGACGACGTAATCGCCTTGATCCATATGCGGAGCGAACGTCGGCTTATGCTTCCCACGAAGGAGGGCGGCGACTTGAGACGCCAAACGACCAAGGACGACACCGGTAGCGTCAATGACGTACCACTTCTTCTCAGTGTCCCCCGGCTTGGGTGAATAGGTGCGCACGGGCGTAACCTTCAATTCTTTCGATCTAAGAGCAAACATCACCACCACTTATTGGTGGAACGCTTGCTCGCATTGCGATTCGGTTCGCGCGAGTCGTTGGCACATACCGGGCGAGTGGGAAAAGCCCCAAGTAGCGCTAACGCACAGCGTCGTTAAGTCTATCGACCTGGAGGCACCCTGGTCAAAGTTATTCCCTCACTGTGGGCAATTCCTCATTGCACGTGGCCCACCGCGTTGCCCGGCGCGCGCTTCGTTCAGATTTTCATGCCCGACGAGGGCGGCCGGCGGCGCACACTGCTGCCACACCAATGGTCTTGGCTGACGGTGGCGCACTGTCCATCGGGATTACCCACCACAACTGACACGTGTTAGTATTGTGGCCTACGTGACGAGCACAGTGGTTGTGACCGTTTGCGTAGTGATTTGTATCAGGTTCTGTGCTGAGCCTGATATGCGTTTTTATTCACCGATTTAAGGAAGACCGTTATGGCAAAGACGCATCGGATCGCCGCCCTCTTCACGGTGCCTGCCTTGTGCGCGGGAATCAGTGTGGTGGGATCAGTGCCGACATACGCTGCCCCGGACTCATCGCTGGCTCCGTATCATCCCACCATGTTGTGGGCAACGTCTGAAGAAACTCAGGGCGAAGTTGCTCCAAACGGGCCGATATCTGCACTGGTAGATGACGATTCAGGGAAAGCTGCCCAGGACGTGTCATTTTGGACATCCCAGTGGAAAGGCACCGAGGAAGATTTCCCACACGCACTAGCCTTCGCCAATCCCAGACCTGACCAGGAGCTGTGCGGCGTTCAATACACTGCGCGCCCCACATATGGCGCAGTCGAAGGAGCCGGAAATGCGCCCGGTTCATTCCAGCTGTATTCATTCGAATCTGCCCCGACAAATCCGCGGCAAGGCGGTGACGAAGCCTTCAACGCCTGGAAACAGGGACTGGACAGTTCCACCATGGAGGCAGGCACACTCCTGTCACGCGGAGCACTCAAAGGAGTCAACGATCCCCAGACCATTTCATTTCCGCCCACGAAAGCACAGGCCTTTTCATTGGTGGGTCTGCGTGCAGTGGCAGAGGACAAGAAAGGCATGTCAGGATCCGATCTCAAGTTGATCCCCTGCCAGCCTCAGTTCACTGATCCAGGAGAGGGAAGCGGTGACAACCTTGCCGCCGATTTCTTCGTTGACCAGCTTCCCTTTGGGGAGCCAGGCGAACCTGTCACATTCGATCCGGCCACTCATACATACATCGCACACGCCTACTATCACACGGATCAGATTTCAATCCGCGTCCGTCCTGCTGATCCCACTGCTTCCGTCAGCGTTAACGGTTTACCGGCGGACAGCGACGGACGCGTATCCAACCTCGTGGTGCGCGAAGGCATGAACGCCTTCACGGCGACCATCACAGCAGGAGGGCAACGCGCTACCTACGTTGTCAACGTCACGAAACACAACACCGATTTCCGCGGGAATGTCCTGATCGATGCCGCCGCCACCATCAATGGAGGCAGTGAAGCGGAAATCAGTGCGCTGACCGATCAGAACATGGCCACCGGGTGGACAGTTTCCCCTCTGAAGAAGAGCGACGAGTGGAGCGACAACACCACTGGTTTCCAACTCGATCTTGACCAGCCGCGCTACGTGCACCGCGTGAGCGCATGGGGCTGGCCGCAGATGCCCGCCAATGCGCCCGGCTGGCACGGCGGCTCTTCCGTTGCGATTGCTGTTCAAGCCGATGACGGCGCCCCGTGGCAGACCATCATCACGCATGCCTCACTGACCCGTGATTCTGGCGGACTGTGGTACTGGGACTTCAACCAGTACCACCAGGCAAAACACATCCGCGTGTGGCTCAACACCGCTACTGAGCCGCAGCAGCAGCCAGGAAATCCCGGTAACCAGGCAACAGGCATGTCGGTGTACGAAGCCGAAGTGTGGGGTCTGCCCGCCGGTCATACGCCTCCCGAGATTGCACCCAACGAGCACTCTGACATTTATCGCGGTTTTGACCCCGGTGACGGAAAGTGGGGCGTGAACCGCGCTCAGACTCTGGCGCTGCAATACGGCGTGATGCTGCCAGCCTGGATTCCCTCCGAAGGCTACGGTCGCGGCGCATTTGACGCACGCGAATCACGTCTGACCGGCGGCGCATTCCCGATGTTCTATGACATGCCTTTGTTCAACACTCCCGTGATGGAACAGATTGGCGAGGGAACCCCCTGGGCATTCGCCAAGGCTCCAGCTGGCGGCAACGGCATTCAGGACGCCGGCGAGCCTCACATTTTCCTCACCGATGCGATGAAGCCCTACGCCGACACCCTGATCGACATTCAGTACGGTGACGAGGGCGGCTTCAGCCACGCCGAGTCTGACGCATTCGGCCGATGGTTCGAATGGTCAAAAGAGAACATCCCGGGAGCCGTCGTGCACTCCAACCAGTACAACGCAGCTGACTGGGGCCAGCCGGCAAACATGGAGTATTACGTGCAAAACGCTCAGCCTGATCTGCTGTCGTGGGATACCTATTACTACGGATCCAACTGGGGGTCGGCACCCTCGAGCGTTGTTCACGACATGCTGGGCAACAATATGTGGAAGACTCAGCGTCAGGCCGCCCTCGCCGGTCTTACTGGTGACGGTACGAGCCCGATCCTGTACGGCCAGTATCTGGACTACAACTGGGACGCCAACGTGTCCGAGTCTCAAAAAGCCGTCGTCCCTTCGCTCGGTCTTGCCACCGGTCAAAAGTGGTTTGGGCTGTTCCGTATGGAATACAACGGCTACGATCGCTCCTCGATCATCGATCAGGATGGCGCGCCTACCCGCTCCTTCTACGAATTCAGCAGAATTTTCAAGGACCTGACTGGGCTGGGCAAGTACGCAGTTGCTCTGAACTCAACATACGTTGGCATCAACGCCGGTGAGTACGCGGACCGTCCTCAGGCACCCAACGTATCGGGTTACGCACTGGGAGCATTTGGCGAGGGCGACGGCAAGGCCGCCAATAAGGCGGTTGGCATCACCGGAATGGACGTCACCAATACCGGAACGGTCAATGACGGTAAACCGGGCGATGTTGTGGTCGGTTACTTTGAGAAGCTGCCCGGGCTTGATGCCGCGAAGACCGAGGAGATCTTTGGCAAGACCACTCAGGATCCGCGCGCTTTCATGGTGGTCAATGCTCTGACCGGCACAACGCGTTGGCCATCTTACGGCTTGAGCACCCGAACCGATGACGGCTCATATGCGCAAACCGCTCAGGACGTCACACTGCATGTGGAGAAACCTTTTGACAACGCGAAACTCATGATGGTTGATCCGAACACTTTTGAAGCTCAGCCCGCGCCATTGACGCAGTCTCGCAGCGCAGATTCTGATTTAACGGTGACGCTGTCCAATATCGGTGGCGGTCAGGCTCGCCTGCTGTACTGGGTCGGCGAGTCTCCGACTGCCGACCAGGGCACGCAGACCGATCCGCAGTCTGCTGACAGCCAGAGAGCCCAGTCATCACAAAGCGATGGCTCTGCGCAATCCCTTCCTGCGACCACCGGCGTGTCGTCCGATCAACAGCGCAAATCGAGCACCAATTCAGGGAGCTTCCTGGCGCAATCGGGTGCATCAGCACAGGTGATTCCGTTTTCTCTGATGGTTCTCGGGGCAGGAGCGGTCAGCATCTACGCTGCACGCAGGCGTTCCTTTGCTGTCAGACGATAGGTTGGCCGCACATCGGGGCCGTCTTCGGCTTCGACTGTGAACGGTCAGGCCCCCGTTTAAGGAAGCACCCCTTCTTAAACGAGGGCCTTCTTTCGCCCCGTGTTTCGTCGTATCCATGCGCCGTGCGGCACCCATGGTTGCTTTTCCTCTCTCGCCCTTCTCCCCCTTTTCTTTCATCCCCCCAGGTTCGAACTCGACGCGCCTTCAGCAGGGTAGGCACCGCCACCTACGCGCTGACCAGCAACGATACGGGCCCCATGCTGTTGCAGCACAGCGTAGCGCCGCCGAATTCGAACCTGGGGAGCGGGAAGAAGCGTGCTGCAGATGCGACGCTGACCGCCCGTACCGTCCATGTGCCCCTCCTGTCGATCTCGAGGCGCGCTCGCCCGACAGTGGGAGACCCCTCGGAGCATTCATGCAGGCCAGCCAATTGCGACCGTAGTCGCCCTCGTCCATGGTTCGTCGTAAACGACACATGGGGCGGGGCAGGAAAGTCCGTGCCCGCACACCCCGGGGAACACTCAACACGACGTATCGCAAAGGCTCGCACGAAGAGCCGCAGATGTCGTCGCCCACGCGCGGGCTGCCTCGATCGTGGCGGAAAGAAGAAGCTGCACGTGAACCTGTGATTCACGTGCAGCTTGAGTGCGAACCGGCTTGCTCAACGGGCCCGGCAAATCCGCGTCCGCCGCAGCATCCCTTCCGGGACGAACCGGGTCAGATGAAGCTCAGAACTTCAGGCCGCCTGCTTCAATGCCGCGGAAAAAGTACTTCTGAGAAAACATGAAGACCACAACAACCGGCATGAGGGCGACGACCGCTCCGGCCAGAACCAACTGGTAGCTCGTGCCCTGCGGGGAATTCTGAATGGCTGACAGGGTCACCATGAGTGTCTGATTCTTCGGGCTGGGCAGCATGATCAGTGGCAGCAGGAAGTCAGACCACGCGCCGATAAAGCTTGTCAGGCCGACAACCGTTAGGGTGCCGCGAACCTGGGGCAGAAAGATCGTCCAGAAACGACGCAACTCGCCTGCACCATCGATCAGTGCTGCGTCTTCGATCTCGTCTGGGATTCCCATGAAGGCCGCGCGCATCAGAAGGATCTGGAATGGGCCAATAAGAATTGGCAGCCACACTCCCAGCAGATGATCGTACAGTCCGACGTGCACCATCATTGAGAACAGGGACAGCATGATGGATTCAAGCGGAAAGATCATTGCCGACAACACCACGAAGTACATGATGTTTCGCCCTGTCCATCCGCGCCTGGACAACATGTAGCCGCCCAGGCATGAGAGCACCATGTTGGATGTCACCAGCAGCGCTGCCACAATTGCCGAGTTACGGATGGACAGCAAAATGTTGGTGCGCTCAAACAGGCGCGCAAAGGATTCCAGCGACCAGTCCTGCGGAAAGAGCGTTGCCCCCTGGCCGAAGACGGGCTCACCTGGGGCTTTGAATGCGACAAGCAGAGGCAGCAAGAGTGGGCCGACCAGCAGGCACGCCACAATGATGAGGACCGCGTAGCGTCCAACGAGGCGCCACCCGCGTATTTGCCGGGATGCGACCTGGCGGCCCTGACGTTCAAGTTTGCGGCGGTGGCGGTACTCGCTGAGTTTGCTGGTGTGAGGCGCAGTCGCGACAGGTGTGTGCGTGGGTGAATGAGTCATTATGCTTCCGCCTTGTTCTGCAGCCTCTGTGAGGCAATGATGAATCCGAATGTGATCAGGAACAGGAACACCGAAGCGGCGTCGCCTTGTCCCAGTGATCCAAACGTTGGGTCCATGATTCGGTTACGGATATACATGGTCAGGGTCTGTGTGGGCGAGTTCGTTCCGCCCAGCAGATATACCTCGGTGAAGATTTTCAGTGATCCGATCGTCGACAGGACACCGACCAGGTACATCATGACCCGCACGCCCGGCACGGTGACCGTCAGGAAGCGGCGGACGCTGCCTGCACCGTCAATTTCGGCTGCTTCGTATAAAGACTGATCAACGTTGGTTAATGCAGCCAGATACAGGATCATGTAGTACGGCAACCCCTGCCACAAGGTGATGATCATTGCGCAGATGAGGATCAGCCACTCGTTGGACAGGAAGGGAATGGGCGACTGGATCAGCCCGATACCTTCGAAAAAGGAGTTCAGCGGGCCTTTCTGGTCCAGGATGTATCGCCACGCCAGTGAGATGACGACAAGCGAGCAGATCGCCGGCACGTAGTAGATGGCACGGAAGAAGCCGATTCCCGGCACGTGTTGGCGCACCAGCAGTGCCAGCAGCAGCGGCAGCAGCACCATCAGGGGAACAACGCACAGCGCGTAGATCACGGAGTTGCGTGTGGCTTCCCAGAACACCGGGTCGGAGAAAATGTGCGCGTAATTGTCAATTCCGTTGAAGCGTCCGAGCCTGCCAAGTGGTTTCGTCTTGGTGAAGGACGTCACGACCGTGTTGATGAATGGGTAGATATAGAAAGTGATAATACACAGCACGGGGATTGTGACCCACAGCCACGGCACCCACCATTTTCGGAACCGTGCTGCGCCATTGAGACTACGCGCGCTTGTCTTCTTCTGAGTCGCCATGAGTGCTATCCTCCATCACTCTGGGTACGCTTCGTTCGTAAAAGTGGACCGCGTCAGGCGGTGTGGGCTTATTCATGGTGGTCATGTGATGACCTGAATAAGCCCACACACGCTTCGCTGGTTCCGGATAATTAGGAGTTCAGATCGTCCAGCAGCTGGTTCATTTGTTCTTGAGCAGTCTTCAGTGCATCCTCTGGGCTGACTTCGCCGCGGATGGCCTGGTTGACGTTGTCGACCAGTGCTTTCTGAACTGAACCGGTGACGTAGAAGACGTCCAAGTATGCTTCTGCGTCTTTAGCGGCATTTGCGGCCTGTTCATATGCAGCCTTGAAGACAGGATCCTGTGCAACCTCCGGCGGGTTTTCCATAATCTTGTCGAGTGCCTCGGTAGCAGCCGGGAAGACGATTGCTCCACCGTCATGTGCCCAGGCGTATTCGTTTTCGGCGTTCGTGATGAACTCGGCCCATTTCATCGCCAGCGGCGCGTTCTGGGTGGTCACGGAGATGCCGACGTACTGGCCTTCATAGACAGGTTTGATACCTTCGTTTGTTGGGAACGGGCCAACACCTGTTGCTTCGTAGACCTGCGGGTTGTTGTCTTTAATGGCTTTCAGGAACGAGGCGTTCGGAGTGCCGAATGCGAGGTTTCCATTGGAATAGGCCTTGGACGGGTCGGGCTCGCCGGTCAGGGAGTCTTTCGGGATGGCGTTGGTCTTGTACAGTTCCGCCATCTTGGTGACGTATCGGACTGCATCTGCATTATCTGCGAAGTCAAACTCAGTGTGGTCATCGTTGAGCAGTTGCACGCCCATTCCATGCAGCTGCGCAACCAGGTACCAGTCTGGTGATCCGTAGATGCCATAGTCGCCGTTTCCGGCTGCCCCCACCTTGGCTGCCGCGTCCAGCAGGTCGTCCATTGTCGAGGGCGCCTTTTCCGGATCCAGTCCGGAACGTTGGAAGACGTCCTTGTTGTATGTGGTGATGTAGGGGCCGAAGTACCAGGGCAGCGCGGTGTGATGATCCTGAGCGCCGAGGTTCGTTGAGTTCCAGATGGTTTCAACGAACTTGTCACCGATCTGGGGTGCTTTGACGTCAAAGTCCATCAGCAAATTGGCTTTGGACAGCGCCAGGATGGATGACGATGCCACGTTGACGACGTCTGCCATCTTGCAGTTTGTTGCCTGGGATGTGATGGCCTGGTCGAAGTCTGTACCTCCGCCCTGGTCGGTCCATTTGATGGTGGTCCCCGGGTTTGCCTCTTCGAATTCCTTGATCTTGGCTTGGAAGAAGTCGGCGAAATCGGTTTGCAGGCCCTGTGTCTGGAAGGTGATTTCGCCTTCCACTTTCGAAGTGTCAACAACGCTGCCGTCAACGTTGCCTTCTGGAATGTCGCAGGCAACGTCGGGCGTTGGGATGCCACTGGCTGATGATGTTCCGCTCTCTTCAGCTCCGCCTCCACACGCTGTTAATGACAGGCATGAAACGGCAAGCACCCCAAGGGCGCCGCGTGTTGCTCGTGTCAATCTCATTTAAAGACCTCCATTGGTCGAGAAGAAAGCCAGCCGGCTGCGTGCCGGTTGACGTCTCTCTAACTATCTCGTGTTAGGTGACAGTGAAAGAATAAGACATTTTTACGGTTTTCACTAACCCCAAAGATCTCACTTTGATTACGACCGGCGACAAAACCGGTACGTCAGACTTTAACGCTCATCACGTTTCCGCACGTTTTCGATCGGAAATATCGTGAGCGACACACCCCGCACCCACCCACCGTTTCTCACCGTCGATCACAAATGTAAGAAACCTCACACCACACACTCTGGCACCTCAAAATCAGATGCAATTCCCGCGCGTTCGGCCAGCTGTACGCATCGACGCCCTGCGTATCCAGACGATAGTCCACACTCCGGCCAGGCCACGTCAATCCAGCTTCATACAGCACATCCACAAAAGGGCCAATACCCAAATATCTTTTCCAGAACTAACACGATATAGTTACTGTGTTACCGCTCAGAGCTGCGTCGCTCTGGCTGACTTCGCGGTACTTTTTCTTGAAGGAATTCACCATGACACGGACAACTCGGGCTGATGTCGCTCGGAAAGCAGGCGTCGCACCATCCACCGTCTCTCTTATACTCAACGGCCACGGGCACGAAGTCAAGATTGCACCGGCTACGATCGAGCACGTCACGAACGTCGCCCGTGAAATGAACTACGTCCCCAACGCTGCGGCACGATCACTGAGGCGAGGATCCACCAACATCATCGCTTTGATCATGGCTGAACTGCCGGAAGACCCGTTCGTGCCGGTCGTCCACAAAGTACTGACCACAGCCATGATTGAGGTTCAACGTCGCGGCTACCTTCTTCTGCCGCTCTTCCAACCTGAGGGCGATGCCGCCAACCGCCGTTTCATTCAATCGGTGCTCTCCGATATTCAACTGGCAGGTGCAATCTGCGAGACCACCTCCACCCAGCAGTTCGTTGGTCCCCTGCTCAGCCAGCTCGACATTCCAGTGATGTGGATGTCGATGATTGAAACCTCGAACCATTTCGGCGGAGTGGGCCTCGTCAGCATTGATGAAGGAACAGGAGTCCGGGAAATCCTCAGCGACCTCGACGCCACGGACACGTCACGGGCCCTGTACCTTGCAGGCCCCAACATCAACCACTTCCGTCAGGTACCTGTCCTCGAGCATTTCCAGGACCGCGCAGAGTTTCTCTCCCTGCCCACCTGGAGTGCTCACGACTCGTACGAGACCTGCATGCGCATGCTCACCGCCCACCCCGACATTGATTCAGTATGGTGCGCTGATGACACACAGGCACCGGGCGTCTTCTCCGCTGCACGCGACCTGGGTAAGCATGTCCCCAACGATCTGTCCATCATCGGCTTCGGCGATCACAATGCGCACGAAGACAATTCCATGGGCCTGACCACGGTGATGTGGCCACTGCAGGACATGACGGCAACCGCTGTCAGCCAGCTCATCGAGTCGATTTCAACGCCCAAAGCTGAGCACACAGCTCGCGAGCCTCACCACACGCGCGTCAGTACCACACCCACGTGGCGCACCAGTGCCAAGCGCATTCACAAAAAGTAGGCACCACCATCCTCCACTCCGACGGGCTCGACTCAGGAAGCCCGAGCCGCCCTCGTCCATCCTGAATCCCAACGAAGCCGGTCATCTGCAACACGGCAGCAAAACAGTCCACCTAGCAGCAGCCCAAAGAGCGGACCGCGCGGGTCTGTTGCGCGCGCTGTGCCCACTGATCGGCAGGCGGATAGTCCACGTGCGCCAAAGTCAAGCCATGCGCCGGAGCCAGCGGAGCGGCTGCCTCACGCGAACGCGCATCCAGCAGATGTCTCATCCACGCCGGCGAGCGGCGGCCTGTCCCCACGTCAATCAGTGCTCCCACCAGGGATCGCACCATTGAGTGGCAAAAAGCGTCAGCATGGACGCGCACCAGGATCGGCGACGTTTCCCCCGCCGCCACGACGTCCAGCTGGCGGAGCGTACGGATCGTGGTCGCGCCCTCACGCGGCTTGCAAAAGGACAGAAAATCATGCTCACCGATGACGCTGGAAGCAGCTTCAGCCATGGCTTCCAAATTAAGCGTCTGGCGTGCAGGAACCGTCCAGATGCGTCGCCCGGAAAAGGGGTCACTGCCCGCGCGCTGGTCAAGCAGCCGGTACACATAGTGACGCCCCACAGCGCTGAAACGCGCATCGAAGGTTTCCGGCACGCGATGAGAACTCAGAAGCGCAACGTCGCAGTACCCTCTCGGCGACACCAGCCCGTGCGCCTTCATGAAATCACCGTGCGCGCGGGTAAGCAGAGAGGCCAGACGGTCAACCAGCGCATCTTCGGGTGTGCGCGAGGACCTTCCCGGAAGGCTGTCCCACACCTGCGCCGGCAGGTCGACGTGAGCCACCTGATGATCTGCGTGCACTCCCGCATCGGTGCGTCCCGCCACAGTCACCGCCACTTCCTGGCGGGCGATCAGCGACAGGGCTCGAACCAGTTCACCTTCCACGGTGCGTAGTCCGGGCTGTGCGGCCCAGCCGTGGAAGAAGGTGCCGTCGTATGCCAGGTCAAGCCGCGCCCTCACAGTGTCCATGCGCGAACACCGCCGATGATGCCGGCGTCATTGGGAACGATCACCACGTCGTCACCGAGTTTGGCCCGGTTCATCGCCGTGACGCGTTTCGAGTTTCCACCACCCAGGTACAGGCGATCCCACACGTACATCGGGCGCAGGCCGTCGATCACTCGGCGCACTCGTCGAGACCAGTGCGCGTCTCCCAGCCGGAGGCGTTCATGCTCGCCAATGTAGTCGTCATAGGTCAGTCCCCATCGCACAAATCCCTGCGATACTTCCACGTGCGGCGCGAGCACACCTGAATCGAAAACCGCGTTTCCCAGCCCGGTCCCCAGGGTCACGATCATTTCGAGGCCCGTGCCCGTGATGACACCTGCGCCGGCCACTTCAGCGTCGTTGAGCACCAGTGTCGGCATGCCCAGAGCAGCTTCAAGTGCCCGTCCCATGTCGAAGTTGGCCCATTGCTCGACCAGTTCAGGCAGGATCCGTGATCGCGGGCCGTCACGCGTGATGTAGTGCGGAGTCGTGATGACCACTCCGTGGCGCAGCATGCCAGGCATTCCCATCGTGACGCGCGTGGCGGCAGGCAGTTGCGCGGCAAGGTCCTGTGTGGTCTTGACGAGCAGTTCGGGAGGGAGCGGGTAGGGCGTGGGCGTGCGCACCGGCGATGCGGTCAGCGTTCCGCGCGAGTCGAGCACTGAGGCTTTGATTCCGCCCCCGCCGCAGTCGACAGCGAGGGTCATCTCTTCAGACATGTTCTTAGCATAATGGCTTGCTCTCACCTCGGGTTTCCAACGAGCTGTCCGCCCCACGCCAGCTTCCTGTTCATTGACGAGGGCGACCCATCCGCGGCTCTACCCCTCCCCTGCATGTCCCCAACTGTCGAACTCGCGTGAACTCTGCGGGGTCACCGACTGGCCTGCAACACATCCGTGCTGGTCACAGCAATTTCGGGTCGGGTTCGTGCTGCGCGGCCCCAGTGAGATCGACAGTTGGGGAACGAGGGGCGAGTGCACACGGGCTCCACCTAAAGAGCATCCGACACGGCCGGCACACCAACCGCGCGAATACACGGAAGCTGGGTAAACCCACACGGGGTTTACCCAGCTTCCGATCAGCCATCCGCTGGACTGGTCACCGCTCAATCAGCGCAGTGCCAGTCAGATCAGCAGGTCACGACGGTGCATGACTACTTGGCAGCTTCCTCAGCTTCGGTTTCAGCTTTGTCGTCAGCTGACTCCTGTGAAGCGGCTTCGTCAGCAGCCGGCTCGGCTGTTTCTGCTGCTTCAGCTTCGGTCTCGGCCTTTTCGTCAGCCTTGCCGGTCGCCTTGGAATCCTTACCGGACTTTGCAGCAGCCTTCGAAGCGGTACGCTCAGCGTCGGCAACGACAGCCTTCTTCTCGACTTTCTCCATGACAAGCTCAATACGAGCCATCGGAGCATTGTCGCCGCGGCGCGGCCCCAGCTTGGTGATGCGGGTGTAGCCACCGTTGCGCTCTGGATCCATGGCCGGAACGACCTCGTCGAACAGCATGTACAGGACATCCTTGTTCGGGATCTTGCGGGCAACCGTACGGCGAGCGTGAATGTCGCCGCGCTTTGCCTTAGTGACCAGCTTTTCAACGTACGGCTGCAGCGCGCGGGCCTTGGCCTCGGTCGTGGTGATCGCACGGTGTTCGATCAGTTGAGCAGCAAGGTTAGCCAACAGCAGCTTCTGGTGCGCTGGGCTGCCACCCAAACGTGGGCCCTTCTTAGGGGTGGGCATGAGTTTCTCCTACACAGTTTGTTTGGGCGTCCTCGTCCATCGATGACGGCCGCTGGAGGCGGCACGGACGCAAAGTGGATTCGATCAGAAAGACTGGTCGTCACTGAACTGAACGTTTCCGGCGTCTTCTCCGCCGGCGCGTTCAGGCATGACTGCATCCTTGAGGGTCATACCCAAGGATGCCAAGGCTTCCTTGATCTCCTCGATGGACTTGGTTCCGAAGTTGCGGATATCCAGCAGGTCAGCCTCAGAGTGGGCAACGAGTTCACCCACGGTGAGAATGCCGCGTCGACGCAGCGCGTTGTACGAACGGGACTGCAGGTTCAGGCTTTCGATCGGCAAGGCCAGGTCTTGCGCAAGGGTCTCATCGGTAGTCGATGGGCCCACTTCGATGCCTTCTGCTTCCTCGTTCAGTTCACGCATGAGGCCGAAGAGCTCCACCAGGGTGCTTCCGGCTGACGCGAGAGCATCGCGCGGGCTGATAGCTGGCTTGGTTTCCACATCGATGATCAGACGATCAAAGTCGGTGCGTTGCTCGACACGGGTGGCCTCCACCTTGTATGTCACTTTGAGCACCGGCGAGTAGATCGAATCGATCGGGATGCGGGAGATCTCAGCTTGCGGATCCTTGTTCTGAGCAGCGGAAACGTAGCCACGGCCACGCTCAACCGTCAGTTCAATCTCGAGCTTGCCCTTCTCATTGAGCGTTGCCAGATGAAGGTCAGGGTTGTGGATTTCCACGCCTGCAGGAGGAGTAATATCCCCTGCGACGACCTCACCGGGGCCAGCCTTGCGCAGGTACATCACGACAGGCTCATCCTCTTCAGAGGACAGAACGATGTCTTTGATGTTCAGGATGATCTCAGCGACGTCTTCCTTCACGCCTTCCACCGTGTGGAATTCGTGTGGCACACCGTCAATGCGGATCGAGGTGACCGCTGCGCCCGGAATGGACGACAGCAATGTACGGCGCAGGGAGTTACCCAGTGTGTATCCAAACCCAGGCTCGAGTGGCTCAAGAGTGAAACGGGAGCGGTAATCGCTCACCTTCTCCTCTGAGAGGATGGGGCGTTCTGCAATGAGCACGTCTTGGTCCTTTCTTTCCGACAACCGCTATATGATGTCGGATTTGTGGTCCCGTCACGCGAACAGTGACGGAAAAAACAGGGTGCAGATGGTTCCCACTTGTGTGGGAACATCGTGACGTGGGACGCGGACGGATCGCCCTCGTCCCTCACACGGGTCTTTCAGACGCGGCGACGTTTCGGGGGACGTGCACCGTTGTGAGCCTGCGGAGTGACATCCTGAATGGATCCAACCTCAAGACCAGCGGCCTGCAGCGAACGAATCGCCGTTTCGCGGCCGGAGCCCGGGCCCTTGACGAAAACGTCAACCTTCTTCATGCCCTGTTCCTGCGCGCGACGTGCTGCAGCCTCAGCGGCAAGCTGAGCGGCGAACGGGGTGGACTTACGTGAGCCCTTGAAACCGACCTGACCGGACGATGACCATGACAGGACAGCGCCGGTGGGATCGGTGATGGAGACGATCGTGTTATTGAACGTCGACTTGATGAACGCCTTGCCGTGCGTGACGTTCTTGCGCTCTTTACGACGCGGCTTACGCGCCGAAGATGAGCGAGTAGACTTGACAGCCATTGATTTTCCTTTTGAAGTCGAGGGGGCCAGGTTTCATCACCCAGCTCTATGAGTTACTTGGTGGCTTTCTTCTTGCCAGCCACGGTGCGCTTGGGTCCTTTACGGGTACGCGCATTTGTCTTCGTCCGCTGACCATGAACAGGCAGGCCAAAACGGTGGCGCATGCCCTGGTAGCATCCGATCTCGATCTTGCGGCGGATATCGGCTTGGACCTCACGACGCAAGTCGCCTTCGACCTTAAAGTTGGCCTCGATGTAGTCGCGCAGCTTGACCATATCTTCTTCACTGGCGTCGCGTACGCGAAGGTCGGGGCTGACCCCGGTTGCTTCAAGTGTTTCCTTGGCGCGGGTGCGTCCCACACCGTAAATGTAAGTAAGCGCAATCTCCATCCGCTTTTCACGGGGGAGGTCAACGCCGGCAATACGTGCCATGACTTTTCTCCACATGGTTTTCGGAGGTCGTCACCCCGTCTCTGATCCATCAATCAGCCCCGGCCTCCGAACCAGGGGTCCCGCTTGCGCGGTCGACGGTGTGCTGTGGGCAAATCGCCCGCCAGTGGCTCACTGCCACTGAGCAGCTACGGCTTTCAGCCTTGACGCTGCTTGTGCCTGGGGTTGTCGCAAATAACCATGACGTTGCCGTGGCGACGAATCACCTTGCACTTGTCACAGATCTTCTTGACACTAGGCTTGACCTTCATGGTGCACCTCCACGTCGCCAGGCGACGCTTGTTGTGTCGGTTTACTTGTATCGGTAGACGATTCGACCCTTTTCAAGGTCATACGGGCTGAGCTCGACGACTACGCGGTCTTCAGGCAGGATACGAATGTAGTGCTGACGCATCTTTCCTGAGATGTATCCCAGAACTTCGTGACCGTTGGTGAGCTCAACACGAAACATCGCGTTCGGCAACGCCTCAATAACGGTGCCTTCGACCTCAATAACTCCGTCTTTCTTCGCCATGTCCTCCGTCTATCCTCTACGTTTGTCAGTAGGGCTCACGGCCGAAACCGTGGCGGGCGTTTCCCTCGCCAATCGGCAAGAAAGTCAGCCCGACTGTCCATTCTAGAGGAGGATGCAACGCCGGTGAAGCCCATTCAGTGGGATATCCCTCACGCGCCGGACTCGAGTTGCCTTCCATATTGACGAGGGCGACGCCTGGAGCGCCGATCACACAGCAATCAGAAATACGCAGGCTGCGTGTATCAGTCCAGTGAAATGGGGGTTACTCGGTAAGGAGCCAGGCCCTCTACCCCACCGTCTGGCGCAGTCAGGACTGAAATGCCCTCCTCCATGATGGCAACGGAGTGCTCCCAGTGCGCGGCATCGCTGTGATCCAGCGTGTGCACAGTCCACCCGTCAGCTTCGGTGCGCGTCGCAGGATTGCCCGACACGAGGATGGGTTCGACCGCCAGCACCATACCTGGCTTCAGACGCGGGCTGATCCCGGTCGCACGGTAGTTCAACACGTCGGGCGGTTGATGCATCGCCGTTCCGATGCCGTGTCCGCCGAATTCTTCAACGATCTGTGCTTCCCACCCGAACGTGTCCCGGTAATCCTCGCAGGTGTCTTCAACAGCTTGTCCCACCGCGCTGACGCGGCGAGCAGAAGCCAACGCTGCGATCGCACGCCACATAGCAGCGCGCGTCACTTCGTTGAGTTCACGCCGGCGCTGAGATGCGGCCTGTTCATCGCCCACAATCATGGAGAACGCGGCATCACCGTGCCAGCCGCGGCCGTGGTGCGTCACGTAGGCTCCGCAGTCGAAGGAGACGATGTCGCCGTTGCGCAGGACATCATCATTCGGAATGCCGTGCACAACAGTGTCATTGACGCTGATACAGACCGTCGCCGGGTAACCGAAGTAGTTCAGGAAATTCGAGGTCGCTCCCGCCTGGGAAATCACTTCGGCACTGATGCGGTCCAGTTCCGTCAATGTGACGCCTGGTTGAGCCGCGCGGCGCAGTGCTGCGTGGATATCCGCCACGATCAAACCTGCGCGACGCATCTGCAGAATCTGATCCCTGGTTTTCAGCTCAATACGCGCGTGACCCATCGTCCTCAGCGACCTTCTGAGACCGAAGCATCCGCATTTGCCGAGGCAGCAGCGCCGCCCTGGTCAGACGAGCTGGAGCTGGCAGGCTCCGAAGCCTCGGCTGGGTCATCTTCGGGGAATTCTTCCGCCCCGCAGCACTCTCCTTCACCGTTTTGGTGGGCTTCGAACCACGGATCACGAGGATCGTCGAGGGTGGCCTGGCCGCCCGTCACCTCATCCGCGCCGGCACCGTCCGCTGAGTCAGCACCGCTCCCGGAGCCGGCACCGTTCAGTGAATCGAGAATGGCAAAAATGCGTTCGCTGACTTCTTCGACCGACCCGTTCGCATCGACTGCTTCGAGCAGATCCTGATCGACATAGTACGTGGCGACCGGCTCAGTTTGCGTATGGTAAACCGCCAGGCGATGACGGATAACCGGCTCAGTGTCGTCTGAGCGGTGCTGTTCGGTTGCGCGCTTGAGCATGCGGTGCACAACCTGATCTTCATCCGCCTGAAGCTCGATCACCACGTCAAGTTCGGTTCCCAGGTCAGCGAGCGTGTCACGCAAAGCATGTGCCTGCTCAACAGTGCGCGGATAGCCATCGAGCAGGAAGCCCTCAGCGGCATCAGGCGCCTTCAGGCGAGCATGCACCATCGGGTTGATGACCGAGTCGGGAACAAGTTCGCCGCGATCCATGTAGGACTGTGCGAGGATGCCGAGTTCCGTCTGTTCGGCAATGTTGGCGCGGAAAATTTCCCCTGTTGAAATGGCCGGGATGCCGAGTTTGCATGCAATTATGCTTGCTTGAGTTCCTTTGCCCGCTCCAGGAGGACCGAGCAGGATAATAGCTGTCATCGAAGGAATCCCTCGTAATGATGTTGTTCGAGCTGAGTGTTGATTTCTTTCACGGTCTGCAGGCCGACGCCGACCATAATCAGCAGCGTGGTACCACCGAACGGCATCTGTCCATTCTGCAGACCGAGTGGGATCATCATCAGCGACGGTACAAGGGCGACAATCATCAGGTAGAACGCACCCGCCGTGGTAATGCGGTTCATGACGTAACGCAGGAATTCAGCGGTCGGGCGTCCAGCACGGTACCCCACGATGAAACCGCCGTAGCGTTTCATGTTGTCGGCAACCTCGTCCGGGTTGAAGGTGATGGAAGTGTAGAAGAATGCGAAGCCGAGGATCATCAGGGCGTACAGCACGAGGTAGAGCCATGACTGGTGGTTGAAGTTTGAACGCACCCACTGCACCCACGTCGATTCTGGTGAGCCAAAGTTCGCCATCATCACCGGCATAGCCAGGATCGATGACGCGAAGATGACGGGGATAACGCCCGACATATTGATCTTCAGCGGGATGTATGTCGAGGAACCGCCGTACATGCGGCGGCCGATCATGCGCTTGGCGTACTGAACGGGGATTCGGCGCTGTGATTGCTCGATGTAGACAATGGCAAGTGCGACTACGAGAATCATGCCGACAATTGCGGCAACTTTGCCCCAGCCGCCACCTTGTCCGATCGAGAACAACTGAGCAGGCATACGAGCGGTGATCGACGTGAAGATCAGCAGTGACATGCCATTGCCGATGCCACGCTCAGTGATCAATTCACCCAGCCACATGATGACGGCGGTACCCGCGGTCATAGTAACGATCATCACGAGGTACATGGGGATGGACCGGTCAGCTATGATGTCGTGCTGGCAGCCGGGGAACATGTTGCCCGAGCGCGCCATGTACACCATGGTGGTCGACTGCAGTACGCCGAGGAAGATTGTGCCGTACCGCGTGTATTGCGTGAGCTTGGCCTGACCCGTCTGACCTTCCTTGTGCAGGTCATCGAATCGAGGAATGACAACTCGCAGAAGCTGGACGATGATCGACGCCGTAATGTACGGCATGATGCCGAGCGCGAAGATCGACAGCTGGAGCAACGCGCCGCCTGAGAACAGGTCGACGAGCCCGAGCAGGGATCCTTCTTCCTGAGTTGCCAGGCACTTCTGCACGTTGACAGTGTTGACGCCTGGGGTCGGGATAAATGCTCCGAGGCGGAATACCGCCATGATCATCAAGGAGAACAGCAACTTCCGACGCAGGTCAGGAGTGCGGAACGCCTGTGTGAAGGCACTTAACACGGCTTCCTCTTCCTAGGTTGATGGTGTGACAGCTTGACGCAATCACAACTTTACTCACCGTGCCTAGCCTACCCGAGTTAGCACGTCTCACGTCAATTGGATTGGCTACACCGCGGTTTTTCGTTAGTTCATTGCCGAGGGCGACCCGATGACGCGCCATCTGCGCCCATGTGATCGACCTGCGACACTATGGGGGTGGTTTGGCTAACAAACCACCCCCACCGTGTTTCGGACTTATCGCACCGTGACGGTGCCACCAGCCTGCGTGATCTTGTCCTGAGCCGATTGTGAGCATGCATCCACATCCAGGGTGAATGCGCTGGTCACTTCCCCGCCTCCGAGGACCTTGACCGGGTGTCCGTCACGAACAGCTCCCTTTTGAGCCAGGTCTTCCGATGAAACGGAGCCGCCCTCGGGGAACAGTTCCTGCAGCTTGCCGACGTTAACCACCTGGTATTCCACGCGGAACGGATTCTTGAATCCGCGCAGCTGAGGAAGACGCACATGAATCGGCTTGGCGCCGCCCTCGAAGCCAGCTGGGACGGAACGGCGGGCCTTGGTGCCCTTCGTGCCGCGGCCGGCGGTTTTACCCTTGGAGCCTTCACCACGACCCACACGGATCTTGGCCTTATTGGCTCCCCTGGCGGGACGCAGGTCGTGCAGCTTGAGGATGCCTGCGGGGGCTTCCTCAGTCGTCTTGTTCGACGTTGATTTCGCCATGATCAGTCAGCCTCCTCCACTGTAATCAGGTGTCGCACTGTGTTGATCATTCCGCGAACTGACTCGGAATCCTCACGCACAACGCTTTGGCGGATCTTGCGCAGCCCAAGGGTACGCATGGTCTCTTTCATGTTCTGCTTGGCGCCGATCGTTGATCGAACCTGCGTGATCTTGAGTTTTGCCATTATTCACTCACCCCTGCGGAGGCTTTGGCGGCTTCCTTCTGCTCGGCCTGAGCTTTCTTTTCCGCTTCGCCTTCTGCCTGTGCGCGCAACATGCCGGACGGAGCAACACGCTCCACCGGAAGTCCGCGACGTGCAGCCACTGCTTCAGGTGTTTCCAGCTGCTTCAGAGCTGCCACCGTTGCACGGACGATGTTGAGTGCATTGTCGGATCCGAGCGACTTGGTCAGCACGTCCTGTACGCCAGCTGCCTCGAGGACGGCGCGCACAGGGCCGCCGGCAATAACGCCGGTACCTGGTGTAGCGGGACGCAGCAGCACGATTCCGGCTGCATCTTCGCCCTGGACCAGGTGAGTGATCGTGCGGCGGATCATGGGCACGTGGAAGAAGGACTTCTTAGCTTCTTCAACGCCCTTGGAAATAGCCTGGGGAACTTCCTTGGCCTTTCCGTAGCCGACGCCGACAGTGCCTTCGCCATCGCCCACCACTACCAGAGCGGTGAAGCTGAAGCGACGTCCACCCTTGACCACCTTGGATACGCGGTTGATCGTGACGACACGCTCGATGTATTGGTTCTTGTCTTCGTTGCGACGGTTGTCGCGACGGTCAGTGTTACGCCCCTGGCGGCGATCGCGACGCTCGCTGTCACGTTCGTTGCGCCCGGAGGATTCCTGACCGTTTCTGCTTCGCTGCGCTGCAGCCATCAGTTGATCTCTCTTTCCCTCAGTCGCTTTCAGAGGTTCAATCCGCCCTCACGGGCGGCCTCTGCGACAGCCGCGACGCGGCCGTGATACTTGTATCCTGCGCGGTCGAAGACCACTGCGGAGATGCCAGCAGCTTTGGCGCGCTCTGCGATCAGTTCGCCTACACGGTGAGCCTTGTCCACCTTCGAGCCTTCTGCCGAAGCAAATTCGTCTTCCATCGTGGAAGCAGACACGAGGGTGTTGCCAACCGTATCGTCGATGACCTGTGCGACCATGTGACGGTTCGAACGGGTCACGACCAAGCGCGGGCACTCGGCAGTGCCGCTGATCTTCTTGCGAAGACGCTGATGGCGACGCTTACGCGCAACAACTTTGCCTTTGCCTTTGACGGAGTAGCCCATCACTTACCAGCCTTTCCGACCTTGCGGCGGATCGTTTCACCCACGTAGTGAATACCCTTGCCCTTGTACGGTTCAGGCTTCTTGATCTTACGAATCCGCGCTGCAGTTTCACCGACGAGTTGCTTATCGATGCCTGAGACCGTGAACTTCGTTTGTGAGTCAACCGTGAAGTCAATGCCTTCAGGGGCCTTGAACGGAACGGTGTGGGAGAATCCCAGCGAGAATTCCAAGTCCTTGCCCTTGGCGACTACGCGGTAACCGGTGCCGGTGATCTCGAGCTGTTTGCTGAAGCCCTGGGTCACGCCCACAACCATGTTGTTGATCAGTGAACGGCTCAGTCCGTGCAGTGAACGGGCTTCGCGGCCGTCATCCGCACGCTCGACGATGATCTGGCCGTCCTCGACGCGTGCTGAGATCAGATGAGGAAGCTCATGGCTCAGTTCGCCCTTGGGGCCTTTCACCGTGACTGTGGCGCTCTTGATGTCGACGTCAACTCCCGACGGGATTGCGATTGGGCTCTTACCGATTCGTGACATTGTCGGTTCCCCCTCTCACCAGACGTAGGCGAGGACTTCCCCACCTACACCCTTGTCGGATGCCTGACGGTCGGTCAGCAGACCAGAAGATGTGGACAGAATAGCCACACCCAGTCCGCCGCGGACCTTCGGCAAGTTCGTCGACTTCGCATAAACGCGCAGGCCTGGCTTGGACACGCGTTGCAGACCTTCAATTGCACGCTCACGCTTGGAGCCGTACTTGAGATTGAGGATCAGTGTTTTGCCAACGCGAGCATCCTCGACGGAGGTCGAGGCAATGTAGCCCTCTTCCACCAGGATGTTCGCAATGGCGGCCTTCAGCTTGGAGTACGGCATGGAGACCGACTCGTGCTGAGCCGAGTTTGCGTTACGCAGACGCGTCAGCATGTCTGCGATGGGATCAGTCATTGTCATGGGGACTAATTCCCCTTCCTCGTCGCGGTTTCCACCGGGGTCCCCGGGACCTACGACGTAGTGCTTACCAGCTGCTCTTTGTCACGCCTGGGAGTTCGCCACGAAGGGCGAGCTCACGCAGGCAGACTCGACACAGTCCGAACTTGCGGTAGACCGAGCGCGGGCGTCCGCACCGGCTGCACCGGGTGTAGCCACGGACACCGAACTTCGGGGCGCGCGCGGCTTTGATCTTGAGAGACGTCTTAGCCATGGTCAGTCCTCCTTAAAGGGGAAGCCGAGGTGACGTAGCAGTGCACGGCCCTCCTCATCGGTGCGGGCTGAGGTCACGATTGTGATGTCCATGCCGCGCACGCGGTCGATGCTGTCCTGATCGATCTCGTGGAACATGGACTGTTCCGACAGACCGAAGGTGTAATTGCCGTTGCCGTCAAATTGCTTCGATGACAGTCCGCGGAAGTCGCGGATACGGGGCAGAGCGGTCGACAGAAGACGGTCAAGGAACTCCCACATGCGATCGCCACGCAAGGTGACGTGTGCGCCGATGGGCTGGCCTTCACGCAGTTTGAACTGTGCGATGGACTTCTTGGCCTTGGTCGTCACAGGCTTCTGGCCGGTGATTGCCGTCAAGTCGCGCAGTGCTCCTTCAAGTGCCTTCGAGTCACGAGCAGCTTCACCAACGCCCATGTTGACGACGATCTTGGTGAGACCGCCCACCTCCATGACGTTGCTGTGCTTGAACTCGTCACGCAGCGCTTGACGAATCTCTGAGTTGTACTTTTCTTTCAGACGCGGGGCCATGATCAGATCTCCTTGCCCTGCTCGATACCTGCTGCCACGCGACCACGGGTCACGCGAACACGCACGGTGCGGGTACGACCGTCACGCTCAACCTGGTCTTCCCTGAAGCCCACGCGAACGCGCTGCTTTGTGTCGGGATCAACCAGAGCGACCTTGGACAGTGAAATCGGTGCTTCCACTGTTTCAATGCCGCCACTTGAGTTCTGGGACTGTCCCTGGCGCACATGACGTGTCTTCAGGTTGACACCCTCGACCAGGACCTTCTGTTCCTTCGGGAACACCTTGATGACGCGACCCTGGCGGCCCTTGTCACCTGGCTTGAGGGGTTCAAGGCCCTCAGCTTCGCGGCGCTCGTTGCGCTTGGCGAGCTTGGCCTCGTCTGACGTGCGTCCACGGACAACCTCGACGAGGTCCCCTTTACGAATCTTCGCTGCCATCAGAGCACCTCCGGGGCAAGTGAAATGATGCGCATGAACTTCCTGTCGCGCAGTTCCCTGCCGACAGGTCCGAAAATACGCGTCCCGCGTGGCTCCCCATTGCTGTTGAGAATCACTGCGGCATTTTCATCGAATCGAATGTAGGAACCGTCGGAACGACGCGTTTCCTTACGCGTACGTACGACGACCGCCTTAACGACTTCGCCCTTCTTGACGTTGCCGCCTGGGATAGCGTCTTTGACGGTGGCGACAATCGTGTCGCCAATTCCGGCGTAGCGTCGACCCGAACCGCCGAGAACACGGATGGTCAGGATCTCCTTTGCACCTGTGTTATCAGCGACTTTCAGTCGCGACTCCTGCTGGATCATTGTGTGTGACTCCTGTCGTCGTGCCGGTTCTCATCGCAGCGCGGTTGCGCCACTAGAGCCTGACCGAACGGATGATGGTCTATGAGGACGAATTACTTCGCCTTTTCGATGATCTCCGCGACGCGCCAGCGCTTGGTGGCTGACAGCGGGCGGGTCTCCATGATGCGAACGAGGTCACCGACGTGGCACTCGTTGTTCTCGTCGTGGGCCTTAACCTTTTTCTTTTTACGCATGACTTTGCCGTAAAGTGCGTGCTTCATGCGGTCTTCGAGCTCAACGACGACGGTTTTATCCATCTTGTCGCTGGTCACGTAGCCACGACGAACCTTACGGAAATTACGTGCGACAGCCTCATTAGTGGTCTCGGACATGCGACTCACTCCTTCGTAGTGGGGGCTGTGCGGAAGCCGAGCTCCCGCTCACGGCTAATGGTGTAGATCCGGGCAATGTTGCGACGAACTACCTTCATGCGTCCATGGTCCTCGAGGGAACCGACGGCTTGGGAAAAGCGCAGGTTGAACAGTTCAGCCTTAGCCTTCTCGAGCTCCTTGGACAGCTGTGCTGCGTCCATTGCATCCAGGTCGGCGGTCGTCAGACCTTTGTCGGCCATCAGAGTTCACCACCCTCTCGGACCACAAATCGGGTCTTCATTGGAAGTTTGTGCTGGGCACGGCTCAGAGCTTCGCGAGCGAGCTCCTCGGAAACGCCGCCCAGTTCGAACATAATGCGGCCCGGCTTGACGGGGGCGACCCACCATTCAGGAGCGCCTTTACCGGAACCCATACGGGTTTCTGCGGGCTTCTTGGTCAGCGGGCGGTCAGGGAAGATGTTGATCCACACCTTGCCGCCACGCTTCACGTGACGGGTCACCGCGATACGAGCTGCCTCGATTTGACGGTTCGTGACATAGGCGCCTTCAAGAGCCTGGATGCCGTAGTCGCCGAAGGCCAGCTCGGTGCCGCCTTTAGCCACACCAGTGCGGTGTGGACGATGCTGCTTGCGGAACTTGGTCCGACGGGGAATGAGCATAAGACTCAGGCCTCCGTTCCTTGATCGGCAGCCGGCTGTTCGGCCTGGGGCTCAGTCTGAGCCTTTTCTGGCTGCGTGTTTTCGCTTGCGCGTTCCTGGTTGCGCTGACGTCCACCGCGTCCCTGGCCTCCACGGCCGCCGCGACGGGGTCCGCGACGATCACCGCGGCGTCCGCCGCGGTTCTGCTGCTCAGCCTGCTGGCGAGCAAATTCGCGCTCGGTCATGTCGCCCTTGTAGATCCACACCTTGACGCCAATGCGACCGAAGGTGGTACGAGCTTCAAAGAAGCCGTAGTCGATGTTCGCGCGCAGGGTGTGCAACGGCACACGGCCTTCACGGTAGAACTCGGAGCGAGACATTTCGGCTCCACCCAGACGGCCGGACACCTGGACACGAATACCCTTGGCGCCTGCACGCTGTGCGGACTGGATGCCCTTACGCATGGCGCGACGGAACGAGACACGTGCTGCGAGTTGCTCGGCGATGCCCTGAGCAACCAGCTGTGCGTCCAGATCGGGGTTGCGAACCTCGAGGATGTTGAGCTGGACCTGCTTGCCAGTCAGCTTCTCGAGAGATTGACGCAGGCGATCTGCCTCGACGCCACGACGTCCGATCACAATGCCGGGACGCGCGGTATGCAGGTCGACGCGCACGCGGTCGCGGGTGCGCTCGATGTCAACTTTCGAAATGCCGGCGCGCTCAAGGCTTTCAGACAAAGCGCGACGAATGGCGACGTCTTCGGCTACGTAATCTGCGTAGCTCTGGCCTTTGGTGGTTGAGTCGGAGAACCAGCGGGACCGGTGATCGGTGGTGATTCCCAGACGGAACCCGGTTGGGTTAACCTTCTGCCCCATTACTGGTCTCCCTTCTGCTTGTCGTCCTTGGTGCCCACCACAATGGTGATGTGGCTGGTGCGCTTGAGGATCCGTCCGGCGCGTCCTTGTGCGCGGGGGCGGAAACGCTTCATAGTCGGGCCTTCGTCCACAAAGGCTTCGAGGACCAGCAGGTCGGCTTCGTCAAAAGCCTCCCCTGCCAGCTCAGCCTTGAATTTGGAGTTGGCGACAGCGCTGTGAAGCACCTTCTGGACATCGGTTGCGACGGCCTGCGGAGCGAACCGCAGAATGTCGGCTGCCTCCAGGACACGCTTGTTGCGAACTTCGTTCACCACGCGGCGTGCCTTCTGGGGCGTGACGCGAACGTAACGCGCCTGCGCCTTGGCTTCCATGAAATCCTGCCTTTTCTTCCCTAGGGCCGGCTCAGCGCCGACGTCCTTTGCGATCGTCCTTGTCATGGCCTCGGAAGGTACGAGTGGGAGCGAATTCTCCCAACTTGTGACCCACCATCGCCTCGGTGACGAACACCGGGACGTGCTTGCGGCCGTCATGCACCGCAAATGTGAGGCCCAGGAAGTCTGGGGTGATCACTGAGCGGCGTGACCATGTCTTGATGACGGCTTTTGAATTGGTTTCGTTGGCCTTGTCGACTTTCTTGAGCAGGTGGTCGTCGACGAAGGGGCCCTTCTTCAAACTACGCGGCATATTTTCAGCTCCTTATCAGCGCTTCTTGCCGGTCCGGCGACGGCGCACGATAAGCTTGTCGCTGGCCTTGTTCGGACGACGGGTACGGCCCTCGGGCTTGCCCCACGGTGACACCGGATGGCGACCACCAGAGGTACGGCCCTCACCACCACCATGCGGGTGGTCGACCGGGTTCATCACAACACCGCGAACGTGGGGGCGCTTGCCCTTCCAACGCATACGGCCTGCTTTACCCCAATTGATGTTGGAGTGATCGGAGTTGCCGACCTCGCCAACAGTTGCACGGCATGCAGCATCAACGTTGCGGATTTCACCGGAAGGCATACGCAGTTGCGCGAAGCGGCCTTCTTTGGCAACGAGCTGCACAGACGCTCCAGCGGAACGCGCGATTTGCGCGCCACCACCGGGCTGCAGCTCAACTGCGTGCACGACGGTACCGAGAGGGATGTTACGCAGCGGCAGGCAGTTACCTGGCTTGATATCAGCCTGTGGGCCTGCTTCCACGCGGTCACCCTGATACAGGTTGGCCGGTGCCAGGATGTAACGCTTGGCTCCGTCCTCGTAGTGCAGCAGTGCGATGCGCGAGGTGCGGTTCGGATCGTATTCGATGTGAGCCACAACGGCGGGGATGCCGTCCTTGTCATGGCGACGGAAGTCGATCACGCGGTAGGCGCGCTTGTGGCCACCACCGCGGTGACGCGAGGTCACGCGGCCGTGCGCGTTACGACCACCGGTCTTGCTCAGCGGACGCAGCAGCGACTTTTCTGGCGTAGAACGCGTGATTTCAGCAAAGTCCGACACACTTGAGCCGCGACGGCCCGGCGTTGTGGGCTTGTATTTGCGGATTCCCATAATGTTCCTCTACCTCTCCGGCTGCCTTCAGGCCTGATCGCCGAAGATGTCGATGGTGCCTTCGCGAACGGTCACGATTGCTCGCTTGACGTCCTTGCGCTTTCCGATTCCGTTGCGGGTCCGGTATTCCTTACCCTTACGGTTCTGGGTCGCGACAGAGGCAACCTTGACACCAAAGATTGCCTCGACAGCAATCTTGATCTCGGTCTTGTTGGCGCGAGGATCAACTTCAAATGTGTACTTGCCCTGATCCATCAGGATCGATGACTTCTCAGTCACGACAGGCTTCAAGATGATGTCGCGCGGGTTCTTGGTGGATTCGAGTGCGCTCACTTGGTCTCCTCCTTAGTACCGAGGAAAGTCTCGAGGGCGCCCTTGGTGAAGATGACATCGTCGTTGTCGAGGACGTCATAGGTGTTGAGCTGATCAACCCACAGAATGTGAGTTTCCTGCAGGTTGCGCAGGCTCAGTGCCGTCAGATCTTCACCGCGTTCAAGGACCACCAGGACGTTGTCGTTGCCAGCAACGATTGTCCGCAGAGCTTTCAGAGCTGTCTTGGTGGACGGCTTGTCGCCCTCGAACAATGAAGTCACAACGTGAATGCGATCGTTACGAGCGCGATCGGACAGTGCGCAGCGCAGAGCGCCGACCTTCATTTTCTTCGGGGTGCGTTGTGCGTAGTTACGCGGCTGAGGTCCGTGAACCACTCCGCCACCGGTGAACTGCGGTGCGCGGATGGAGCCCTGACGAGCGTTACCGGTTCCCTTCTGGCGGTACGGCTTCTTGCCGCCGCCGGAAACCATGCCACGGGTCTTGGTCGCGTGTGTTCCCTGTCGGGCCGCAGCAAGCTGCGCCACGACGACTTGATGCATCAGCGGAATGTTCGCCGGCACGTCGAAAATTTCACCGGGCAGGTCGATCGTGTCGACCTTCTTGCCCTCACGGTCGAGCACATCGATCGTGCGCGTGGTTTGGTTATCAGTCATGTCACGCACCCTTCACGGACGTGCGAACCAGGACGATACCGTTCTTCGGGCCGGGGATTGCGCCGCTAATGAGCAGGAGGCCCTTTTCGGCGTCCACAGCCTGGATCGTCAGATTCTGAATTGTGCGGCGCGCATTGCCCATACGGCCGGCCATGCGCTGTCCCTTAAAAATGCGACCAGGTGTTGCACAGGCACCAATGGAGCCTGGCTTGCGGTGATTGCGGTGGGCGCCGTGAGAGGCTCCCACGCCTGCAAAGCCGTGACGCTTCATCACACCGGCAAATCCCTTGCCCTTGGTGTTTCCGGAAACGTCAACATGCTGTCCCGCTTCAAACACGGTTGCGTCGAGTTCCTGCCCCGCTGCGTAGTTATCGGCCTCGGTTGTGCGAACTTCGGCTAGGTGGCGACGTGGTTCCACGCCTGCCTTGGCAAAGTGTCCCGCGAGAGGCTTTGTCACCTTGCGGGGGTCAATCTTGCCGTAACCGATTTGAATCGCAGAGTAACCGTCAACCTCTTCGGTACGCACCTGTGTGACGACGTTGGTGCCGACCTGCACGACAGTGAGCGGGACAAGACGCCCTTCGGCGTCCCATACCTGGGTCATGCCGAGCTTGCGGCCCAACAGCGCCGTCATGGGCGTGCTGGCCTTCTGCTTGGTATCAGTTGTCATTGCAGATGTCCTCAGAGCTTGATCTCAATATTGACGTCCGCAGGCAAGTCAAGACGCATAAGCGAGTCGACGGCCTTCGGAGTCGGGTCGATGATGTCGATGAGCCGCTTGTGTGTGCGCATCTCAAAGTGCTCGCGGCTGTCCTTGTATTTGTGGGGCGACCGAATGACGACGAACACGTTCTTTTCGGTCGGCAGTGGCACCGGGCCCACGACCGTGGCGCCCGCGCGTTGCACGGTCTCCACAATCTTGCGCGCGGAGCTGTCGATGACCTCGTGGTCATAGGACTTAAGCCGGATGCGGATCTTCTGTCCCGCCATGCCGTCTACCTCTTCTCGTACAGCTTCGTCACCGGTCCCCGCATTCGGGCGTGTCGCAATTCGCGACACATTCGTACGCGGTTTCCCTCGGGTGAGGGACGGACCGTTGTCTTATCTAAAGAACTCGGGCTATAAAGCCCGGCCAGATTTTGGTCTGGATGAGCCCCACCCTCGCGGGGCAACCTGATTAGTTTGACAGAAAACCCCTCGTTGGTTCAAGTCCGCTCAGGCAAAAACCGGTGTGAATCACCTGACAACTAGCCTGCTATCCAGCTTTTATGCCTTGCTACGGGCCCACGGAGGCACATTCTGTCACCCTGCTGCCAAGAATTGTCGTCAGTATCACTATCGCTGGTGCACCCCCTCAGCTACCCCAGCCTGCCCATCCGCACTCTGCCCGCGTGCCATCCTTCCACCTCACCCTGTCTCTCTACAGCCTGTCACTCGGCAGTCTGCCCTTCCACAATGTGCTCGTCCGTTCAATTCTCAGCGCTCACTTGCTCCCATCTCCACCTCATGCCCGTTCCCCACTTGGTCCCCTCACCCCCCCATAGCCCCTTCTTCCGCTCGGGCCCTCCCCACTTAGTCCTGTCCCTCACTTGCCCTATCCCCCAGTTCCCAACTGTCGATCTGAGGGTCGAATCGACGATTCTCCGCTGAGACTTCCACGCATCACAGCTGGTCAAGGGGCTGCTAGGGAAGCAGGACCGGAACTTTCAGCCTTCAAATCGACACTCGGGTAGAGGGAGGGAAGTCTTAACGAAAAGATCTGCGGAGTATCCGTGTTCGAAGTTTTTTCGGAACTCCTTCGAGAAGCATTCGCAAACAATAGATGTTAGGTCTAGCACATAGGCATACCTACAAGATTGTTCGCGTAGCCGATCGGAGGAGTTCTTGCGGCGCCACCGCGCCTTCACTCCTAATCTCTGCAGAGACTTCTTTCCAGCACTGCCCTTTCCCCACCTCTACCCATCTGTCGATCTCAAGGACACCTATGGAAGGACATCCCTTGGCGCGACTGCATCGGTGCAGGTCACAGCCAATTCACCTTCGTTTACTCAAACGGAATGCTGCCGAGATCGACAGTTGGGTAAACAACCGGTGGGAAACAGGCAGATAGACAGCTAGGAGCAAAAAGCTCGAGGCGGAACAGTTCAAAGTAGAACGGCTCAGGCCGGAACAGTTCGGAACGCAAGAAGAGATGGGGCCGGAACAGTTCGGAGCGCGAAAAGGTGCCAGACCCGAATTCGTTGGAGCATACAGCGCCATCGCCGCGTAATAGCGACAGAAAGCATATACACGCCCCTTGGCTATTGATCTCACGGTCAGACAATGGGAAGCACGAATCACACTGGGCCGACAAAAGGGCGGAGAACGCTAAAGGCCGGAGCAGGCTAAGAGACGGACTACAGCTAGGAGCCGGAGCCGCCAAAAGACAGAGCACGAGAAAAGGGCGGCGCTACCAAAAGGCAGAACACGCTTCAGGCCAGAGGGCGCCAAAGGAATGGGCGCGCTTTGAAACAGAGCACGCAAAAAGACAGAAACGGCAAGAAGATACAGCAGCACAAAAAAGATGGGCTTGGAAGCATCTTTCGATGCCACCAAGCCCATCTCAGCTCATTCGGCTCACCGCCAGGCGCCCTCGTCAATACCGACTCAAACGGCCCAAACGGGGAACCTCGCGAGTGCCAGCGCCAGTTACAGTCGGCTCAATGCCAACTGTACCCAGCTACCGAATCACTTATCGATTTCGGTCACACGACCTGAACCAACGGTGTGGCCACCCTCGCGGATAGCGAAGCCCAGGCCGGGCTCCATTGCGATGGGGTGAATCAGTTCAACGGTGATTTCTGTGGTGTCGCCAGGCATAACCATCTCGGTGCCCTCGGGCAGCGTGATGACGCCGGTGACGTCCGTGGTACGGAAGTAGAACTGAGGACGGTAGTTGGAGAAGAACGGCTTGTGACGGCCGCCTTCGTCCTTCTTCAGGATGTAAACCTGGCCCTTGAAGTTCGTGTGAGGCGTGATGGAGCCGGGGACGGCCACAACCTGGCCGCGCTCGACATCTTCGCGCTTCGTGCCACGCAGCAACAGACCGCAGTTCTCGCCTGCCCATGCTTCATCCATGGACTTGTGGAACATTTCGATACCGGTGACGGTGGTCTTCTGGGTCGGGCGGATGCCGAGGATCTCGACTTCAGAGTTCAGAGCCAGCTTGCCGCGCTCGACACGGCCGGTCACAACGGTGCCACGGCCGGTGATGGTGAAGACGTCCTCGATCGGCATCAGGAACGGCTTGTCGAGATCGCGCTCAGGGGTCGGGACGTACTCGTCCACTGCATCCATGAGCTCTTCGATTGCCTTCGTCCACTTCTCGTCGCCCTCAAGAGCCTTGAGCGCCGAGACGCGGATGATCGGGGCGTTGTCGCCATCGAAGTCCTGAGAGTTGAGCAGGTCGCGGCATTCTTCCTCAACGAGCTCCAGCATTTCCTCATCATCCACGGCATCGCTCTTGTTCAGAGCAACAAGGATGGTGGGGACGCCGACCTGACGGGCAAGCAGAACGTGCTCGCGGGTCTGAGCCATCGGGCCGTCGGTTGCTGCGACCACCAGAATTGCGCCGTCCATCTGGGCTGCACCGGTGATCATGTTCTTGATGTAGTCAGCGTGACCGGGGGCGTCAACGTGTGCGTAGTGACGCTTCTCGGTCTGGTACTCCACGTGGGAGACGTTAATCGTGATGCCACGATCGCGCTCTTCAGGAGCGTTGTCGACGTTCTCGAACGGCGTGTACTCGTTCAGTTCCGGGTACTTGTCGTGCAGAACTTTGGTAATTGCTGCTGTCAGCGTCGTCTTGCCGTGGTCAACGTGTCCGATGGTACCGATGTTGACGTGCGGCTTGGTGCGCTCGAACTTGGCCTTCGCCACTTGTGTCCTCCTGGACTCGGGTAGATGTTCTCAGCCTATGGCTAGGTGTTAGCTTAACACCCACAGGGCGTGAGATCCTACAGGGTTTCTATTGAATTGGAGTGCGGATCTGCGCTGCAGCTTTCACACTGCCCCTTGACAGTGATCCCCGCCACCTCGCTCACCGGAATCCCGGCGCTATCCGTCTTGCGCTGCACTGACGCTCCGGTCTCGACCGATCGGTTCCGGCGCGGGACCCCCGCTACTGCGAAGTTCCCCACCGCTGACCGATCTGACCAGTGCAATCACGCAGTGCAACAGGCAATAGCACTACGGTACACCGATCGGGGTTGATCCGACCCCGTGGGACTCACTCGCCCCGAGACTTTCCGACGATTTCCTCTGAAACGCTACGAGGAACCTCGGCGTAGCTGTCGAACTGCATCGAGTACACGGCGCGTCCCTGGGTCTTGGACCGCAGGTCGCCAACGTATCCGAACATTTCCGACAGCGGAACTTGCGCGCGAACAACACGCACACCATGCTGCTCATCCATTGACTGGATGGCACCACGACGAGAGTTCAGGTCGCCGATCACGTCGCCCAGATATTCATCAGGCGTACGCACCTCGACGGCCATAATCGGCTCAAGAAGAACCGGCTTCGCCTTCTTGGCGGCTTCACGCATGGCCATTGAACCTGCGATCTTGAACGCCATTTCAGACGAGTCAACTTCGTGGTATGCACCGTCAAGAAGCGTGGCTTTGACATCCACCATCGGGTATCCAGCCAGAACACCGGAGTGCATGGCTTCCTGAATACCAGCGTTTACAGAGGGGATGTACTCACGCGGAACGCGGCCACCGGTGACTTTGTCCTCGAAGACGTACTCTTCTTCGGAATCGCTCGGCAGCGGCTCCAGCATGATGATGACGCGGGCGAACTGACCCGAACCACCGGTCTGCTTCTTGTGAGTGTATTCAAACTTTTCGACGGTCTTACGGATCGTCTCGCGGTAGGCGACCATCGGCTTGCCGACGTTAGCCTCGACCTTGAATTCGCGACGCATACGGTCAACAATGATGTCGAGGTGAAGCTCGCCCATACCACCGATGATGGTCTGGCCACTTTCCTGGTCCAGCTCAACGGTGAAGGTCGGGTCCTCTTCAGCCAGCTTCTGGATGGCGACGCCCATCTTTTCCTGGTCAGCCTTCGACTTCGGCTCGACAGCCACGTGAATAACGGGCTTCGGGAAGGTCATCGACTCCAGAACAATCTGATCGTTCAGGTCACACAGCGTGTCGCCGGTGGTGGTGTCTTTCAGACCGATCACAGCGTAGATGTGACCAGCGTGCGCCAGATCAACCGGGTTCTCCTTGTTGGAGTGCATCTGGAAGATCTTGGAGATACGCTCACGCTTACCCTTGGTCGAATTCATGATCTGGGAGCCGGCTTCCATCTTGCCGGAGTAGACGCGGATGAAGGTCAGCTTGCCGTAGAACGGGTGCGCCGCAATCTTGAATGCCAGCGCTGAGAAAGGCTCGTTCTCATCGGGATGACGAACGAGGTTCTCTACCTCAGAGTCATCACCAGGTTCGAAACCGCTGACGGATTCGATATCCAGAGGTGAGGGCAGGAAGCTGATCACACCGTCCAGCACGGGCTGAACACCCATGTTGCGCAGTGCGGTACCGCAGTAGACCGGGAAGGCCTTGCCTGAAACGGTCAGCGCACGCACGCCTTCCTTGATCTGGTCAACGGTCAGTTCGCCGTTTTCCAGGTAGGCTTCCATGAGCTCGTCGTTGCCTTCAGCGGCGGCTTCCATCAGAGCCTCACGGTATTCCTCGGCCTTGTCCTGCAGGTCGGCGGGAATCTCGCCTTCCTCGACGATGGCACCAAGGGTGGGCTTACCGTCTGCGTCAGTTGCCGGGTAATGGAAAGCCTTCATTGACAGCAAGTCAACGTTGCCTTCGAAGGTATCCTCGGCGCCAATGGGCAGCTGCATGACGATCGGGTTCGCTTTGAGGCGATCCTTGATGGTCTGCACCGAGTAGTAGAAGTCGGCGCCCAGCTTGTCCATCTTGTTGATGAAGCAGATACGTGGGACGTTGTACTTGTCGGCCTGACGCCACACGGTTTCTGACTGAGGCTCCACACCTTCCTTACCATCGAAGACAGCCACGGCGCCGTCGAGCACACGCAGTGAGCGCTCAACTTCCACCGTGAAGTCCACGTGGCCAGGGGTATCGATGATGTTGATCTGGTTGCCTTTCCAGAAACAGGTCACAGCAGCCGAGGTAATCGTGATGCCACGTTCCTTTTCCTGGTCCATCCAGTCAGTGGTTGACGCACCGTCGTGCGTTTCACCGATCTTGTAGTTAATGCCCGTGTAGAACAGGATGCGTTCAGTCACGGTCGTCTTGCCGGCATCAATGTGAGCCATGATGCCAATATTGCGGACCTTCCTCAGGTCTGTTAGCACTTCTTGTGCCACGGAGTTGTCCTTCGCTTCGTCGTGCGTTCTTTCGGTGATCCCCATTAACGAGGGCGGAGCCCCGCTGGGGATTAAACAGCTGGCAAAAGTATTATTTCACGCAGCATGGTTGTCAGCGGCGTCAGAGGCCGCCCTCGGGAATGGAAAAATCACCAACGGTAATGGGCGAATGCGCGGTTCGATTCGGCCATCTTGTGCATGTCCTCGCGGCGCTTCACAGCGGCACCGAGGCCGTTGGACGCATCGAGAACTTCGTTAGCGAGACGCTCGGTCATGGTCTTCTCACGACGTTGACGCGAGAAGTCAACCAGCCAGCGCAGAGCCAGAGTGGTGGCGCGGGCCGGGCGAACCTCAACCGGAACCTGGTAGGTAGCGCCACCGACACGGCGGGAACGCACCTCAAGGGCTGGGCGGATGTTGTCCAGAGCGCGCTTGAGAACCACCACTGGATCCTGCTCGGTACGCTCACGCACTGTCTCGAGCGCGCCGTACACGATGCGTTCAGCCAACGACTTTTTGCCGTCGAGCAGAACACGGTTGACCAGTTGCGAGACGATCTTGGAACCGTAAACCGGATCGTCGACAAGCGGGCGCTTGGGAGCTGGGCCTTTACGAGGCATTACTTCTTCTCCTTCTTCGCACCGTAACGTGAACGAGCCTGCTGGCGGTTGCGCACGCCCTGCGTATCAAGTGATCCGCGGACAATACGGTAACGGACACCAGGGAGGTCCTTCACACGACCACCGCGGACGAGCACGATGGAGTGCTCCTGGAGGTTGTGTCCCTCACCTGGGATGTAAGCCGTCACTTCGATGCCTGACGAAAGGCGCACACGGGCAACCTTGCGCAGCGCAGAGTTCGGCTTCTTCGGGGTGGCGGTGTACACACGGGTGCACACGCCACGGCGCTGAGGCGAGCCCTTGAGCGCAGGCGTCTTCACTTTGCCGCGCTTGGAGCTGCGCCCTTTGCGGACGAGCTGCTGGATTGTAGGCACTGAAAAATTCTCCAGTCGTTGTGCACTCTGATGACTGTGTTTGCCTGTGTCAGCAGCTGCCCCGTTGTCGGGCCAGTGTCCGGTTGAATTTCGCTGCCGTGAGTTCGGCGGCGGATCGTTGCCGGTTGACGAGGGCAAGCCACGCATCGTCGTGCGTTTTCTTGTGTGGTGCCCGGCGTAGCGCAGGCACCCTGGCTTCAGTCAGCCCGATATTGTCAAGTCCCCTGACTGGGCAGCGTTGATCCATCAGGGGCCGGCGCGCCATGATGTCCGACGGTTAGCGTGTTGCTCAGCTTGTTCTGCTGTGCACCCAGGCTGTGGGGCCTGCTGCCCGTGCGGTCAGAGAATGACGCCCGGAGCTCCGATGGCACGAGGGCGAGGGGGCGATGGCCGTCCGCTCGGTATCCTCCTTGTGGAGCCCGATGCTTGTATCACCGGTTGTGGCGCTGCGTCTTGATCACTGGTGCGATCAGTGTCGCATCGCCGCCAGATCGTGTGATCAAGCGGTCAGGTGACCCGATGTACTCGGGTTACCGCATTTCAGCTTAGTTTGTGGGCGGCGGGCACGTCAATTGTGTACGGCGTGAGCTAAGGCGCATTCTGGACGGAGGCGCGGTCGGAGTGGATTGTTAGGAATGGAGTCACGGAAACTTCCGACGCCTCGCGGCAGGCCGCTTACGGCGACTGCCGGGCGACCTTCCAAGGAGGGCTTCCCATCGACCCCGTCCCTTCCTCCGCCCCTGCTCCTCTTACTCTTACTCTTACCCTTACCCAACTGTCGATTTCAGCACGATCTTCGGCACTACCTTTCATAAAAACTGTTCTTGACCTGCGGTTTTAAAAAACATCTTGTCGAATCGCGCCTCGAGATCGACAGTTGGGTGAAAGAAAGGAAGGGAGGGAGTAGTGGAAGGAAAGCGGAAAGATTGCCCGGCGACCTCCCTGCAGAAGTTGTCCCGATGGAATCGTGGAATATTCCAAGGCGAACCGACCAGAGGGAATCCTCACGGCCGAGGGTACCCGCCCGGCTCAAGCCGAGTTATCCACAAGTATCACCCCTACCACCACCGTATCCACAAGCTGCCGCTCTTATTGCCGCATACGCCGCTTCCCCATGTCATGCTCTTTCAGCCATGCAACTCGACATAACCGTCCGCACGCCCAACACAACCATCACGCATCCAGCTCTATCGCCACACAGTCAGTGCTCGACAACTGGGCACCCTTAGAAAGGAGGTATCCGAGTGACCACCTACATCGAGCACCTTCACCTCGCCACAACCTCGCGCCACCGCCGCCTCAGCGCCCTTAAGAAACAAACTGGTCAGTACTACGCGCGCGTTAAGCGAGGCGTCACGTGGCGCATCGATCCCAGCGCTACCCAGAGTGAAACGTGGAAGATCCGCAATGATGCCGCCTTGGCACGGATTGCGGCCACCTGTCTGACGCATCCGCACGCGACATTCATAGGCCCATCTGCAGCTTTGCTCCACGGCCTGTGGTGCTGGGACCGTTCGCCTGACGTTCACATCCTTACGCATGGCAGACCAGGAAACGAATCCCCGACCTTGCCTCGGATTGAGATTCGTTGCGGCCACCCTCGGCGATCCCCCATCGAAGCAAGCAGAATTTCTATCCCAGCTGCCCGAATAATGCGACACCAGGTACCAGCTATCGGGCCGATACGCACGGTCAGAATCCGCGGATCCAGCATCGACCGCGGGCGTGAAAGCGACGTGTCGGGGTCGCGCCGTCGAATGCTGCTACGTGTGGCGACACTTGAGGACACGCTCATTTTGTGCGCTCTCACGATGCCGGCGAGCCACGCGTTCGTGACGCTATGCGACGGGATGCGTCGGCTGAGTCACTTCAACAAGCACCATCAGGACAGGTCTCGCAAGGCTGAAGAGCGTGTGCGAGCTGCTCTGGTCCGCCAGCTTAGTCGCTTTCCGAGGGGGCATCGCAATGTGGCTCGCGCGAGATGGCTCATACAGCATGCGGATGCGGGCTGCGAATCAATTGGCGAGGCGATGCTGCTGTGGATAGTTCGCAGTCGGAAGCTTCACGCTGTGCGTACACAGTTTGAAGTGCACCAACGCCCAGCTGAGAGCCTTGCTGGAGCGCGCCCGGCGAGCGTGTACTTCATCGATATTGCTTTTCCGCGCGAGAAGGTCGCACTTGAATTTGACGGCCGCAGCAAACGAGGCGTGTCGCACTCACAGATCGCTCACTCTTACCAATCTGAGGGCAGGAGGCAGCGAGATTTGGAGGCGCGCGGCTGGGTTTTCGAACGCTTCATTTGGGACGATTTGCACCACCCTGAGCATTCGGCTGCGCGGATCGAAGCCCGGTTGCGTGGGACGCGCGTGGAAAGCGCTGATCGACGTATTGGTTCTCCGAATCGACGAGGGAGGCCGCGAGCGCCCGCGCGAGATCGGTGCCAACGAGTTGAATGCAGATGCCCTGAATGTGGCGCACTGTTGAATGTGCTTGCTTCGTGAAAGAACTGCCGAAAACTGCATGAAGGTGCCGAGCTCTACCTTGGTGGTACAGCTCGGCACCTAGAGACTAATCGGCGTGACTAAGCGTGCAAATCCGACAGGTCTTCGATCTGCGAATTAGTTGCTTACAGCGGCACACCAAGGTCTTTCAGGAAGTTGCGAGGGCCATCGTATTGGATCGCAATGAGGCCGGCGAACGCTGCGAGAGCGCCAAAAAGAACGAGCTTGAAGAGTTTCTTGATCACGGTGTCTCCTCCATTTGACTAGTGGATCAACGTAGTCAATTCTATGTGCTTCTCTGCGCCAATGCAGAGACTCGATACTGTTCTTCCGCCGTTAATAGTCTCCAATTCCCATCTCCCTCTCTCCCCTACTGTCGATTTCAAGGCCCATCCGACGGTTCTCTCCACGCATCTCGATCCACAAATGCCTGCTGGCCAGTGACGATGCGTGGGGCACCCTCGTCAATTGGGAGGATACGGCAGCCAAATCGACACTTGGGTGGACAGGGCGGCGGGGAGGGAAACAACACCATTTTGCGACTGTGGCAACCAAGATCTGAAGAAACCTCGGACACAACAGCACCAGAGGCCTCGGAAGCGTCACGGCACTCGATGTCAGAGCCAAAAGGACACATCACGGCGCCCTTAGTGCCCGTTATTTGCCCCTCCACTTTGGACGTCGCCACTGTCAGCTTCCTCAGGCGCTGCGCCTTCGGCACCGATATCCTCTCCAGCCAACTCGGCCCTCCGGTAAAGGCGCTCCAACGCGTGAGCTGCACCTTCAGCCTGCATGCCGTTCGTCCAGTAGAGCGAATGAGCCGAGCGCTGAATACCTGTGCGCCGGCTCCCCTGGCAAAATAGATCCTCCGCAACGCAAAAGTCACGAATCCGGGTGGCAAATTCAGCTAAAGCCTGCGAGTGCCGCGGCAACATCCCGTTAAAACGCGGATCGTAGTCGCCGCGGTTATACGGCATCGACCCAACAAAACCAGGATCACCGTATAGCTCGACGGCAGCAATCGCCTTCCGCGCAGGCTCACTCAGTCGCTCGACATCGCCCATGATCAGCCGGTCTTCAGGCTTGCTCAGCGTCTCAGCGACAACGATCGCGCCCTGCGAATAACCCACGAGCACGTATTTCTGATTCGGGCACCGAGCCGCGCCATCTTCAAGCATCGCGGTCAGAGCTAAAACCCCGTCTTCGACGGAAGCATTAACGTCAAAACTTGCGGGATATTCCAGCGCAATGGCACGCGCGTCTTTCGACCATTTCTCAACGATCTCGCCCGCTACGGCATCAGTGAGGCCACCGCCGCCGGTCTCCTCATTCGTTCCACGCGCATTAATCGCCACGACGTCCACGCATTCTCCGGTGGTCATGAAAGACTGCTCGGCTGGATGGCTGGATTGGGATTGGTCGGGGGCAGCTTCGATGGGGTTGTCGGTTTCTATTTCCGATTGGTTCGACGAGGTTGACTGATTCGAAAGGGCGGATTGAGCGAGAGACTGCTCCGGCTCGGCAGGGCTGTTACCGGCCACACACCCGGCTGCAGTGAGTGCCGTCACAGCAATCAGCGCAGGTAGTCCGAGCTTTCTCATCCGTCACTCCCTCTCGGTTCCACCCAAATTCTACCCATTAACGAGGGAGACTCCCATCTACTGCTACACGCAGTACGCTCCAGATCGGCATCAGTGAGTTTTCTCGATGTTTCGGGCCGACTTTGACGATCCATATTCTGGGAATCGTCGGCAGATCTGTACTTTCCTTCTCCCTCTCCTTCCCTCTTTCCCCGTCTGTCGATCTGAAGGGCAGGTCACCGGCAATCGCACCCACGGGCGAGGCGTTTGCACTGGTCAGGAGTTACCTATCGGGAGGTAGAGCCGTGATGAATCCAGTGAGAGGCTTCCAGATCGACAGGTGGGTGCAGGAGGAGTTTGGTCCACAATTATGAATTGGGTCTGTACGGGCGGTAGTGCCGTTTCGTAGTGTGGTGCACATGACACGACGATCACGACGCTCCACGCACGCCAGGCTCCTTGTTCCAGTAGTGGCCGGAATGATCATGCTGGCTGCATGTAGCCAGGCACAAGACGGGCAAAGCAACAACATTGAAGCCTCTGCCAATCAAAGCGGGTCAGGCGATGCAGCCCACAGCATACCCATGTCCGGTGAGTACCCGATTTTACCCAACGGGAAGCTCGGCAGGCCCGTGGACTGGGTGGAACCACACGAACCACAACTACCCAGTGCTGCCACCAACATGGACGCGTTCGGGGCACGCTACTTCGCCGAGTACTACCTCAACCTCCTCGCATACTCCATCAACACCGGCAACACCACCACCCTCAAAAAAGTCAGCAGCCCAACCTGCACCTTATGTAACAGTTTTATCGAAAACATATCTTCTCTGTATGAAATGGATGAATGGGTTGAGGGAATCAAATACGCCATCCAGTCAACGAGCGACCCTATTTCTCACCCGGAGAATCAAAACCTCTATTTCCTTACCGCAGATGTCATGACTGCCGCGTACGTCGAGTATCGAAACGACGAAATCACTGAATTCGATGAGAATCCGCTCACCATGGAATTTGAGATCAAGATAGAGGGATCGTCGTTCGTGATGAATAGCTTCCATGCTAAATCAAAGGAAGAAGTAGAGGATTCCCGACCATGAAAAGGAGATTCACCTCCGCGCTCTTTAGCGTGGCCTTCGTTCTTAGCCCAGTATCTTCTCCCGAATCCGATTCTCCGCCAGATTTCGAAACGCTCGTGACAAGTGAATCGTACGGAGAAATTAGTTATCGTTTTTCAGTTGAAGAAACGTCACTTGTGCCAGGAATCGACTATCCCGCAATGGATGACGGAGCGCCTGCCGGTGTGGTTGAGGTTGTTGAGGGACCGGTTGGTGGGTTTCGTGTACCGGGCTGGCAGGTGCGCTGCAAGATCGGCACCGGCACAGCCGGCGCCACACCAGCAGACAAATGCACCCCACCACCAACAGAAAAACCTGAAGGAAAAGAACCAGACCAGCCCGCCACTCCGTCAACCGACACCATCGTGCGCACAGCCCTGAACACCATCACCCTACGCGGCGCAGGCCTGACCATCCAACCACACCAACACGCCTTCACCGAAGTGCCCTCCAACATCTACGCCGCCACCCCCACCCAAACCCACACCCTCACCGTCTTCAACCACACCGTCACCCTCACCCTTCACGCCTCCACCTACACATTCGACTTCAACGACCACACCCCACCACTGATCACCACCACCCCAGGAAACCCCTACCCCAACATGGTGCACACACACTCATGGCAAAACGAATCACCCCACCAAACCGTCACACTCACCACCACGTGGGACGTCACACTAACCAACCCGTTCACCGGCACCACGCACACAATCCCTAGCATTACAAGCACAAGAGAAACCAGCGCCCCATTCCTGTTAACCAAACCCCACCAAGTCCTCACCGACCACGCCGAAAAAACCCACGGACACTAACCAAACAGAGAAACCACAAAGTAAACCGAGAAAACACCAGCTAATTCAAGAAAGATAACCGCCTCGACATCGCAATCGGTACTTCCTTGAAAGAGACAGTGACTGAGCGGGGAGGGAGTCGCCAGACCACACAATGAATCTCTCTCGCGCACCTTAAGCTTTCCCTCACCGCACAAGCTCTCCTTCACCGCACAAGGAAATTCGCCACTCCACAACGAGGAGCCTCCACCACACCGCTTAAGGCAACTCGCCCAGTCGCGGAGGAAATACTCCCCTCAGCGCACAAAGAGCCTCACCACGCCGTAACGAGGGACCTCATCACACCGTGCAAGGCACCATACCGCGCCATAAAAAGAAGCGGCTGGTGCAAGCCCGCCGCAATTCGCGGGCTTACACCAGCCACCTGAGGTTAACGGTCAGTTCTGGCCGTGGAACGGAATTCCGAAATCGATCGAGTCGAGCGAGGCCAGGAAGGACTCAGGAACTTCTCCATCCTGGAAATCCAGTTCGGAATAGTTCGCATCGGCCATTGCCTCAGCAGTGGGCTCCACGACAACCTGGTTGTAGCGAGCCAGGCCGGTGCCGGCCGGGATCAACTTTCCGAGGATGACGTTCTCCTTCAGACCCACCAGGTGATCAACCTTGCCGTTCATGGCGGCTTCGGTCAGGACCTTTGTGGTCTCCTGGAAGGACGCAGCCGACAGCCACGAATCCGTTGCCAACGACGCCTTGGTGATACCCATCAGCATCTGGCGACCTGACGCGGGCTGACCGCCCTCGGCGGCAACTCGACGGTTGGCCGACAAGTACGCTGAACGATCCACCAGCTGACCCGGCATGAACGAGGTGTCGCCCGGCTCCAGAATAGTGATCTTGCGCAGCATCTGGCGCACGATGACCTCGATGTGCTTGGCGTGAATACCCACACCCTGATCGCGGTAGACCTTCTGCACCTCATCAACCAGCTGCTTCTGAGCCACATTGCGGCCCATAATACGCAGGACCTCCTTGGGATCCAACTGGCCTTCAGTCAACGGGGTTCCAGCTTCGATGTGGTCGCCCTCGTTCACCAGGAGTTTCTGGCGACGAGTCACCTCGATGACTGAATCCTCACGGCCATCATCGCGAGTGATCACGATCTTGCGTGAACCGGGATCTTCGTCGTCAATATGGACGCGACCGGCGGCCTCGTTCATCTTGGCTTCAATCTTCGGGCTGCGCGCCTCGAAGAGCTCCTGAACACGCGGCAGACCCTGGGTAATGTCAGCAGCCGACGCAGCACCACCGGTGTGGAACGTACGCATCGTCAGCTGGGTACCAGGCTCACCAATCGACTGAGCTGCGATAATACCGACAGCTTCACCGATCGAGACACGCTTACCGGTGGCCAGCGAACGGCCATAACAGCTGGCGCACACGCCCACCGCCGACTCACAGGTCAGCACGGAACGGGTCGTCACCTCGGTCACACCGGCGGCAACCATCTGAGCAATCAGGTCATCACCAATGTCGGTGCCAGCCTCCGCCACGACAGTGCCATCTTCACCCACCGCATCGCGAGCAAGCGTACGGGCGTACGCGGTAGTCTCAACCGCTTCAACGGCTTCCCACTCGTCGAACTCGTTCTTGCGGGCGATCGGCACGCGAATGCCGGCGCGGGTACCGCAGTTCTCTTCACGCACAATCACGTCCTGCGACACGTCGACCAGACGGCGGGTCAGGTAACCAGATTCGGCGGTACGAAGAGCGGTATCAGCCAGACCCTTACGAGCGCCGTGAGTTGCGATGAAGTACTCCAGAACCGTCAGGCCTTCACGGTAGTTTGCCTTAATCGGACGCTCAATGAGCTTCTGCTTCGGGTCAGACACCAGACCACGCATACCGGCGATCTGCTGGACCTGGCTCCAGTTACCACGAGCACCCGACGACACCATGCGGTAGACGGTGTTGCGAGCATCGAAGTTCTGACGCATGTCGTCAGCAACTTCCTCAGTGCACTTCAGCCACAGCTTGACCAGTTCCTCGTACCGGGTTTCTTCCAGGATGATACCGGTGTCGAACTGGTCCTGAATCTCCGCAGCCTTGGCTTCGTAACGCGCCAGGATTTCTTCCTTGCGGTCTGACGCCTGAATGTCAGAGAACGCGATTGTGATGCCAGACCAAGTTGACCAGTGGAAACCGGCAGCTTTCAGTGCGTCCAGAGATTCGGCGACGAGGACGTTCGGGTAACGCTCCGTCAATGTGTTAACGATCGTTCCCAGCTGCTTCTTACCCACAACGTAGTTGACGAACGGGTAGTCGACCGGCAGAGTCTCGTTGAAGATCGCGCGCCCCAGCGAGGTTTCCAGCAGGATCGGATCGCCTTCTTCCCAGTTCTCCGGGACTTCCCAGCCCTTGGGCGGCACAATGTCGGTGAAGCGGATCCGTGCACGGGCATTCAGATCCAGTTCGCCACGATCAAACGCCATACGTGCCTCAGCCACTGACGAATAGCACGGCACAACCGGCTCACCGTTTTCATCAGTCGCCACCTCAACAGCCGGATCAGGATCACTGGTCAGGTGGAACAGACCAATGATCATGTCCTGCGACGGCATTGCAACAGGGCGACCGTCGGAAGGCTTGAGGATGTTGTTCGTCGACAGCATCAGGATGCGTGCCTCAGCCTGAGCCTCAGCACCCAGCGGGAGGTGGACTGCCATCTGGTCACCGTCAAAGTCAGCGTTGAACGCGCCACAGGCCAGCGGGTGCAGCTGAATAGCTTTACCTTCAATCAGCTGCGGTTCGAAGGCTTGAATGCCCAGGCGGTGCAGTGTAGGTGCGCGGTTCAGCAGCACCGGGTGCTCACGAATAACGTCGTCGAGGACGTCCCACACCTCGGGGCGCTGGCGCTCAACCTTACGCTTGGCTGCCTTGACGTTCTGCGCGAACGACTTCTCAACCAGGCGCTTCATCACGAATGGCTTGAACAGTTCCAGAGCCATCTGCTTGGGCAGACCGCACTGGTGCAGTTTCAGCTGCGGGCCCACCACGATGACCGAACGGCCCGAGTAGTCCACGCGCTTACCGAGCAGGTTTTGACGGAAACGACCCTGCTTGCCTTTGAGCATGTCAGAGATCGACTTCAGCGGGCGGTTACCAGGACCGGCCACGGGGCGGCCACGACGGCCGTTGTCGAACAGCGCGTCCACAGACTCCTGCAGCATGCGCTTTTCGTTGTTGACAATGATCTCGGGCGCACCCAGCTCCAGCAGCCTCTTCAGGCGCGTGTTGCGGTTGATGACGCGACGGTACAGATCGTTCAGGTCCGAGGTCGCAAAGCGGCCACCGTCCAGCTGAACCATCGGGCGCAGATCCGGCGGGATGACGGGGATAGCGGTCAGCACCATCGACTCAGGCTTGTTACCGGTTTGCACAAAGGCGTTGACGACCTTCAGGCGCTTGATCGCACGGGTCTTGCGCGGGCCCGACTCGTTGGCGATCGTGTTGCGCAGGTTCTCCACTTCGGCATCCAGGTCGAAGGTCTGCAGACGCTTCTGAATGGCGGCTGCACCCATATCGCCCTTGAAGTACGTGCCGTAACGCAGCTGCATGGCGCGGTATAGGCGCTCGTCACCTTCCAGGTCACCAACCTTGAGGTCGCGGAAACGCTCCCACACGGTCTCCAGCTGTTCCAGGTCGCGGTCGAAACGGCGGCGAATCTGCCCCATTTCGCGTTCCCCTGCCTTGCGTTCACGGTCGCGATCGGCAGCTTTGGCGCCATCGGCTTCCATCTGTGCCAGGGTCTGCTCCAGCTTTTCGGCGCGCTGGTTGATCGCGTCGTCACGCTGGGACTCCAGGTGGCCCTTTTCAACTTCGAGCTCGCTGCGCAGGTCGGCAAGGTCCTCGTCGCGACCCTTTTCGTCAACCTCGGTGATCATGTAGGCAGCGAAGTAGATAACCTTTTCGAGGTCCTTCGGAGCCAGGTCCAGGACGTATCCGAGGCGTGAGGGCACGCCTTTGAAGTACCAGATGTGCGTGACAGGCGCTGCCAGGTCGATATGACCCATGCGCTCGCGACGCACCTTCGAGCGTGTGACTTCGACGCCACACTTTTCACACACGATGCCCTTGTAGCGCACGCGCTTGTACTTGCCACACGCACATTCCCAGTCGCGGGTCGGACCAAAAATCTGTTCACCGAACAAGCCGTCGCGCTCAGGCTTGAGGGTGCGGTAGTTAATCGTTTCGGGCTTTTTTACCTCGCCGTGGGACCATCCTGAGATGTCATCTGTCGTTGCCAGGGTGATCTTGAGGCTGTCGAACGTCTTAGCGTCGATCAAGGTCTCGCTCCTTGCATTAGTTCGTCGGTTCCAGCGTAAGTGGTCTGCTCAAGCCCGCCGCTGGAGGGGCTGAGGTTCCCCGCAAGCGCGTCGCCCTCGTTCGTCGTCTTGATTGACGAGGGCGACCTGTGCGCCGCGGAACCGACTGAGTTAAATGGCGTCAATGGTTGCTGCTGCGTTCGGACGGGCATCCAAGGTGATGCCCATATCCTCTTGCGCATCGTACGATTCGTCCTCGTCGCGCAGGTCAATCGGGTTGCCTGCCGCGTCGAGTGCTTCAACGTTCAAGCACAGCGAGCGCATTTCCTGGATGAGGACCCTGAAGGACTCTGGAATACCAGGTTCCGGGATGTCTTCACCCTTGACAATGGCTTCGTAGACCTTGACACGTCCAACGGTGTCGTCCGACTTGATGGTGAGCAGCTCCTGGAGGGCGTAGGCGGCACCGTAGGCCTCCAGTGCCCACACCTCCATCTCGCCGAAGCGCTGGCCACCGAACTGGGCTTTACCACCCAGCGGCTGCTGCGTAATCATCGAGTACGGGCCGGTTGAACGGGCATGAATCTTGTCGTCAACCAAGTGGTGCAGCTTGAGCATGTAGGCGTACCCCACTGCGATGGGGTACGGGAACGGTTCACCCGAACGGCCATCAAACAGCTGAGCTTTACCTTCATCGTTGGTCAAGCGCTCTCCATCACGGTTGGGACGAACTGAACGCAGCAGGCCTTGCAGCTCATCTGCTTCCAGACCGTCGAACACGGGGGTTGCAACCAAGGAGCCGGGCTCGGCGCTGATGCCGTTCTCAGGCAGGAACTTCGTCCAGTCTTCGCCAGCTTCCTTCGCCTTCGTGGCATCCCAACCCTGGTGAGCCAGCCAGCCGAGGTGGTACTCGAGCACCTGACCGACGTTCATACGTCCAGGAACGCCCAGCGGGTTCAAGATGATGTCCACAGGTGTGCCATCTTCCAGGAACGGCATGTCTTCGACAGGCAGAATCTTGGAGACGACGCCCTTGTTTCCGTGACGGCCAGCCATCTTGTCACCAATGGTGATCTTGCGGCGCTGAGCCACGTACACGCGCACCGTCTGGCGCACGCCGGGGTTCAGATCGTCTTCTTCGTCATTGAACTCGCGCACGCCAATGACGATGCCCTCTTCACCGTGTGGGACACGCAGGCAGGTGTCGCGCACTTCGCGCGCCTTCTCACCGAAGATGGCGCGCAGCAGGCGCTCCTCACTGGTCAGTTCGGTTTCACCCTTCGGGGTGACCTTGCCGACCAGGATGTCGCCGGCCTGAACCTCAGCGCCGATGCGGATGATGCCGCGTTCGTCAAGGTCAGCCAGTGATTCCTCGGACACGTTCGGAATGTCGCGCGTGATTTCCTCGTCGCCCAGCTTCGTTTCGCGGGCGTCAACCTCGTACTCCTCAATATGGATGGAGGTCAGGACGTCATCCTGCACGACGCGGCGTGACAGAATCACGGCATCCTCGTAGTTCAGGCCTTCCCACGACATGTAGGCGACCAGCAGGTTCTTTCCGAGGGCGACTTCACCGTTGTCGGTGGCCGGGCCATCAGCCAGAACGTCTGCTTCTTCAACGCGTTGGCCTTCCTCGACAATGACACGCTGGTTCGTGCAGTTGCCGGGGTTGGAGCGCTCAAACTTTTCGAGTCGGTAGGTGTCGCGGCCACCCTCGTCAGTTTCAACGACGATCAAGTCGGCGCTGACCTCGGTGACGACACCGGCGCGCTCAGCGATCACCATTTCGCCTGAGTCCTGAGCGGCGCGGCGTTCCATGCCGGTGCCGACCAGTGGAGCTTCGGTGCGCAGCAACGGGACAGCCTGGCGCTGCATGTTCGCGCCCATCAGGGCTCGGTTGGCGTCATCGTGCTCGAGGAACGGGATGAACGCGGTGGCAACAGAGACCATCTGACGTGCAGAAACGTCCATGTAGTCAACGTCGTCGCGTGCAACGAGCAACGGGTCTTCGCCGGAGAGACGGCACAGAACCATCTCTTCGGCAAAAGTGTTGTCCTCCGTCAGCGGCGATGATGCCTGAGCGATGTAGTGGCCGTTCTCGTCATCAGCGGTCAGGTACTCGACCTCGTCGGTGACGTGGCCGCCACGCACCACGCGGTACGGCGTCTCGATGAAACCGAAGGGGTTGATGCGCGCGAACGTCGCCATCGTGCCGATCAGACCAATGTTTGGGCCTTCAGGGGTTTCAATCGGGCACATGCGTCCGTAGTGCGACGGGTGAACGTCACGGACCTCCATGCCGGCACGGTCACGCGACAGACCGCCAGGGCCCAGTGCCGACAGGCGGCGCTTGTGCGTCAAACCGGCCAGCGGGTTGTTCTGATCCATGAACTGTGACAGCTGGGATGTTCCGAAGAACTCCTTGATCGCTGCGACAACGGGGCGGATATTGATCAGCGACTGAGGCGTGATCGAATCGGCTTCCTGCGTTGTCATGCGTTCACGCACGGTGCGTTCCATGCGCGCCAGGCCGGTACGCACTTGCGACTGGATCAGTTCGCCCACCGCGCGGATACGACGGTTACCAAAGTGGTCAATATCGTCCGACTCAACGCTGACTTCCACGGCTTTGCCGCCACGCACGCCGGTGAACGTCTTGTCACCCTTATGCATCGAGAGCATGTATTTGATGGTCGTGACGATGTCTTCCAGCGTCAGAACGGAGGTACGAGGATCCGCATCCAGAGCCAGCTTCTTGTTGATCTTGTAGCGGCCAACCTTCGCCAGGTCGTAGCGCTTGGAATCGAAGTAGAAGTTGTTCAGCAGTGTCTGAGCTGCGTCGACGACTGCGGGCTCACCGGGGCGAATCTTGCGGTAGATATCCAGGAGAGCTTCCTCCTGGGTGTCGACCGTGTCCTTCTCAAGGGTTTCCAGCAAAACCGGGTAGTCCGCGAACTGTTCACGGATCTCAGCTTCGGTCATGCCGATAGCCTTGAGGAAGTGAGTCACCGACTGCTTACGCTTGCGGTCGATACGCACACCCACTGCGTCGCGCTTGTCGATCTCGAATTCGAGCCAGGCACCGCGGCTGGGGATGACTTTGGCTCCGAAGATTTCCTTATCGGAGGAGCGGTCAGATGTGCGCTCGAAGTACACGCCAGGCGAACGGACCAGCTGGGAGACAACGACGCGCTCCGTGCCGTTAATGATGAAAGTGCCGCGCTTGGTCATCAGGGGGAAGTCACCCATGAAGACGGTCTGCGACTTGATTTCGCCGGTCATGTAATTCATGAACTCGGCGGTGACGTACATCGGTGCTGAGTACGTGTAATCCTTGGCCTTTGCCTCTTCGACCGAGTACTTCGGGCGTTCGAGTCGATGGTCGCGGAATGACAATGACATGGTTTGTGCGACGTCTTCGATCGGCGAGATCTCCTGGAAGATTTCTTCCAGCCCGGAAACGTCCGGCACGTCGAATCCGCCTGAAGCTTTCGCAGCCTCAACGCGTTGTTTCCAATTGTCGTTCCCCAGAAGCCAGTCGAAGCTCTGAATCTGCAGACCCAGCAGGTTCGGGGCCTGCAAAGGTTCGCGAAGCTTCGCAAATGAGATACGGTTCCTGGGCTGATGTGCAGTGGTGCTACTGGCAGCCAAAGGGTGTCCTTCCCTGCAGTCGGTGAGTGCGCGCTCCCGCCTGCCGCCCCTATCTGATACTGTGTCGCTAGCACACTTAGCGCTGGTCTCGCGTGCGGGCACAGCTCACCTCGGGCGTCATCAGGCGCAAATAGTTATGTTAGAATCCTTCGCCGCCGTCGGCAAGGGGTATGCGCGAAGCTGTGCCCAATCTCACGGACCCCACCGCCGTGTTGCTTGGGGCCTGACCGGCGCTTTCACTTTTCTCTGCCCCTCCCGTTCACTGTTCTTTGCCCCCGTTCACTGTTCTCTGTCCCTCCCCTTCACTGTTTTCCACCCTTTCCATTCGCTGTTTCTGCCCTTTCCGTCTGGCTGGTTGTTGCCGGCGGCTGGTCGCCGTCTTTTCCCAGCCCCGAGTGCCGCCTCTCCCTCCTCCTCTCCCCCTCTCCCTCCTCTCTCCTTCTCCCTCTCCTCCTCTCCCTCCGCTTCCCTTCTGTCGATCTCGACCGGTTTTCTTCGCAATTGACGAGGGTACCCATCCGTTTATGCAGGTCGCAGGCGCGGACGTGCAATGACACCCGAACTGAGTGCGCTGAGATCGACAGATGGGTGAATCGAAGGGAGGAAGGCGAGATCGACGGTCGGGTAAATGAGGGGAGAAAGTCGAGATCGACAGACGGGAATAGTACGGAAGGGGGTGGTGAGAGAAAGCGAGCACGGGAACGAACGGCGAACCGAATTAGTAACCGCTCGCCAGGTGCTCAATACACGCGAGCCAGCAGACAGCAGGCCCTACCGGCCGCCGCCAAGGATGTCGCGAATACAAGCAGACAGCAGCACTGACTTCGGGTCCAGTCCGCCAGGCTCGTTCATGCGGCGCACGTTGTATCCGAATGCCAAGCCGTAGAACGGATCAGCAAAGCCCAACGCTCCGCCCGCACCGTCGTGCCCGATAGCCTGATAGGAGCCAAACGGGAACATACCATTGGGCTTTTGAAACACCCGAGCAAAACACATGACGTTTTGCAGCACTCGATCCATCCCGAACACCTGCTGCGTTCCCATTAGTTTCACCGTGTCAGGCGTTAAGAACGGCTCAGACAGATCATGGCGTGGGTTTCTCTCGTCAATTCGTGAAGCAGAACAGTCGTTGAGACCGGTGACAGCTGCTGCGTACAGGCGAGCCAGGCCGCGAGCGGAACCGACCCCACCTGTCGACGCAACGCCGGCGGCACGAATATGGCGGTGGTTCGGTGTGGGTGTGTTGTCTGGCTCAATGACGCCGCCACCGAGTGCGGACAGCGCGCCAAGCGAATCTCCGAGCTCGCACTGGCCTACCGCTGCCGCAAGCTCATCAGCGCTGACAGGCCCGGCGCCAGGATCGTCGGACAGAGCGGCGGTTCCCGGAACCCGTTCGCCACGCTTGTCACGTTCCGCCAGGGCTTTCTCGAAGGGGAGAGACGGCAGGATGGGTTCGTAGCGATCATCTTCCGATTCAGGAAAGCCGATATAGAAGTCAATGTCACGTGGGGCACGAACCTCACGCTCGTAATGGGTTTGCAGGTCCTCGCCGGCGACTCGACGGAAAAGTTCCTCCATCAGCGGTCCGATCGTGCGGCCGTGGTAGCCAAACGCCGTGCCCGGGCGCCACAGCGGTGACATGGCTGCCAACTTTGCCGCCATCCCGCGCGAGTCATAGGGCACATCCATCAAACGCATCGATTCTTCGCCAAGCAGTCCCGCCTGATGGGACAGCATTTGGCTGACTGTAATCTGGTCTTTGCCACAGGCGGCAAACTCCGGCCAGTAATACGCAACTCGCTGCTCAAGATCCAAGTCACCTGAGTCAACCAAGCGCGCCAAGGTCAGTGCGGAAGCACCTTTTGTTGCCGAGAAAAACCCTGTAACCGTCTGCCCATCCATGAGACCGCCGCCCCATAAGTCAACGATCTTGTCACCGTTGACGTAGGCGCACACCTGAGCAGAGTAGGTGGGATCGCGCTGGAGCATGCGTGCGAAAAGAGTCTTGACCGACTCGAATCGTTCGTCGACCCAGCCGTGCACCTCTCCGGCGCGGCGCGGCTCATCCGCGTCGATGTCACGTGCGGCTGCATCTGTCCGGCTGTTCATTTCCGTATTCATGGCACTCTCCTTTGCGCGCTTGCACTGTCAGTTTCTCGCAGGTTCACCGCCGCTGCCACCGCTACCGCCGCACGGGCCGATCCGCATACCGCCCTTCGCTCCCTCACACCCCTCGTCCCCCATCTGTCGATTTCAACGGGTCTGAGTGACCTATTGCCGAGCAGACTCCGCTCCTTTTGCAGGTCAGAAGCTCGCGAGCATATACGGCGTGTGTGCAAACGAGGTGAGATCGACAGTTGGGGAATGGAATGGAGGGCGGAGTTGAAGCTGCCGCCTTCGCCGAGAGCTTCGGGAGCACAGAAAACCCGCATACCTGCAATTACGCGACGCACCAGTCGCAGCTTAGCGTCCCAGCACACATCCTGCCCCCACACACCGAGGATGCAGACGGCGAGATCTTCAGTGCCCCCAGCGTGCGTACTGATGTTCAATGACATCCTTGCCGTCACGCCACCACGATTCATGTGAGCGATACCAGGCGATCACCTCAGCCAGCCCCGCTTCAAAATCCCTCTTTTCCGGCTCCCACCCAAGATCCCGGCGCAGTTTGCTCGCATCCAGCGCGTATCGGCGATCATGGCCGGGCCGATCCCCGACCCAGTCGAAGTCATCCTCGTCCCTGCCCATGAGGCGCAAGATCGAGCGTAAAACGTCACAGTTGGAACGCTCCCCTTCGGCGGAAATCAGGTATGTTTCTCCGGGTATGCCGCGACACAGGATCTGCCAAACGGCCGCCGAATGGTCGTCGACATGGATCCAGTCGCGAACGTTTCGTCCATCGCCGTACAGCTTGGCGCGCCGGCCGGTCAAAATGTTCGTGATCTGTCGAGGAATGAATTTCTCAATGTGTTGATATGGTCCGTAGTTGTTCGAGCTGTTCGAAATCGTCACCCGGACACCGAAGGTGCGAAACCACGCGCATGCCAGCAGGTCAGACGAGGCTTTGCTGGCGCTGTAAGGGCTTGACGGCTTCACAGGTGATTCTTCAGTGAATCGCATGGAATCATCGAGAGCCAGGTCGCCGTACACTTCGTCGGTGCTGACGTGATGAAAGCGCCGCTCATGGTGCCGGCATGCCTCCAGCAGTCTGTAGGTGCCTGAAATGTTAGTGTGGATGAAAGGCTCGGGGTCAGCAATCGATTTGTCATTGTGGCTTTCGGCGGCAAAGTTCACGACGGCCTCGTGGTCAGCGACCAGGGATTCAACCAGCTCCTCGTCACAAATATCCCCAACGACGAGGGCGACTCTGCCGGGCGGCAAACCATCAAGATTGTGCCGGTTGGCGGCATAGGTCAACTTGTCGAGCACCGTGATGCGAATATGAGGATCGCGTTCGAGTGCGAATCGCACAAAGTTACTGCCGACGAAACCGCAGCCACCGGTGACCAGCAGGGAGTTCATGGTGTCCGACATGGATCCTCCTTTCCCCTCGTCAATTGTCACACGGAAAGCACTCCCACTCGGAGCAGCGGGGCGCGGCATTCGCGTGCAGACATCGCTGCCGGACGGCTAGCGTGCAGACATCACGGTTGCGGGGCTCGCGCGTCACCGCCTGCCCACACTGCGCACAGTGGCCACACCGCCCATATACAAGTGTCGCGGCCCAGCTGATGCTGAACCGCGACAACTTGATATGCGCTTAAGCTAGCGCGAGAGTTTCAAGTGAAATCACTTGAGGGTGACGGTGCCGCCAGCCTCTTCGATCTCTGCCTTGGCCTTCTCGGCGTCTTCCTTGGAAGCGTTCTCGAAGATGGTCGACGGTGCGCCGTCAACCAGGCCCTTGGCGTCCTTCAGGCCGAGGCCGGTGAGGGACTTGACAGCCTTGATAACGGCAACCTTCTTGTCGCCGGCTGCTTCGAGGACAACCTCGAACTCGGTCTTTTCTTCAGCTGCTGCTTCTTCACCGCCAGCGGCTGGTGCTGCAACAACGGCGGCGGCCGGTGCGGCAGCCTCAACGTCGAAGACCTCTTCGAACTGCTTGACGAAATCGGACAGCTCGATCAGGGTCATTTCCTTGAAAGCTTCGATGAGCTCATCTGCGGAGAGCTTAGCCATGAGTGGCATCCTTCCTTGTTTGGCCTGCTACGCGAGCAGATTACGTTGTGTAAATGAGTCCGGGTGCATGGCGGTGAGGCCAGTAACCCGGGGCCTGTCGCGTCAGGCCGCTTGCTCCTGCTTGTCGCGAAGAGCATCGATTGTGCGCACAGCCTTGGTGGGCAGTGCATTGAATGCGTACGCAGCCTGGGAGAGCTTCGCCTTGAGGGCACCTGCAGCCTTGGCCAGCAGGACCTCGCGGGATTCCAGATCAGCAAGCTTCTTGACGGCGTCAGCATCGAGTGCGACACCATCCATAGCGCCAGACTTCAAAACCAGCGCCGGGTTATCCTTGGCAAAATCACGCAGCGTCTTGGCGGCCTCAACCGGCTCACCGCTGACGAATGCAATAGCTGTCGGGCCCTTCAGGTCGTCCTCGAGGAAATCGAATCCGACTTCGCGGGCCGCCAGCCGTGCCAGCGTGTTCTTCACCACGGCGTAGCTCACGTCATTGCCCAAACCGCGACGCAGCTCCTTGAGCTGTGCAACGGTCAGACCGCGATACTCAGTCAGCAGCACGGCATCCGAGTTGCGGAACTTCTCCGTCAGCTCGGCGACAACTGCCTCCTTGTCAGACCTCGCCATGGTCCTCCTTCCGAAAAGTCAGCCGCCGTACCCACGAAAAAGCCCGACACGCAGGTTCGTGTCGGGCTTGCACCACGCTTGTCCAGGTTTCCGCAAGGGAGCTGTTCAAGTCACGTTACCTGCGTCGGTCGCTCTTGCGCTTCGATCTACTGTCAGTAGATGTCCGACGGTCTTTGGCTGTTTCACTATACCAAGATCGATGTGCGGCCTCTACTGTGCGGTGTGTGCAACGAAACACGTTTGCGTGCCGCTATTTATTCCCGCCCTTATGCCTCTGACATCCTGCACATTCCCACGTGTTCTCCTCTCACTTTTTCTCGCCGTTCTCTCCGCTCGCTCTCTTAGCTCCCCTCGGCATCCCTCTTGGCCTGCTCTCGACCTGCTCCTCGGCCTTCCTCTCCGCCTCCCCTCATCTTCCCCGCCTCCCCCTCATCCTCTCCGCATTAATCCCCAACTGTCGATCTGGAGCTCCCGTTGTCGTCCTAATTGACGAGGGAGGCCCACACCTTCCTCGAATAACACTCTCTGATCAGTGAAGACGTTCGTCAGTGGTGAAAGCCAGTAATCCAGCCCGCCTTCTTGGTCCATCGAGATCGACAGTTGGGATTGGTAGGGGTGGGTGGGCTTCGGTAAAAGGGGGCTGCCGAGAGTAAGACGAAATGCGGATGAGACCGGACGCGGAAAAGGTGGCACGCAACGAAGACGTTCCACTAGAGAGTCGCCATGTGCTGAAGTCGGCGCAGGTCAAAATGCCATGCGCTGGAGACGGTGCGCTAGAAAGAGACCGCGCGTTCAAGACAGGGCTCATCGATGACGGCACACAATGAGGGTGGGTTCGCACACGCGTGCGAACCCACCCCCATTTATCAAGATTGCGACGTGACGCGGGCGCTGCGGCACCCTCGTCGATGATCGCTCAGGCATCAATCCGCCTGGTCATCAACCCAACCGGTCATCTCTGCAACCGATCGCCGAAGCACCGAGAATCAATGCCGTCAGGCATCGAACAATCAGTCGTCAGTGCCGAGCAGATCGCGCGTCTTGGTCGGATCCAACGGGATGCCAGGGCCCATCGTCGTTGAAACGGTGGCCTTCGTGATGTAGCGACCCTTGGAGGAGGACGGCTTCAGACGCAGGACTTCATCGAGGGCAGCGGCGTAGTTTTCCGTCAACTGCTCAGCAGTGAAGGATGCCTTGCCGATGATGAACGCCAGGTTCGCGTGCTTGTCCACACGGAACTCGATACGGCCACCCTTGATCTCCTTGACAGCCTTGCCAACTTCCATCGTGACCGTTCCGGTCTTCGGGTTCGGCATGAGGCCACGAGGACCGAGGACGCGACCCAGACGGCCAACCTTGCCCATCATGTCAGGGGTTGCGACGGCCACATCAAAATCGGTGTAGCCCTTCTGGACCTTCTCAATCAGTTCGTCGCCGCCGACCTCGTCAGCTCCGGCGTCGATCGCTTCCTGCGCGCGCGGGCCCACAGCGAAGACCAAGACCCGTGAGGTCTTGCCAGTGCCGTGCGGCAGGGAAACGGTTCCGCGGACCATCTGGTCTGCTTTACGGGGATCGACACCCAGTCGGAACATCACCTCAACGGTGGCGTCAAACTTGGTGACAGTGGTTTCTTTTGCCAGTTTCATGGCTTCAAGAGGTTCGTATACCTCACCGGCGTGGATCTTCTCCGCGGCGGCCCGGTAGCTCTTCGAGCGCTTTGTCATTCTGCTATCTCCTTGCAGGTGTGGTGTGTTCGGGCAAGCGCTTGCCCTTCCACAAAGATTGGTTTGGTGACGTATCAGTCGCTGACGGTGATGCCCATGGAACGGGCGGTGCCGGCAATGATCTTGATCGCGGCTTCGATGTCGTTGGCGTTGAGGTCCTGCATCTTGGTCTCAGCGATCTCGCGAACCTGATCTTTGGTCAGGTTTGCCACCTTGGTGGTGTGAGGCGTCGGTGAGCCCTTGTCCACGCCAGCCGCCTTCTTGATCATCTGTGCAGCCGGAGGCGTCTTGAGAACGAACGTGAACGTACGGTCTTCATAGACGGTGATCTCAACAGGGACGATATTGCCGCGCTGAGATTCGGTTGCAGCGTTGTACGCCTTGGTGAACTCCACGATGTTCACGCCGTGCTGGCTCAGTGCCGGGCCAACTGGCGGAGCCGGAGTTGCAGCACCGGCAGGGATCTGCAGCTTGATCAGGCCGGTGACCTTCTTCTTTGGTGCCATATAAGTTACGGGTCTTTCATTGGTGATTCGAAGCGAACCGACGGTTGCCGATCCGCCTGCGCGTCCTACACGCAAATGCAGACGCACAAACAGCGATGATATCGCGTCAGATACCTTGATCCCAAGTTCTCGTGCGCGACATCACTCACTAAGCTGTGCGCAACACCTGGGCGGGCGTGTCCGCCCCTGCGCCGCGGCGACTAGTCGTCGATCTTTTGAACCTGATCGAAGTTGAGTTCCAGAGGCGTTTCGCGCTCGAAAATCGTGACCAGAACTTTCAGCTTCTGGGTCTCGGGCATGATCTCGGAGATTACGGCGTTCATCGTTTCGAACGGTCCGTCCACCACTGTGACAACTTCGCCCACCTCGTAGCTGACCTTGAGTTCCTGAACCGGAGCCGGGCCAGTCTTGTTTTCCTGAGCGGCCTCTTCCATGACGTTCGGGGTGAGCATCATGACAACCTCATCTTCAGACAGAGGCATCGGATTGTGCTGATCGCCAACGAAGCCGGTCACGGCTGGCGTTTCCTTGACAACTCGGTATGACGCGTCAGTGAAGTCCATGCACACCAGGACGTATCCGGGGATGCGCACACGACGCACACGCTTCTTCTGAGAGCCGCGGAATTCCATGACATATTCGTCGGGAACCTCAACGCGGTAGATGTAGTCCTCCATGTTCTGGCTGGTGATGCGCTGTTCAAGGTTAGCCTTGACCTTGCGCTCGTGGCCGGAATACGTGTGGATGACGTACCAGTCGCCTGGCAGAAGGCGCAGCTCGCCACGCAGAACTTCGATGGGGTCTTCGATTTCGTCAGCCGCGGATTCAGTGTCCGCATCGCCCGGCTGCTCGCTTGCTTCAGCGTCGCCAATTTCCGAGGGTGGCTGATCCTTAGCAGGCACCTCATCATGAGCGGGCGCCTCAGCTACAGCCGCATCAGCATCGGATCCACCGTGCTCGGTGGCAGCAACTGACTCAATCACAGCTGCAGTTTCTTCCTGCGCGAGGGTGGAGTCAGCTGTCTCGACGCCATCAGCTGTCTCGGCACCATCAGCTTTCTGCGCGCCGCTGCCCTCCGATACAGATTCGGATGCAGAGACGAACTGAGGGGCAGAATCAGCGTCGACGTGCGTATCGTTTACAGCGGTAGTCTCATCCGCATCTGGTGCGTTTTCAATGTGGTCGCTCACGTGTCCTCCTTCAGAGCCAACGCGCGTGGGCTTGTCAGCAGTGGTTGACGAACCGTAGAAGAAACCCGCCTGCAGGTTCCTGCCGGCGGGTCAATCGGGTTCAGCCGAATATCAATGCGTTTAGCTTACCGAATATCAGGTCTAAAAGTCCTGTGTATGCCATCACAGCGGTGACGAAGACGATCACGACAACGAAGTACGTCCATGTTTCGTTGCGAGTCGGATACGTCACCTTCTTCATCTCAGCGATGACCTGGCTGATGAACAGGCGAATGCGGGAGAACAGTCCACGCTTTTCGCCTTCCTCATGCGTCGACTTCTCACGGCTCGGAGTCGGTGCACTCTTCGTGCGGTCACGACGCACAGGAGCGCTCGGCTTGTCCGGCACGTCGGGCAGACCGTCATTGTCGGGTCCGCCAAGTGCGCGACTGTCGCTCACAGAACCTCTCCTTGTCGTGTAGGCCGATATCTACAATGTAGCAGGGCAGGCGGGAATCGAACCCACAACCGCCGGTTTTGGAGACCGGTGCGCTACCTAATTGCGCCACTGCCCTTCACCGCTTGTCACAGGCTGACGCCCATGACCCGCCCCGCTAGTTTAGGGCGTTAACGCGCCAGTGTACAACTTCACGCCGCATGTAGAAAATCACAGATCTGCGTTTTTGGCTTCCACCGTCCGCACCAGCACCCCTGATCATAGCGCGTCCATTCCTAGGAATTTTCTTCCGCACGGCCTCCAATCGTGCAACGATAGAGACATGTCGAACCAAACTGCTCACCGCGCCTCAGCGCGTCTTCGTTCCATCACACCATCAGCGACTTTAGCCGTGGATGCCAAGGCGAAAGCTCTCAAGGCTCAGGGCGTCCCCGTCATTGGTTTCGGCGCCGGCGAACCTGACTTTCCGACCCCCAACCAGATCGTCGAAGCAGCCGCCAAAGCCTGCCACGATCCTCGGATGCATCGTTACAGCCCAGCCTCAGGTCTGCCGGAACTGCGCGAGGCAATCGCAGCCAAGACGCTGCGCGACTCGGGCTACGAGGTCGACCCCAGCCAGATTCTGGTCACCAACGGCGGCAAGCAGGCCGTGTTCGAGGCGTTCGCAGCTGTCCTCGATCCCGGTGATGAAGTTCTCCTGCCAACCCCCTACTGGACGACATACCCCGAGGCCATCAAACTTGCCGGAGGCACCACGGTTCCCGTTTTTGCCGGTGCTGACCAGGATTACAAAGTCACCGTTGACCAGCTCGAAGAGGCGCGCACCGATAAGACTGTCGCATTGCTGCACTGTTCCCCCTCGAACCCGACTGGCGCGGTGTACACACCCGAAGAAACTCGCCAAATCGGCCAGTGGGCACTGGAGCACGGTATCTGGGTCATCACCGATGAGATCTACGAGCATCTGCTGTACGACGGCGCCCAGACTGCTCACGTTGTCAAGCTGGTTCCCGAACTGGCTGACCAGACCCTCGTCCTTAACGGCGTCGCAAAGACATACGCGATGACCGGCTGGCGTGTGGGCTGGATGGTTGGCCCACAGGACATGGTCAAGGCGGCCACATCTTTCCAGTCTCACTTAACCTCCAACGTCAACAACGTTGCCCAGTGGGCTGCCAAAACCGCGCTCGAGGGTGGCCTGGAGGACGTGGAGCGTATGCGCCAGGCGTTTGACCGCCGCCGACGCACGATGATCGACATGCTCAGTGAAATCGAAGGATTGACCGTACCCACACCGAAGGGCGCCTTCTACGCGTACCCATCGGTGGAGGGACTCTTGAACACCTCCATTCGCGGCACCACGTGCACCACGTCCGCTGAACTCGCCGACTTCATCTTGAAGGAAGCTGAGGTCGCGGTAGTGCCGGGTGAGGCCTTTGGCCCCAGCGGCTTTATTCGCCTGTCGTACGCGCTTTCCGACGATGATCTGGCAGAAGGCGTTGGCCGTATTCAAAAGCTCCTGGCTGACCGCGACTAAGACTCACTTTCTGCCTGGGCGAGGCTGATCGCTGGTTCAGCATCGGCGAGCGTTGTTTCTGCTTCAGCATCGGCGAATTCCATCTCAGTCTCAGCATGCCCGCACCTGACCATTTGCTGTTGCGGCCGCACCACCAATTCTGCCCTTTTGGCGCTGATAAGCGCTCATCAGCGCCTTTTAACAGGCACAATAGTGGTATGCAGTTGTTCACCCATCACACATCCGATCCCCAGCCACACGGCACCGTCTTGATCTGCCACGGATACGCCGAGCATCAAGGCCGCTACAGGCGCCTCGTCGATTCTCTCAATCACGATGGCTACGACGCAGTGACATTCGATCTGAGCGGACACGGAAGTGCAGATGGTCCACGTGCTCAAGTCGATGTCGGCCGTCTCATTACAGAGCACCGCGCAGCGCGCGCAGACGCCCTCGCCAATTCGCGCACATCGCAGCTATTTGTGTTGGGTCATTCCATGGGCGGCATTATCACCGCTGCATCTGTCCTCATCGATCCGGATCATGTTGCCGGCATGGTGCTGACCGGTCCGGCATTTCGTCCCGCCGCGCCGATCACTGCCAAGGTAGCTCGCTCCATGCTGACACTGGCTCGCGTCGCCCCCGGATTGCCCACAGCGAAGCTTGATGCGGGCGGCGTCTCGCGCGACCCAGACGTGGTGGACGACTACGAAAACGATCCGCTCAATTTCCATGGACCCGTCCCGCTGATCACTGCTCTGACGATGTGCGTTCAGGGCGACCACACGATCGCACGAGCCGATTCACTCAGCGTGCCCACCCTGGTCATCCACGGCTCACATGACCATCTTGCTCGCCCGAGTGGGTCAGAGGAATTCGTGCGCAATGCTCGACTGTCACTGGCATGGGGCACGCACACCCCCGACGCGCACCTACGCGTCATCGACGGCGCATACCACGAAGTACTGAACGAGCCTGAAGGTCCCGGCCTGATGCGGGATATCGCCCTGTGGATGGACGCGCGCCGGCCGGCTGCCGATAATGGTGCTGATGCCTGAACATTCTCACAGCATGCCCCCGCCGATGCCGCTGCGTCCAATTGCTTCACCCAGTCCCAGTGACCAGCCCATATTGACGAAGGCGGCGCCCACGCCCCCCGGCCGGCGCCCCCTGGCCACATTGCCCAAGGCACATCTGCATCTGCACTTCACCGGCGCGATGCGACCGCGCACTCTGGTCGAACTCGCTGTGGAAAAAGGCGTCCGACTGCCGCCTCATTTGCTGGACATGGATCCGCTCACTGTTCCGGCAGATGCGCGCGGATGGTTCCGCTTCCAGCGCGCCTACGATGCAGCCCGCGTGTTAGTTCGCACCGAGGATGTTATGCGCCGCCTCGTGCGTGAGGCTGCCGAGGATGACGCGGCGGAAGGCTCTGTGCATCTGGAAATGCAAGTTGATCCCACGTCGTATGCACCGTGGGTTGGCGGCATCACTCCCGCCCTCGAAATCATTCTGGACGAGGCGCGCGCATCCAGCGAAGCAACTGGTGTGGATGTCAGCATCGTGGTCGCTGCCTCTCGTATCCGCCACCCCTTAGATGCACGCACCCTCGCCCGCCTGGCATCTCAGTACGCTGGCAGGGAGCCGGGCACCGTCGTGGGATTCGGTCTGTCCAACGACGAGCGGGTGGGCTCAACCGCGCAGTTCGGTGCTGCCTTCAACATTGCGCGCGACGCTGGTCTTGCGTCGGTTCCGCATGGAGGCGAGCTGCTGGGACCCTCATCGGTGCGTGAAGTCCTGGCAGCGCTCTCCCCGACCCGGCTGGGACACGGTGTCAGGAGCGCGGAGGATCCGGACCTGCTCAAGCGCCTGGTCGATGACGGCATTGCGTTGGAAGTATGTCCCACGTCTAACGTGCACCTCGGGGTGTATCCAGACATAGCGCACGTCCCTTTGCCTGACTTGATGGCGGCCGGCGCCACAATCGCCTTGAGCGCCGACGACCCGTTGCTGTTCCACTCGCGCCTGTTGGCTCAATACGAGGCTGCTCGAGATGTTTTCGGTCTGAGCGACGAGCAGCTTGCGGAACTGGCCCGTCAGTCGATCCGCGCCTCCCTGGTGTCATTTGACCGCAGGCGCATCTGGAACGCGCAGATTGATCGGTGGTTGGCCAATGAGCCGTGAGATGAACGAACACGAGAATGCTGCTGAATCGGTTCGGCAGTGGCCGCTGTGGCACTGGTTCACCCCTGCGGAGACGTTGCGCCAAGAGGCACCTTCGTGGGTCACGATACCGCCAATTCCGCAGCGCCTGGCCGTCGCTGCCAACGATTTAGTGGGCGCTGCGCGCCGTCGCCTCCAGCTCATGACATCTGTCGTATGCGACACGCTTTCGGCGGCCGGTGATTCGTCCGGCAGTCAGAACGGTTCGGATGATTCGGCAGCCTCACCATCGGCCGGCCCGCAGTCACCCTCGTCGATAACCGTAACAAGTAGCGCGCTCGCCCAGCCTTCCACAGACGCGGGTACGCCCACTCAGCCTGCCGCGAGCGCACACACACCTGCGACGCTCGCTGCGAGCACAGCAACGCCTGACTGCGCGGCGCGTCCAGTCGCCATCGGGATTCCCGGCATCTGGGAGTCGCGCCACTATCTCGACCCGTGGGCTCGCGCGCTGGCCGACGCCGGGTGGGACGCACGAATCCTGGAAGGTGTGCGCGCTATGCGCCGCCCGATTGACGCGATTGCTCAGATGGCCGAGCGCTACCTTGCGCGAGAAAACCTCACTCATGTGTTGCTCTATTCGCATTCCAAAGGCGGACTGGTGGCCAAAGCGATCATGGCCGGTCCCGAGGGATGGCGTATTCGGCACCTCATCACCTTTGCGACGCCCTTCGACGGAGCACCGATCGCACGCCTGTTGCCGATCCCGAGTTTGCGTGAACTCTCCCCCGGCTCCCCCGCCATTCGCCCCCTAGCCTCACGCACTGACCTGAACGCACGGATCACTCAGATTGAGGCGACGTGGGATGAGAACGTCCCTCCCACTACGCTTCCAGGCGCGCATCGCCGAGTCATTTTGCCCATCTACGGTCACGGTCAGATGCTTGAATCGCGCGGAGCAGCACGAACATTGGTCCAGCTGGCTGAGCCGTACCGCTGTTAAATTTGCTCTCCCAGGACAACGGGTTCTGGCACAAGCGTCACCCCAAAACGTCCCTTCACCCCTGCGCGCACCGCCCGCGCCAGATCACGGATATCCTGTGCGCAGGCTCCTCCACGGTTAGTCAGCGCCAGGACGTGCTTGGTGGACAACGAGGCGCGCGCCGAGCCGTGGCCACCGCACGGTTCACACTCGTCAGACAGCGCAAACCCTTTTCCAAAACCCGCACGGTCGATCAGCCACGCTGCCGATGTCTTGACCAGGCCCCGCCCAGCGTCAAATCGCGGAGCCTCAGATGGCAACAGCCGCTCCGCCTCATCGGCATCAAGAATCGGGTTCGTGAAGAACGATCCGGCCGACCACGTGTCATGGTCCCCCTCGTCAATCACCATGCCCTTGGAGGCACGCAGGCGCAGGACCTCGCTGCGTACGCGATTCGTCTCGACCTGCTGTCCAATTGGAACGTCCAATGCGCGCGCGAGCTGGGAATACGCGACGGGTGCAGACATGTGTGAGCGTGTGAGCTGCAGCGTGACATCTAGGACGACCCAGCGCCCGGTCGGCCCCCACTGCGAGCCGTCCATGCGAGGTGTCAGACGCGACTGCTTCAGAATGGATGAACGATAGCCGAGCTCAAGGTCATCGTGGGTCAACTCGACGCGGCGCTGCTCAAGGCGATCCCACGCGCCTATGCGGAGCAGTGTGTGGGCAACTTCGCCGCCGTACGCTCCGATGTTCTGCACAGGTGCCGCCCCAACCGTTCCAGGGATTCCTGACAGTGCTTCCAGGCCCGACAGTCCCCGCTTCACACTCTCATTGACGAGGGCGTCCCACGCTACGCCAGATGCAGCCGTCACGATGACAGGTGAGCTCTGCGGCGCGGATGGTTCCGAGGGGATCCAGGTGACATCTGTTTCAAGGCTTGTGCGAGCGTCACGAATCACCGTTCCATCAAACGGCGCATCATCAGCCAAGATGTTCGATCCGCCGCCGAGAATCAGGAGGCGGTCAGGGCTGTGTTCACCGTCGGCGCGGCGCAACGCGTCAACGAAGGCGTCTTCAGTGGAAGGCTCAACAAGGGTGGTCACCGGACCGCCGACACGAAAGGTCGTCATGTCAGACAGGCGGGGGGCATGCGTACGGGCGCGCGGGCGCCTATGCTCCTCGGCGTTGATCGGTGGTCGGTTCTTCCCCTGTTCGCTCACGTAGGACATCCTAGCTGTCTGATTCAGGTCGCAGGTAGCGCGTCAGCCATGCACCAACCGCAACCGGAACAACCAGACACGCCAACGCACGGTGGTACCCCATATGCGAGGCGAGTAAGCCGAGCACAGGCGGACCGATCAGGAATGCACCGTAATTGATGGTGGACAGCACCGACAGGCGCGCAGCTGTCATCGACGGATCGTGGGACAGTGCGGAAGCACCGGTGGGATACACCAGGGCGGCGCCGAATGCCCACAACACCACACCAATCATCGCAATACCCCACACGGGTGCGAAACCGACCAGGATCAGTCCGGGACATGCGGCGATCAGCATGCCGCGCAGTAAGACATCGGGTGGCCAGTGCCGACGCAGCCACGCAGCACTGAGCCTGACGACCGCCACCGTGGCGAGGAAACCGGACAGTACCGCAGAACCTTGCGCCGCCGTCATGTCGTACCCATCAACCATCGCCAGTGCAAGCCAATTATTCGCTGACCCCTCCAGCAATCCCGAGGACAACACCATCAGGCCGATCAACAGCGTGCGTTTTTCGCCCCACGCCTTTCGCGTACGGGCCGTTGATCCGCCGCTTCCAAATATCCGGCGACGCTTGGGAGCGCCGTCGCTCACAGATTGGGCGAGCACATCGTCCTCGGTGAGCAGGAACGCGGTTGCGACTGCGACGCAGGTCAGGCCAAAGACGATCACTCCCAGCAGATGATGGGTGACATGGACGGCCGCCCTCGCCATTGCGGCGCCTGAAAGGGCGCCAGTGACCGTGCCGATCGAGAACATCGCGTGGAATCGGTCCAGGACTGGGTGGCCGAGGACGACCTCGATTAGTCCGCCTGCAGTGTTGATTGTTGACCCCGTCAACGACATGCCCATCGACACGAAGATAAGGCTCAGCGACAACAAGCCGAGCGACCCCACGTGGATGGATGCCACCACGCAGCCCATACCCACAGCCCACAGCACACCCGCGAGGCGGCCGCTCATGCGTGGTCCGATCGCACCGACTACCGGGCCTGAGGAGGGCAGCGCCACCAGTGACCCGATGGAGCCGATAAGGAGCATTGTGCCGATCTGAGTCGGGCTGAGGTTCAGGGAATCACGCACTGCCGGCAGGCGGGACACCCACGAGGAGCTGGCAAAGCCCATGAAAAAAAACATGGCGGCGTCAGCGATGACGGCACGGTGTATCCGCGATTGGGGCAGGTTTCTGCGTGACAGGCTCATGACAGCCTTCCCTGTGGTCATATTGTGCCGATCGAATAAGTGCCGTGCGTGGCTATCTAGTGCGCCGGGGCGGCGGAAACGCAGCGTGCATAAACCCCCGGGCTGTTGAACAGCTCCGGGGGAATGACAGTTGCGAGGCGTCGCTGGAACGTCACCGAGTTTCACGGTGCGTCGTCGACTTGCGGCAACGCGGGCAATACTTGGCCAGCTCGAGGCGGTCAGGCGTATTGCGACGATTCTTCCTGGTGATGTAGTTACGTTCCTTGCACTCCGAGCACGCCAGAGTGATCTTGGGGCGAACGTCCTGAGACTTGCTTGCCACGATCTTTCCTTCACTTGAGGTTCTGAGATTATCGCCGGAGACCGGGAGGTCACGGTAGCGGGGGCGGGACTCGAACCCGCGACCTCACGATTATGAGTCGTGCGCTCTAACCAGCTGAGCTACCCCGCCGTGGTAGGTCGCGACTGCGAGGCCGCAAACCAGAGCCCCGAAAGGGAATCGAACCCTTGACCTTCTCCTTACCATGGAGACGCTCTGCCGACTGAGCTATCGGGGCAACGAGAGAAACTCTAGCCTGACACTCATGCTCGAAGCAATCTCCAGGCTTGAGAGCATCCTCACGTCGCAGAACTGAGCACCTCGAGAGCGAAGCACTTGTGGCATTCAGTCCAGTGGCGGGGGAGGGATTCGAACCCCCGAAGCATTCCGCGGCTGATTTACAGTCAGCTCCCTTTGGCCGCTCGGGCACCCCGCCATTGACACCAATCATCGGTGCCGTGAAAGAATAACAAAAATACAAGCGTGAGCGCCAATCGGATCACCGGTTTTGACCCGCTCAAATGCGAGATATCGAGCACACTCATAGCCAGACGCTGATAGGAAGGGATTCCCATGGCTGATTCATCATTCGACATTGTCTCCAAACTCGACCGGCAGGAAGTGGATAACGCTGTCAACCAGGCGGCGAGGGAGGTGTCCCAACGCTACGACTTCCGTAACGTGGACGCATCGATCGAACTGTCGGGCGATACGGTGGTGATGGAAGCGAACTCCCCCGAACGCGTGATGGCCATTGTGGACGTGCTGCGCTCCAAGCTCACCAGACGCAAGGTTTCACTCAAGGCGCTGGATCTGAAGGATCGTGAGCCTCAGCCGTCCGGAAAAATCTATCGACTGGTCGCTCCCCTGCGCGAAGGTATCAGCCAGGACAATGCCAGGAAGATTACAAAGCTGATTCGCGACGAAGGCCCGAAGGGCGTGAAGGCACAGATCCAGGGAGATGAGGTTCGCGTTTCGTCAAAGTCGCGCGATTCCCTGCAAGAAGTCATTGCACTGCTCAGAGGCGAAGCGGGCCAGAAGATCGACTGCGCGTTGCAGTTCGTGAACTATCGGTAGGATCATGGCCGTCCGATAGCGTCCTCGCCCCCCTCTGCCTTGTCCCCAACTGTCGATCTCGAGGCAGTGCGGGCGTCTTCGCCCATATCTGAAGCACCCCACTCTCCTGTCCCCAACTGTCGACCTGGAGGCAGCTTCACCTATGCGAGCACTGATTGCTTCCCTCACTGCAAGGTAAAACTGCAGGAAAATAGGGATTTCCCACGTATCAGCCTGACAAGGCTGGCAGGGAAGGTGCAGCCTGGCGTCTTCTGATCGACAGTTGGGAGAATCAGAGAGTGCGTGCGCAGGGAGCTCGCATTCGCGTCCTAATCGACAGATGGGAAAATGAGAGAGGAGCCGATGTTCGCCCTAATAGCCGGCCAGTTCCTCCAAGCGGCGGATCCGCTCTTCCATCGGCGGGTGCGTGGACATGAGCGAGCGCACCGATTCCCCACTGAACGGATTCGCAATCATCATCTGGGCTGCGCCCTGGTGCTCCGGTGTACGCTCAAGTGGCACGCGGCTGGTGCCCACCTCAAGCTTCTTCAACGCCGACGCTAAAGCAAGGGGGTCGTGCGACAAAATCGCGCCGTCGTGATCCGCCTCGTACTCACGCGTGCGTGAAATCGCCAGCTGGATGAGCATGCCGATCAGCGGCGCAACAATCGCGGCAACCAGTGACAGTATCAGTCCGGCCACTCCCCCACCGTCACGGTTACGACGGCTGCCGCCTCCCATCCACAGCAGAGAGCGCCCAGCAATTGCCATGATGCCCGCCAGGGACGAGGCGATTGCAGTAATCAGAATGTCACGGTTGTACACATGAGACAGCTCATGCCCGATCACACCGCGCAGCTCACGCTCATTGAGCAGATCGAGGATACCGGCGGTCACGCACACCGCAGCATTTTTCGGGTTACGTCCCGTTGCAAACGCGTTAGGCGCCATCGTCGGCGCAATCCACAGTGTCGGCATTGGCTGATCGGCCTGCCGGCTCAGATCCTCGACAATGCGGTAAACCTCCGGATACAGACTTTGATCCATAGGCTCGGCATTCATCTGGCGCAGCGCCAAGGACGCCGAGTTCCAGTAGGTGAAGAACGTACCGATCAGCGATACGCCGCCCATCACCCACAGCCACACCATCGACCCGGTTGTATGCGCCAAAATCGCACCAATACCGAGGAGCACCGCCCACAGGACGGCAAACAGAAGGATTGTGCGCACTGTGTTGGACGCGACACGCGAACGCGATTTCATATCTCTAGTGTCTCATTCGCCGCGCGGACCGGTGTAGTGATCACCAAATCGCTCAATAGCCGTGGGCACGCCCATCTCACCGGGCTGACCAATCAGGTCCTCATCGTCGTGCGAATGCTCTTCACTGCGAGAAATCGCCGTCATCGCATTACGGGAGACGACCTTGACACGCTCACGTGTACCGCGACCACCAGAAAGCTCACCATACCGTGAGCCCAGTTCGCGTTCGTACGCATCCAGCAGCTCCCAGCCTTCCCATGTCGTGTAGGCGACGCCACGCTCGTCAAGCAGTTTGATCATCGCATCGTGTCCCACCGCTTCACTGGTGGCATGCAGAGCGCCAGCCTCGGCATCTTCAACCAGGTGCGCAATGGTTTGCTGTGCGTCCGACTTGGTGGAGCCGATCAGGCCCACGGGGCCACGCTTCACCCATCCGGTCGCGTACACGCCTGAAACAATTTCCGTTGACCCCGGCTCGGTGACAACGCGTCCCTCGTTATTCGGGATCACGCCACGAACCTCGTCAAACGGCACGCCGGGGATGGGCGACGAAAAGTATCCGACGGCCCGGTACACGGCCTGCACCGGCCAGTCAGTCATCACTCCGGTGCCGCGCACGCTGCCGTCACCGACCAGTTCAGTGCGTTCGGTGCGCAGTGCGCGCACGTTACCTTTGCTGTCCGCCAGAATTTCCGAGGGTGACTGGAACAGGTGGATATGGATACGGCGGGAGGCTTGGCGCTCTTCTGGATCCACCGAGGCGTAGTTCGTCAGTGTCTTGACGACCTGGCGCTGCTGGTTGGATGAGCGCATCGTCTGTTCGGAGCCTTCATCAAAATCAAAGTCTTCCTCATCGACAATCACGTCAACGTCGGGCACTTTGCCCAGTTCACGCAGCTCGAGTGGCGTGAACTTGACCTGCGCGGGACCTCGGCGGCCAAAAACATGTACATCGGTGATGGGATTGTCTTCGAGAATTTTCGCCACGTTGTCCGGCACTTCAGTCACCATCAGGTCATGCACATGCTTAGAGAGGATGCGGGACACATCCAGCGCCACATTGCCCACACCGATGACGGCAACCTCGCGCGCGTCAAGCGGCCAGGTGCGCGGGTAGTCCGGATGCCCGTCGTACCACGAGACAAAGTCGGCTGCACCATATGACTGCGGCAGGTCGACACCTGGGATGTTTAGCGGAGCATCACGGTCAGCTCCGGTTGCCAAGATGACGGCGTCGTAGTGTTCGCGCAGATCGTCGATCGTCACGTCGCGACCGATCTCCACGTTGCCGAGCAGGCGGATGTCGCCTCGCTGCAGGATCTTGTAGAGGGCAACGATGATTTGTTTGATGCGCGGATGATCAGGAGCCACGCCGTAGCGAACGAGTCCGTAGGGAGCAGGCAGGCGTTCGAACAGGTCGATATTCACATCGAGATCTGATTTCGACAAGATGTCCGAAGCATAAATACCAGCCGGGCCGGCCCCGACAACGGCAACGTTCGTTGCTGTCACAGTCATTCGTCCCTTCTCAGGCTCACCACGCACGAATGAGCGTGGCTCGAGCCGCGTTTTCGATACAACACACCATCCTAGCGCGCTTCACAGGAACGGCACTATGGCGCCGCCCACGCACGATCAGGACAAGCGGTTGACCATAAGATGAGCGAAAGCAGTCAGCGCCTGTTTGGGTTCAGAATCGTCGAGGGCGTCCAGCACTGCCACTGCATCGTCGCACCACTTTTCAGCTAGGTCGCGAGTCTCCTGCAGCACTTGGTGATGGCGCAGCATGTCAACAACGTCAGCCAGGACGCCATCGGAACTCAGATCCCCGTCGATTGCGTCCAGGATTTCCTGGCCTGCCGCATCGTCACCGTTGTGTGCCACGTGGCGGCGCAACAGCAAGACGGGCAGTGTATCCACGCCTTCACGCAGGTCAGTTCCCGGGGTCTTCCCTGAGGTCTCACCTGTGGAGGCAAGATCCAGAACATCATCAGCGATCTGGAAAGCGACGCCGACCTTCTCACCGTAGGTGGCAACAAGGTCAGCGACCTCTCTGCCGGCTCCGCCGTGGAAGGCTCCAAAGAAAGCTGATGCTGAAAGGAGCGATCCTGTCTTGTCTGCCAAAACCTGCAGATAGAACTCGACCGGGTCGGCGTCTTCGGGTGGTCCGAAGGTTTCGTTGAGCTGCCCCATGCACAGACGCTCAAAGGTGTCTGAGTGATGCGCCACCGATTCAGGTCCCAGGGAAGCTATCAGGCGTGATGCCCTGGCAAAGAGCACATCGCCAGCGAGGATGGCGCGGTTGTTACCCCACATGTGCTGTGCGGAGGTAACCCCGCGCCGAGTGGGTGCGCTGTCCATGACGTCGTCGTGATAGAGCGATGCCAGGTGCGTCAGCTCCATTGCGGTTGCTGCGCTGATGACACGCTCGCTCGTTGCGCGCTCGGGGTCACCGAGCTGCGCACACACAAGCGTCAAAGCCGGGCGGATCCGTTTGCCTCCCGCCACGCTCAGATGGCGTGTGAGTTCTTCGACCAGGTCACGCCCGCCTCGAACTGCGTCATTCAGCAGCTCCTCCACGCTTTCCAGCGCAGGAGTGATACGCGCTTCGAGAGAAGGGACGTCAAGGTCAAGTACGGAATAAGAATTCACAGCTGTCACGGCAAGAAGATAGCGACATTTGAGAGCATTGACAAGACGGGCCCAGGAACGATGCCCAGCAGGATCGTCCCAAGCGCACACACAGCAATAGCGATCGCAGTGAGGCCTTCGCTCTTAATGACCACGGTGTTCTCACTTGGTTCAGTGAAGAACATCAGGCGAACAACACGGAAGTAGTAGAACGCTGTTGCCACGGAGCACAGCAGGCCGATCGCAACCAACCATCCGAGTTGGCCAGCGAAGGCATCTGAAAATACAACGAACTTTCCAATGAAGCCGCTGGTCAATGGAATGCCGGCGAATGACATCAGGAACACCAGGACGCTGCCTGCCAGCAGCGGGCTGCGTTTGCCCAGTCCGGCCCAGCGATCCAAAGCCGTTGCCTCTCCGCCTACCTCCAGCGAATCACCAGAGCGGGTGCCGGAGCGAACCAGCGTAACCGCAGCGAAGGAGCCGATGGTGGCCAGCGCGTATGCCAGGACGTAGAACAGGACGTGGCCTGCCGATCCCTTGACCAGGGACAAGACCGCCAGCAGGATGAAGCCCGCATGCGCGATTGACGAGTACGCCAGCATGCGTTTGATGTCTGTTTGGACCAGACCTGCGACGGTGCCAACCACCATCGTCAGGACAGCGATAATACTCATCGGGATCAGCAGATCCCATGTGAAGTGTCCGGCGAGGACCTGGTAGAAACGCAGGATCGCGGCAAAGGCAGCCATTTTCACTGCAGCTGCCATGAAACCGGTGATCGGGCTGGGTGCGCCGGTGTAAACGTCAGGCGTCCATGCGTGGAACGGGGCAGCACCAACCTTGAAGAGCAGGCCCACCAGCACCATGACGATGCCGGCCAGCAACAGCCAGTCCATCTCGCCCGTGCTCTGGGTCATGACCTTGTACACTCCGGAGAACTTCAGTCCACCTGAGTACCCGTACAGCAGTGCCATGCCCATCAGGAAGAAGGCCGAGGCGAATGCGCCGAGGATGAAGTACTTCAGCGCAGCTTCCTGTGACAGTTGGCGGTGACGGCGCGCTGTCGCACACAGGATGTACAGCGGTAGCGACATCACCTCGAGTGCCACGAACAGCATGATCATTGAGTCCGCTGCAGGGAACACCATCATGCCACCCAGCGAGAACAGGACGAGGGCAAACATTTCCGAACGTTGGTAGCGCTTCTTTTCTGTCAGCTCCTCATCCACGGAACCGGGACGGTCCGAGGGCTGTCCAGCGAAGGTTCCATCACGAATCTGCGTACGATCCGAGATGACGAGTAACGCCAGGAAGGTGATGACGGCAAGAATCAGTTGCGCACCCACTGTCAGCGGGTCCTCAATGTATTCATCGAAACCCTGCGGCGTGTCAGCTACGACAACCCAGCGCCATGAGAGCACGACGATAGCTGCAGCGGTCACGACGAGGGAGACCCCAATTCCCAGCGGGCGACGAAGGCGCGCGGGGGCAAATGATTCAACCAGGACTGCCAGTACTGCTCCACCGAGCACAATCAGCACTGGTGTCAGGCTCGCCCACGGAACACTGGCCGTAGTTGTAGCGACGTTCATGGGAATCACTTGGAGCTCCCTTCAGTTGACGTATCGGCAGGTGCGTCAGAGGTTTGCCCATCTGTCTGCGCTGGCGCACTCGCCGCGCTTCCTGCGTTCAAGACCTGGTCTGATACCGGGGTCAGTGCTCCGACAATCGGAGCAGACCACAAGCCGATGACAGCCATCGCGATGATCAGCGGCGTCACGACGGCCTTTTCGCGACCGTTCATGTCAGTGAGGTGGCGCATTGGTTCGTTTGGCGGGCCGGTGAAGACCTTCTGATACGGCAGCAGCACGTACAGGGCGGCGATGATGACACCCAGCACAGCGAACAGCGCGATCGGAACTGACACGGAGAAGGACCCCATCAGCACCATGTATTCAGGGACGAACCCTGACAAGCCAGGCAGGGCGATTGAAGCCAAACCGGACACCAACCACGTGCCGGCGATCACCGGAGTCACACGCTGCATTCCGCGGTATGCAGGAATCTCGCGTGTCCCGCCTCGGCGGGTCAGGAAGCCGGAGATCAGGAACATGGCGGCGATCGAGACACCGTGAGCGACCATGTAGATCATCGCGCCGGTCAACGCCAGCTGCGAGCCGATGAAGATGCCCAGCACCATGAAGCCGAAGTGTGACACCGAGGTGTAGGACACCAGTCGCATAATGTCGTTTTGTCCGATGGCGGCCAGACCGCCCCACAGGATTGAGACGATGGCGGCAACGCACATGGCGACGGCGCACTTGGCCGCTGCCTGCGGGAAAAGGCTCACGCACAGCGTGATCATTCCGAATGTGCCGATCTTGTCGAGCACGCCGACCAGCAGGACGGATGTACCTGGGCGGGCAACTGCCGCCGTGTCAGGCAGCCATGTGTGGACCGGAACCATCGGCGCCTTGATGATGAAGGCGACCATGAAGGCCCAGAAGATTCCCATCGCCCACGAGGACGGCAGCATCGGGGTGAATTGAGAGAGAGTGTCCAGGCGGAAGAACGTCTCGGACTTTTGCGGGACAACTGCCCACAGTGCCACCAGACCGCCCAACATGGCCAGGCCACCGGCAAGCGAGTACAGCAGGAACTTGATGGCAGCCTTGCGGCGTGCCACAGCCTCGCCCACTCCGTAGGTGCCGATCATAAAGAACAGCGGCACCAGCATCGCTTCAAATGCGATGTAGAAGACGATCACGTCGAAGGCTGCGAAGATCACGACCATGAACATTTCAAGGACGAGGATCAGCGCGCTATAGGCGCCCTCACGCGACTCACGTTCGTCAGCGTCAGCGTCGCGCGCGTCGCCCTCGTGCGTGGAACCGGCGAGGCGAGCAGGCGCAGCAAGCAGAACGAGCGGCACCAGTGCGACGGCCAGCAAGATCATCACAAGGCCGAGGGCATTTACGCCGAGCGCCCATGACACGCCCATCTGCGGGATCCACGAATATGATTCACCGAGCTGGTGTGTGGCAGGTGTGGTCCAGTCGAATTGCGTGGCAACGATGATACCGAGCACCAATTCGATGAGCGAGGCGCCCAACGCCACAAGGCGTCCGCGCGCACGCAACCCCGGGATGAGGCCGACCAGTGCGCCGGCCACGAGCGGCCAGGCAACCATGATCGTCAGCCACGGGATTGAACTGGACTGGATGAGATCAGTAGTAGTCATTGATTCTCCTCCTCACCCTCACAGCCTGAAGCCGAGGACGATTGCCAAGACGACAAGAACGCCGCCAAGGATGTAAGACGCATAGGTTCGCACCAAACCGTTCTGTGTGATGGCGACGAGGCGACCCGCACCAACGGTGAGCCAGCTCAAGCCGCCCACTGCACCGTCGACCACCTTTCGATCGCCCTCTGTTGCCACGGTGACCAACGCCTGTCCGGGCATCATGAAGAGTTTCTCGTTGAGGTGGTCCTGGTACAGATCCTGGCGTGCAGCCTGCGTGAGCGCGTTGCCTGCCGGGACGCCAATCGGGACCGGCTTCTTCACGTACATGAACCACGCAACGGCGACGCCGATCACGACAAGCAGCAGGGTGGCGACCTGGATCAGCCACACCGGCAGGACCGGCTCAACGTGAGGGGTCTCCCCCACTGCGGGAACCAGCCATGAGGTGAATGCTCCGCCGATGCTGAGCAGTCCACCGATGAGTACCGAGCAAACCGCCAGAATGATCATCGGGATGGTCATCAGAGGGGACGACTCGTGCGGGTGGACTTCCTGCTCGGGTGTTGAATCTGTCCAGCGTGCTTCTCCGTGGAAGATCATGAAGAACAGGCGCGACATGTAGAACGCGGTGATTCCGGCACCGAACATTGTGACCAGGCCGAATACCCACGGAGCCCAGGGTGTTGACATTCCGGAGAACGAGGACGCTGCAAATGCCGCCTCGATGAGCTTGTCCTTTGAGAAGAATCCGGAGAATGGCGGCACGCCGAGGATGGCGAGCCAGCCGCATGCGAACGTAATCCAGGTGACTTTCATCGCGGTGCGCAGGGCACCGAAGCGACGCATGTTGACCTGATCGTTCATGCCGTGCATGACGGAGCCTGCTCCCAAGAACATCAATGCCTTGAAGAAACCGTGCGTGAACAGGTGGAAGATGGCGAACGCCCAGCCGATGGGGCCAAGACCCGCACCCAGAAGCATGTAGCCGATCTGCGACATCGTTGATGCTGCCAGCACCTTCTTCATGTCGTCCTTGGCCGAACCGACGATCGCGCCGAACAGCAACGTGATCGCACCGATGATCGCCACTGTCAGTGATGCGGCAGGGGCTGCCAGGAAGATCGCGCCGGAGCGGACAATCAGGTACACACCTGCGGTCACCATCGTGGCCGCGTGGATCAGCGCGGACACCGGCGTCGGGCCGGCCATTGCGTCACCGAGCCATGCCTGCAGTGGGAACTGCGCGGACTTACCACAGGCAGCGACCAGCAGGAAGATACCGATGAGTGTCGCCTGTGCAGTGGACAGTCCCGCAGCTGCAGTGCTGACGTCATTCATGGAGACGGAGCCGACATAGGCAACCATCCCCATCATGGCGATCAGCATGCCCATGTCACCGACACGGTTCATGACAAACGCCTTCTTCGCGGCGGTCGCATTGTCGGGCACCTGGTTCCAGAAGCCGATCAGCAGGTATGAGGCAAGGCCTACGCCTTCCCATCCCATGAAGAGCACTGCGTAAGAATTCGCGATGACCAGTGTCAGCATGGAGGCGATGAAGAAGTTCAAGTAGGCAAAGAAGCGGCGGCGATCCCCGTCGTGTTCCATGTAGGCGATGGCGTATACGTGGATGAGCGAGCCCACGAAGGTCACGAGCATCACGAAGGTCATCGACAGCGGGTCGATCAGGGTTCCAAAGTTGATGGACAGGTCGCCGGCCGGAATCCACGAGAACAGATCGATGGACAGTCGTCGCTCACCTGCTGGAAGTCCAAGCATCTGCACCAGGATAACGACGCCGACAACGAATGACGCCCACGAGGCGATCACACCGAGGATGTGGCCCCATTTGTCTGCGCGCCGCCCAAGGACGAGCAACAGGATTGCGGACGCCAGTGGGATCGCGACCATAAGCCACGCAAGTGCTGCCGGCCCTGTTGCGGCCGTCAAAGCGGGGAGGGTAGTGGTCATTGAAATGGTCCTCCCTTAGTTCTTTAGCAGGTTGTTGTCGTCCACGCCGGTTGTCGCGCGTGCACGGAAGATGGATACGATGATGGCCAGTCCGACGACCACTTCAGCTGCGGCGACAACCATGACAAAGAACGCCATGATCTGTCCGGCAACATCTGCGTGGATACGTGCGAAGGTCACGAGGGCGAGGTTCGCGGAGTTCAGCATGAGCTCCACACCCATCAGTGAGATCACCGCGGAACGCCTCACGAGGACTACGACCGCTCCGATGGAGAAGATCACGCCCGCGAGGATCAGGTACCATGCCATACTCATTTGGCAGCTCCTTCACCAGGTGTGTGCGGCTGAGCATTGTTATTGCTTCCGCCCTGCGTAGGGCCGGCGTTCGCGCCCGGTCCCTGTACATGATCAGTATTGGCTTGTCCGGCATCCGGTGCGGTCTGCACCTCGCCCATGCCCTTCGGATCAGCTTCGTTGGCCGAGGTCTCGGCCTGCGCGTTGCGGTCAGCCGCGGACGCTTCAGGCTGGTTGAGGCCGGTGGGCGCGGAAGGCCCCGGCATGCCCCAGGCTCCGGATCGAGGAACCGACACGTTTTTTCCTGCCTTGAATGGTGAATCGTCCAGCAACCCGGCGCGCGTCAGCTGCAAAGACTCTGCAATGTCAGGGGCAACCTGGTTCAGTGAACGGCCCAATCCTCGCACGCGGAAGACACGCGGCACGGAATCTTCCACCGGGGCGAGTGTGTCGCCGCCGATTGCCGGAACGTCCGTTGCGTTCGAATGAGCGAACACGCCAGGCGCCGGAAGCTGTCCAATGTGACGGCCGCTTTCCTTGAAGGCCTTCATCTTGGCTTCAGCCGTAGTGCGCTGATTGAACGAGGGTCCCAGGCGGTCCGTGTGAGTCAGCAGCATCGCGCCGATCGCGGCAGTGATGAGCAGAGTGCCCGCTAGTTCCATTGACATCCAGTGGTCTGCGAACAGTGAGGATGCCAGCGAGGTGACCGGCTCATTGGAGTACGGGTCAACGCTCGAGGCTTTGCTCGCGGACAACACTGTTTTCGCGCCGATACCGGCAAAAATGGCGATCATGCCGAGCCCGCCGATGCATGCGGCAGTGATTGCACCGCGTGACTGGAATTGGTATCCGTCGGTGGCTCCCAGGCCGATCATCATGATGACGAACAAGAACAGCATCATGATGGCGCCGGTGTAGACGACGACTTGGACAGCACCCAAGAACGGTGCTCCCAGAGCGATGAACAATACTGCCAGTCCAATCATCACCGCGACCATACAGATCGCGGAGTACGCAGCTTTCTTGAAGAAGAGCACACCGAGGGCGCCCAGCACCATGACGACGGCGACGCAACTGAAAAGGATCGCCTCGCCTGTGCTGCCCATCAGTGGCCATGCTGTTTCTGTCACCGCGCAGCCTCCTGTTCAACTGGTTGTGCAACCGCCTGCTGAGCGGACTGCAGTGAAGAATCTTCGGGTCGACGCTCGCGTACCCAGTCGATCTGGCGTTGCGTCGGTCCAGTCACCTCACCCTTGTAGTAGTCGTCGTCGGACATGCCTTCGACCATCGGGTGTGGTGGTGCCAGCATGCCGTCGGCAAGGGGAACAAGGAGCTGGTGCTTTTCGTAGATTTCCGCTTCGCGGCGGTACTCCGACAGTTCGAAGTTGTGTCCCATGGTGAGCGCACGCGTGGGGCAAGCTTCGATGCAGAATCCGCAGAAGATGCAACGCAGGTAGTTGATCTGGTAGACCGCGCCGTAACGTTCCCCTGGCGAGTACTGTGCGTCAGGCGTGTTTGAGTGGGCTTCGACGAGGATGGCGTCGGCCGGGCAGGCCCACGCGCACAGCTCGCAGCCGATGCACTTTTCCAGGCCGTCGGCGTAACGGTTGAGCTGGTGGCGCCCGTGGAAACGCGGCTGCACGAACGGCCCCTCGAAGGGGTACTGTTCGGTGACAGTGGGGCGGAAGAATGACGTGATCGTCACGCCATACCCTGCCACGGGGGCAAAGAACTCACTGACCGGGCCGCGATGATCGTGCTCGTAGAGCAGCTCCTCATCGGGTCCCAATGGCGGAAGATGCTTGTCTGACTTACTCATCGGTTTCCTCCTGAGCATCAGTCGCGACAGTCGTGTTGGCTGCAACCCCAACTGGCTGGGCTCTGCCGGCTCGCGGTGACGGCGGCAGCTGCTGGCCGGGCTTGGGCGGGACAGGGAATCCGTCGGCTAACGGATCGAACGTTTCGGTCACGTCGTCTCCCTCGCCGGTGGTTTCGCCCTCACCGGAATCCAGGAACCACATGACTGCAAGGGCGATGACGAAGATCGCGAGGATCACGCCAAGGATCACCGGCATTGAGGTGTCAACCCAGGCGGTCACTCCACGCAGCACTGCTACGGCAACGACCCATGCCAGGGCAACCGGGATGAGACGCTTCCAGCCAAACTGCATGAACTGGTCGTATCGGATACGCAGCAGCGTGCCTCGCGTCCAGATCATCAGGAACATGAAGAACCACATCTTCAGGAAGAACCACACGATTCCGAACCATCCGTCGTTGATGACGGGCACGTGCGACAACGGCCACGGTGCGTGCCATCCGCCAAAGAACATGGTGGTTGCCACGGCTGACACGTTCAGCATGTTGACGTATTCGGACAGGTAGTACCAGCCGAATTTCATGGAGGAGTACTCCGTCATGTGTCCGGCGACAAGTTCGCCTTCAGCTTCGGGCAGGTCAAAAGGCAGACGGTTGACCTCGCCGACTGCCGAGATGCAGTAGATAACGAAGGCGGGTGCCAGCGTCACTGCCCACCAGAACGGAGTCTGTGCGGCAACGATCTGGGAGGTGGACATTGATCCCGACATAATGAACACGGAGACCAGGGCCAGGCCCATCGACAGTTCATAGGAGATCACCTGCGCGGATGAACGCACGGCGCCGTACAGCGGCAGCGTCGAACGCGTCGACCAGCCACCGAGGACGATGCCGTACAGGCCCAGCGAGGTGATCGCCAGGATATACAGCGCAGCAACCGGCATGTCGGCCAGCTGCAGTGGCGTTGAGTGGCCGAACATGCTGACGTTCGGGCCAAGCGGGATCACCGCGAACACGCTGAATGCGCAGAACGCTGCGATGGCCGGGGCCATGAAGTAGAGGAACTTATCGGAGCGCCTGGTCCACATGTCCTCTTTGAACAGCAGTTTCAACGCGTCAGCGAAAGCCTGGAACAGGCCGAACGGGCCGGCAACGTTCGGGCCGGGCCTGGTCTGCATGCGTCCCAGTCCGCGTCGTTCCACCCACAGGGCGAGCAACACGTTGAAAATCAGGAACAAGATGATGAAGACCGCTTTGATGAGGGTCAGCCACCACGTTTCCTGGGAGAAGTCCGCCACTGTGTAGTCGGGAATCGCCAGCGGAAGCGTTGTCATCATCGGGTCACCTCCACTGCGTGTGAGAGCGTCACAACGGAACCGGCTGTTCCCAGTGACTCATGTACAAGTGATCCTTGGGAGCACTCAGGCAGCCAGACCACACGATCGGGCAGATCGGTGACCTCCACCGGCAGCGTGAGCGATCCGCGTTCGGAGCTAACAGTCAGGGTGTCGCCTTGCGACATTCCCAAAGCCGACAGCGTTGCCTGCGAGATGAAGGCAACGGGGCGGCGCGCTGTTCCAGCCAGCTGCGGTGCGCCGTCCTGAAGGCGTCCGGCGTCGAGCATCGGTTTGTGAGTGGCCAGAACAGCCTGTCCCTCGCTCACCGATTCGACAGGCGGGGCGGTTGTGGTAGCCACATCCATGACGCAGCGTTCACCGGACCAGTCCATCACGGGGTTGACCTCGTCATACAGATCCTTCAGCGTGGCTCCACCCAGATCGACATCAAATTCGCGCGCCAGTCGCACGAGCACATCGCGATCAGTCAGCGAGCGTGACGAGATCGCCTGGCCGAAGGGGCGCAGTCGGCCTTCCCAGTTGATGAAGGTACCGTTCTTTTCCAGTGGCGGGGCAACGGGCAGCACCACGTCAGCAAGCTCAGTGACATCGGACGCGCGCACTTCCATCGACACGAGGAAGTCCACTGCGTCGAGCGCATTGCGTGCCGCTTTCGGATCGGGCAGGTCACGCAGGTCAACACCTCCCACGATCAGGGCGCTGACAGAGCCGGTGCGCACACCGTCCAGAATGTCCTGAATGTCCATGCCGGTTGTGGTCGGCATGCCTGCCGTATCCCAGCCCATGCTTTCGCGGGCACCGGCATCGGCAAGTGAGCGACCAAATGGCAGCAGGCCGGGAAGAAGTCCGGCTTCAACCGCTGCGCGGTCACCGCTTCGGCGTGGAACCCACTGGAGTCGAGCTCCAGTTGCCTGAGCGAGCTTGGCGGTTGCAGTCAGCAGCCCGGGGGTGCGCGCTGCGCGTTCTCCGACCAGGATGATCCCGCCGTCGGACAGAGATTCGACGAGGGCGGTGCCTTCGGCCGCTGCTCCGCTGGTGAGCGACGCGAGAACTTCGGTTTCAGTTCCGGGTGCGGCGTGCACCACCTGTGCGTTGAGCTTGAGTGATCCACTTGTCGTCATCGGCGCAATGGTCGTGACGTGAGTGGTTCCCTTCAGGACGCCTTTACGCAAGCGCAGGAAAATGGATCCGCATTCGTCTTCGGGCTCGAGTGCGACCAGCAGGACGCTCCCGGCCTTTTCCAGATCCGCATACGTCACACCCAGGCCTGTTCCTGCTACGTGTGCTGCGAGGAATTGGCGTTCTTCCTCGCTGGTTTCGCGAACGCGTGCATCGATGGAATCGGTCCCCACAACAGTGCGAGCAAACTTGGACCATGCCCAGGCATCCTCGAAGGTCAGACGGCCGCCAGGAAGCATGCCAACTGTTCCCTTGTCACGCGCCACCTTCAGTCCTTCAGCCACGCGGTGCAGCGCGTCGGCCCAGGAGGTCGGCACCATCTGACCGTTTTCTCGAACCAGCGGTGTGGTCAGGCGGGATTCACGATCCCATTCAAAGGCGAAGCGATCCTTATCGGTGATCCACTCTTCGTTCACGTCCGGATCGTTGCCGGCCATGCGGCGCACGACCTGGCCGCGACGCACGTCGATACGGATCGCTGATCCGGATGCGTCGTGTTCTGACACCGACGGTGTGGAAACCAGGTCGAAGGGGCGTGCACGGAAGCGGTAGGACGACGCGGTGAGCGCGCCGACCGGGCAGATCTGAATAACGTTGCCGGAGAAGTACGAGGCGAATGCGCGTCCCGACTGGTCGTATCCTGATGGTGGAAGCTCTCCCCCGTTGATGGATCCAATGACGCCAGCCTCGCCGTATGGGCCAGACAGCGGCACAGTTCCCGCGTCGTGGGCACCTTCGTCGTGGAACCCGATGACCTGGGTGTCGAAGGAGCCGATCTGTTCGCCCATGAAGTAATGGTCGTCTGTCGGTGAGGTACCGCCGCCGCGACCTTGCAGGTCGATGAACGCGTCGCCTGCAATCTCCTTACCGAAACGCACGCAGCGCTGGCACAGGATGCAGCGGTCACGGTCCAGCATGATGTGGCTGGTCAGCTTCAGAGGCTTGGGGAAGGTGCGCTTGGCGTCAGCGAATCGTGACTTTGCGCGTCCTTCTGTCATGGCCTGGTTCTGCAGGGGACATTCGCCGCCCTTGTCGCAGATAGGGCAGTCCAGCGGGTGGTTGATCAGCAGGAACTCCATAACGCCGCGCTGTGCTTTGTCGGCAATCTCGGAGGTGAACTGGGTCTTGACGACCATTCCCGGGCTGACTGTCTGTGCGCATGAGGGCTGCGGCTTGGGCATGAAGCGCAGCTCGCCGGTCTTGCGGTCAGGCATTCCGACTTCGACAAGGCACTGGCGGCATGCAGCTGCAGGTGCGAGCAGTGGGTGATCGCAGAATCGTGGAATACGAATTCCAGCCTGTTCCGCAGCGCGAATGACCAGCGTTCCCTTGGGAACGGACATCTGGATGTCATCGATCGTAATATCGACCATTTCTGGCGCGTCGCTCATCGGGCACCTCCTCTAGTGAAGTTAGCGGACGCTTCGTACGGGAACAGCTCCTGTGCGGGCGTCGTCAAACCGGCTTCGAATTCTTCTCGGAACTTGCTGATGCCGGACCTGATTGGTGTGGCTGCAGCGTCACCGAGTGCGCAGAAGCTGCGACCGGCGATGTTCCCGGCGATCTCTTCGAGCAGATCGACGTCTCCGGGAAGTCCTTTGCCCTGTTCCAGGCGCAGCATGATCTGCTTGAGCCAGTACGTTCCTTCACGGCACGGCGTGCATTTGCCGCACGATTCGTGCTGATAGAACTCGGTCCAGCGGGTAATGACGCGCACGACCGATGTGGTCTCGTCGAACACCTGCAGTGCACGCGTTGCCAGCATCGATCCGGCCTGTCCCACGGATTCGTAATCGAGGGACACATCAAGTTCAGCTTCGGTAAACAGCGGGGTGGATGATCCGCCTGGTGTCCAGAACTTGAGGGTGTGGCCTTCGCGGATGCCTCCGGCCATTTCGATCAGTTCGCGCATCGTGATGCCGAATGGTGCTTCAAACTGGCCTGGGTTCTTGACGTGGCCTGAGACGGAGAAAATACCGTGGCCCTTGGATTTTTCCGTGCCCATCGAGGCGTACCAGTCATCTCCGTTGCGGAAAATCCCTGGCACCTGCGAAATGGATTCGGCATTGTTAATAACAGTCGGGCGCGCGTACAGGCCTTCAGCTGCCGGGAACGGGGGCTTCAGGCGCGGATGTCCGCGACGACCTTCCAGGGAGTCCAGCAGTGCGGTTTCTTCACCGCAGATGTAGGCACCGGCACCTGCGTGAGCAATGATGCGCAGGTCTTCCAGCAGGCCAGCCTCTTCAGCTTCGCGAATCGCATTCAGGAGGCGGCGGTAGACGTGGACGACCTCGCCACGCAGGTAGACGAAAGCGTGGTGGCAGTTAATGGCGCGGCATGTGATCGCCATGCCTTCAACCAGAATGTGCGGGTTCGCCATGATCAGCGGGATGTCCTTGCAGGTTCCCGGTTCTGATTCGTCGGCGTTGACCACGAGGTACCGCGGCTTGCCGTCATCGGGAGGCAGGAAGGACCACTTGAGTCCGGTCGGGAAGCCTGCGCCGCCTCGGCCTCGCAGACCGGCAGCCTTGACCTTCTCGACGATGTCAGACGGTTCAAGGGCGCGGGCGGCTTTCAATCCTTCGTATCCGCCACGGCTCAGGTAAGACTGCAGCGTCCATGACCGCTCTGCATCCCACCCGCGCGTCAGGATCGGCGTGAGGGTTGATGGTGCGCTTAAGGAGCTCACTTGTCCTCCTCCTGTTCAGAACCGGTCCGCACCGGAGCATTCCAGTTGTTCTGCTCTGCGATGCGCAGGCCCAGCAGTGAGTTCTCGCCCGCTGAAGGGCCCTCATGTTCGTGACCATCAAGAAAACCGGCAAGTACGTGCTCGACCTCTTTGAACGTGTGGACCGTGTCGGCACCACGCGTCGGGTGGATCGGCTTATCGGCCTCGATGTCGTCGATCAGCTGAATCGCTGACTGCGGTGTCTGGTTATCGAAGAACTCCCAGTTGACCATCATGACGGGCGCGTAGTCACACGCGGCGTTGCATTCGAGGCGTTCCAGCGTAATCTTGCCGGATTCACTGGTCTCATCGGTGCCAACTCCCACATGCTGTGAGACGGCCTCCCAGATTGCGTCACCGCCCAGCACGGCGCACAGCGCGTTCGTGCACACGCCCACCAGGTAGTCTCCCGTGGGATGGCGCTTGTACTGGGTATAGAACGTCGCCACAGCGGACACTTCCGCACGTGTCAGGTCGAGGATGTCAGCGCACAGCGCGATGCCGTCAGCAGTGATGTATCCGTCAACGGATTGCACGAGGTGCAGCAGCGGAATCAGTGCTGAGCGTGAATGTCCGGTGGGATACCGGTCCACAACCACCGCCGCTTCTTCACGCAGACGCTGTTCAACTTCTGGCGCGTAGCTCATCGGTCAACACCTCCCAAAACAGGGTCAATTGTTGCCAGGCAGACAACCACGTCAGCCAGCTGGCCCCCCTCGGTCATGATGGACAATGACTGCAGGTTGGCGAATGAAGGGTCACGGAAGTGCGCGCGGTAGGGGCGCGTGCCACCGCCGGAGACTACGTGGATCCCGAGCAGGCCCTTCGGATGTTCGATGGTCTGGTATACCTGACCGGCGGGAACAGAGAATCCCTCGGTCACCAGCTTGAAGTGGTGAATCAGCGACTCCATCGACTCGCCCATGATTTCGCGGATATGTTCGAGCGAGTTGCCCTGTCCGTCGGTTGCAACCGACAGCCGTGCCGGCCACGCGATCGAGGGGTCATCAACCATGGTCGGACCGCCCTCGCACTTCTCGAGGCGTCGGAGCACCTGCACGACGATGCGCAGTGACTGGTAGATCTCGTCGAAGCGAACGAGTGTGCGGTTGTAGGCGTCGGATGAATCATAGGTGGGAACGTCGAATTCGAAATCTTCGTACCCGCAGTACGGTTGCATCTTTCGCAGATCAAACGGAATGCCGGCCGCTTTCAGGCCCGGTCCGGTCATACCGAGCGCCATAACAGCTGACAGCGGCATGTAGCCGGTACCAACGAAACGCTTTTTGAAGATCGGGTTCTGTAAGGTGAGGTCCTGCAGTTCGCCCACGTCTCTGCGGATGCGCGGCAGCTTTTCACGGATGAAGTCCACCGTTCCTGCCGGCAGGTCCTGTGCGACGCCGCCAGGTCGGATGTACGCGTGGTTCATGCGCAGGCCGGTGATGCGTTCGAAAATTCGCAGGATTTCTTCACGTGCGCGGAAGCCGATGGTCATCATCGTGGTGGCACCCAGCTCGTTGCCGCCGGTTCCGATTGCCACGATGTGCGAGGCTGCACGGTTGAGCTCCATCATGAGTACGCGGATCAGCGTGGCGCGCTCTGGAATCTGGTCGGTGATGCCCAGCAGTTTTTCCACCGCCAGGCAGTAGCCGACTTCCTGGAAGAACGGTGCGACGTAGTCCATGCGGGTGCAGAATGTGACGCCCTGTGTCCACGTGCGGTATTCCATGTTCTTTTCGATGCCGGTGTGCAGGTAGCCGGTGTCAACGCGTGTTTCGCGCACGAGTTCGCCGTCCAGTTCAAGGACCAGGCGGAGCACGCCGTGCGTCGAGGGGTGCACTGGACCCATGTTGAGCACGATGCGTTCGTTCGTGATCTTTTCGATTTCGGCGAGGACGTCTTCCCAGTCACCGCCCTGCGCCATGACTTCGGGAATGTCGTCGACATCGATGTTGGCTGTTCCGGGGGTTGCCCGGAAATTGACACGTTGTGCGTTCATCAGTTGTACGACCTCCGTGTGTCGGCCGGTGGAACGGTGGCTCCCTTGTATTCCACGGGAATGCCGCCCAGTGGGTAATCTTTGCGCTGCGGGTGTCCTACCCAGTCATCCGGCATCGCAGTACGCGTCAAAGAGGGGTGGCCATCAAAGATAATGCCCATCAGGTCCCACGTCTCGCGTTCCTGCCAGTCGTTCGCGGGGTAGATGTCGACGATGCTGGGGATGTGCGGATCTGCGTCCGGGCACGTGACTTCCAGTCGCAGCATCCTGTTATGGGTGATCGACATGAACGGGTAAATGGCGTGGAGTTCACGGCCCCTGTCGGCCGGGTAGTGCACGCCGTTGGTGCCGATGCACAGTTCAAAGCGCAGGTCCTGGTCGTCACGCAGGTGACGTGCCACGCGCTGAATGTGCTCGCGCGCAATGAAGATCGTCAGTTGATCGTGTTCGACAACGACCTTTTCGATGACGTCGTTGACATCAAGGCCATCCTCGGTAATCAGTTCTTCGAGGATGTCCACGACCGAGTCAAACCACGATCCGTACGGCCGCTGGCTGGGGGCAGCGAACGTCGCGGCCTGCTGCAGCCCGCCGAAACCGGTGGTGTCTCCGGCGTCGTGAACGCCGAACATGCCGGTGCGTTGGGCCACCACGTCGGGGGCCTGGAAGGATCCCAGCGCCTGCATCTGCCCCTGCGGCTGCACCTCATCAGGGGTAGGCGTCACTGATTCAGTTTCGCTCACGACAGGAGTCCCTTCATCTGGTGGGTCGGTGTAGCAGCAAGTGCTGCCTGCTCGGCCTTGCGTGCGATTTCCTGACGGTGGACGCCAAGCGGCTCTTTGCCGATCTGCTCACGCAGGGTGAGGACGGCGTGGATCAGCGCTTCGGGGCGAGGTGGGCATCCGGGCAGGTAGACATCCACAGGCAGGAAGTGATCGCAGCCCTGGATGACGGCGTAGTTGTTGAACATGCCGCCGGACGAGGCGCAGGCGCCCATCGAAATGACCCACTTGGGGTCGGCCATCGAGTCGTAGACGCGACGGATGATCGGTGCCATCTTGTGGGAGACACGACCCGAGACGATCATGAGGTCGGAGTGACGCGGCGAGGCGCGGAACACTTCCAGTCCGAATCGTGACATGTCAAAGCGAGGGGTGCCGGCTGCCATCATTTCAATCGCGCAGCACGCCAAGCCCATGGTGACAGGCCACTGGCTGTGTTTACGACCCAGCCCCAGCAGTTTTTCCATGCTGGTCAGAGCAATGCCTGCAGGTAACGCTTCTTCAATACCCATGAGTCCTCCTTCGCTCCTAGTAGTCCAGCCCGCCGCGGCGCCACTCGTAAATGTAGGGCACCGTGATCAGGGCGATAAAGGTCAACATGACAACAAGCCCGAACAAGCCCAGCTGGTTAAAGCTGACGGCCCACGGGTACATAAAGACGACCTCGATGTCGAAGATGATGAAGGTCATCGCGACGAGGTAGTAGCGCACCGGGAAACGGCCTTCCTCAATGTGCTGAGGGCCTGGATCAATGCCACATTCGTAGTTGTCAGCTTTGGTGCTGTTCTTGCGTGTGGGTCCCAGGATCGCTGATGCACCCAGGCCGCCCAGCGCCAGCACGATGGCTGCTGCGGCCATAATCAGCAATGGCACGTAGGGATTGGTCATTGTTCCTCCCGGTTATTGACGAGGGCGGTCAGCCCGATGGCACAACTGCAACACGGAGATTGCTGAGTCGATCTCATACCTTGGGCACCACCTTCGTGAGGGTAGTAATCAGACGGTCGTCCCATTGACCGCCGCTACGTTCAAAACCATCTGATAACAGTTTATGGACAAGTGTCATCAAGCGTGGGATTCCAAGCCCCGTATGTGTACACAAGTGCATCACTTTCGGGTTCTCGATCAGCCGCACGAAGATTCGTCCCATGGAATAGTACCCGCCATATTCCTGTTTCATCGCATGAGGGTACTCTTCCATCGCCTTATCCATGCCGGCAAGCGTCGTGCGGGCAAGACCCTGAGCCATCGCCATTGCAGCAAGACGACCCGCTTTCAGGGCCGGCGCGATTCCCTCGCCGTTGAAGGGTGAGACCATTCCGCCAGCATCACCCACCAGCACCAGTGAGTTCGCGTAGTGGGGTGTGCGGTTAAAGCTCATCGGCAACGCTGCGCTGCGCAGGGAGCCAACCTGATTGTCAGGCGTGAAACCCCACTCGTCGGGAAGGGAATCGACCCATTGCTTCAGCACTTTGTGGTACGGCAGTTTGGTTGCCTTCGCATCTGAAGAGACTGATCCCAAGCCGACGTTGACGGTGCCGTCACCCATCGGGAAGATCCAGCCGTAACCGGGCAGCGGTTCGGATTTGCCGGGCTGTCCTGCATACAGTTCGAGGTGGGATTCCATCCATTCTTCATTTGAGCGAGGTGAGCGGAAGTACGTGCGTGCCGCCACTCCGAGGGGACGGCGCGGATTCTTTTCACGTCCCATTGCGGTGGCCAGTCGCGCCGACACGCCGCCTGCATCCACCACAAGTTTGGCGTGGAACTCGACATCTTCAGCGTCTTTACCCTGCCCGATGCGCGCGCGCACGCCAGTGATGCGCCCAGTTGAGTCAGTCAACGGTCCTGTCACCGTACAGTTTTCGACCAGGCGCGCACCACGATTGCATGCGTGCTGAATGAGGTCTTGGTCGAGTTCCGTGCGGCGACGTGTCATGCCGTATCCGGGCAGTGATTTTTGGTCAGGCCATTCCAGTTGCAGGCGATGCCCGCCACCAATGACCGTCAATCCGCGGTTACGCGTCCACGTGCTTGTATCGACGCCCATCACAATGAGTTCGTACACGGCTGCAGGGGTCAGCCCGTCGCCGCATATCTTGTCCCGCGGGAATGATGCTTTTTCAAGTACGAGGGCATCAATGCCGGCACTTGCCAGGTGGTAGGCAGTTGATGCACCTGCCGGCCCGCCACCGACGATTACGACGTCAGCATCATCATGCTTCGCCACACCGTCAGACACAGTGTCTCCTCTACTTGTTGTCAAGCCTCATTCGACTAGCACCCTACTCCGATTGCCCCAAAGGGCACATTTCGTCATTTTGGCGCGAAAAAAGACTGGTTCTTTGATGTATTTGAGAAAGGGGGCCTTTACCTATTTCAGGTATCGTGAAGCGCGTCTCATTGGGCACGTCGGGCACGATGCAGCGCAACGATGCCGCCTGTCAGATTCCTGTACTCCACGCTCTCCCATCCGCTCCGCGCGATCATCTGCCCCACAGTGATCTGGTCGGGCCAGCTCTGGATCGTCTCAACCAGGTAGTCGTACGCCACGTCGTCAGATGAAACCAGGCGTGCCAGCGTCGGCATGACCACCATCTGGTGGATGCGGTACAGGCGCGAGAAAATCGGGTCAGTCGGGTGGGAGAATTCACAGATCACCAGTCGCCCGCCCGGTTTCGTCACGCGTGCCATTTCACGCAAGGCGCGTTCCGGGTCGCTGATATTGCGCAGCCCGTACGACATGGTCACGGCGTCGAATGTCGCGTCTTCGAATTGGAGGTTGGTGGCATCGCCCTGAACAAATGAGATCTCCGGGTGGCGCGCACGGCCTATCGCAATCATTCCTTCTGACAGGTCGCACGCCGTCACGCGTGCGCCACCGGCAGCGATCGCCGCAGCTGATGCACCGGTTCCGGCAGCAAGGTCGAGGATTTCCTCCCCAGGCTTGCCATCGATTGCAGTGCGCAATGCGCGCAGCCACACATGATCCATCCCACCGCTGGCAAGTGCATTCATCATGTCGTATCGACGTGCCACGGAATTAAACATTGCCGCAACTTCGCCGGGATCCTTATCTAGTTGCGCGCGCACGCCCGCCGGTGAGCTGTCGTCATTGAGGTCAGCGTCCTGGTCATAGACGTCGTAGTTCAGACCTGCCGTTTCATTCATGTCTCTATCTTTTCATGGTCTGGATACGATGGCCTCATGTCTGGCACTTTCGGTTCCGTATCTCTCAATGGCAAACTCCACGTCTCTATTGCATCACTACCGCCTTCACACCTCTGTGCGACGCGTCCGCTGGCCTCACTGCTGCCCAGCCCTGCAGACGCGTTGACGTGGTTGGGAGATCGCTGTTCGATCGTTGCCGATGGGCGCACTGCCACGATCACTGTGACAGGTACACAGGCCATCAGGCAGGCGTCGTCAGAGTGGACGAACGTGTGCCAGGACGCCCTCGTCGATACTGATTCGACAATTGACGAGGGGAGCTCACGCCTTTGTGGACCGGTTGCATTGGCCTCGTTCGGTTTTGCATGGAATACGCGCGGTGTCCTGATCATTCCGCACACCGCAATCGTCGAGCGCGATGGCGCGCGCTTCGTGATCACGACGGCGCTCGACCAGGATCCTGCTGATCCGATTCAGGCAGCCTCCGCTCTTGCCGAGGCAGCGCTCAGTACGCAGCTGACTACGCCGAAAGGACTGATGACACAGGCCGGGCGTATGACGCAGAACCAGTGGCTCAGCGCGGTGCGCCGCGTGATCCGGCGCCTGAACTCGGGAGCAGCATCGAAAGTGGTGATGAGTCGCGACATGGTCGTGGACAGTCCGACCGCTATGGATGAGCGATACCTGGTCACCCAGTTGCACGAGCAGTTTCCTTCGACCTGGACATATGCCGTTGCCGGTTTAGTGGGCGCCACACCGGAGATATTGGCGTCTAAAGAAGCTGATCATGTGTACTCGCGCGTCCTGGCTGGCACTGCAGCTCCCGGAAATGCTGACGAGTTGATGTCGTCAGATAAGAATCGTCGTGAACACGCGCTGGCCGTTGAATCTGTCACCCGCCGCCTCGAACCGATGGCCACGTCCGTCGAGTGCCCGCCCGAGCCTAGCGTGATCGAACTTCCAAACGTCATTCACCTGGCAACCGAAGTCAACGCTGTTGTGCCGGATCACTCCCTCCTCGACGTGGTGGCTGCTTTACATCCCACGGCAGCGGTGTGCGGCACACCGACAACACTGGCGTACGATCTGCTGGAATCCTTCGAGCAGACGCGTCGCGGCCGCTATTCAGGCCCGGTGGGCTGGGTCGATGCGAATGGCGACGGTGAGTTCGGCATTGCGTTGCGATGCGGACAGTTCACGCGTGAGCGCACACAGATCCGTGTCTTCGCTGGTGGGGGCATCATGCCTGACTCCGTGCCGGAGATGGAACTGGCCGAAACGCGCGCGAAGATGTCCCCTGTTCTGGACGCGCTGGGCGTGTAGATTGCGCGATTGGGTACTGGTGGTATCCGCCTAACGGAAGTATCGGCGGCCGTGCGGCGCGGCGTGGTGTGGTTGCCTCGGTGACGACGCTTCGGCGGCGCGGCGTGGTCACGTCGGTGCGGGCGTGCACCGACCCCTCAAACTGGCGGGCGCACGTGCACATACCCCTAAAAAGTCTCGCCAGAATGCACATACCCCTAGAAAAGGCGGTTCGCCATTTCATCGCTTTCCCATATGCGCAGGTCACGGGGTGTTGCGCGGAGAGCGCCAGCGGACGGTCGCGGTTCTTCTAGGGGTATGTGCACAAAATGCCGAAGATTTAGGGGTATGTGCACAAAAAGATCGAAAATCTAGGGGAATGTGCACGATTCAGCCTTAAATCTAGGGGGTCGTGCGCCGGCAGTCGGGCGATGCGTGAAAAGAGCCTCTACCTAGATGACGATGCTGGCGGACATGCGGGAACTACATGCGGCTGGGAGGTTCGGGTCAGGATCTCATCGAGAGCGCTGCGCACGCTGTCAGGAACCACAAGGTATTCGGGTTTGTGCGGCCACTGTATCGTCGGGGTTGGCTCACCCAAAGAGGCGAGGCCACCCAAAGCGCGTTCACCTTCCTCACGAATCATCTCGATCGCGCGTTCCTTGGCCGGATAGCCGATCTGCGCCTTGAACAGCAGGTCGAATGCGTCATCAAACCACGGATCGTCCGCCACTGTCAGTGCTTCCGCAGACATCTCAACCGTAACCTGCTGATCTGCCGGAACGTCAGCAATCGTGACTTCATAGGACAAGGTCTTGTTGCAGTAGGTCAGCGCCACGCGTTCAGAGGCAACCTTGTCGTTGTTGACGGTGATCGTCACGTCACCCTCGTCAATGGGCGCAACGCCGCGGAAGACGAGGGTCCACGTGCGCGTGGCCGGGAGAACGTCGACATGGTCGGCAGGCGGGTAAATGGTGAAGGTGCGCGTGTCGGAATCATCGGCAGGCGACCAGTTCAGTGAAAGAGTGGTTGCGGCCCATGCGACATTTTCCTGTGCGGCTCCGTCATCTTCCCACAGGACGAACTCACCATTATCACCGGGCATGACGATGACGCGCAGATGCTCGGGGTTGTCAACATTGTTGAGCTGGTCGGGCGCGTTATCCTGCAGCGGGATGATTGCGCCTGCGGGAGCGAAAACCGGGTAAGAATCCAGATCGCGCCATACGCGCAGGCGACGGCCGGCTTCACCGCGAGATTCGACGCGTCGACCTGTAAAGAAATCGAACCACGTGCCGCGCGGGAACCAGACGTCGGCCTGGGCTTTCATCGTGTCGTGCTCGCGTGGATCAGTGATGGCAGCGACCAGCAGCTGCGAACCGAAGCGGAATTCGTGCGGGTGATCGCAGGCATCGGCAGTCTCGGGTGCCTGCCAGTACATCGGCTCCACGAGCGGCCGCCCCTCGTAAGCTGTGTGCCTGTTCATCGTGTACAGGTAGGGAATCAGTTGGTGGCGCAGACGAAGTGCCTGGTTCATCACGCTGCGCGTCTCGTCGTGGAAGTTCCACGGCTCCTTTGAGTTGAAAGCTGATTCAGTGGAGTGCAGGCGGTTGATCGGGCTGAAGGTACCCAACTGGTACCAGCGTGCCTCCAGTTCTTCATCGCGCACACCGAACATATGTCCGCCGATGTCGTGGCTCCACCAGGAGTATCCGATGTTGGAGGCCGTGGATGTGAAGAAGGGTTGGAACTTGAGCGAGTCCCACGACACGACCGTGTCGCCGGAGAATCCAACCGGGTAGCGGTGTGAGCCTGGCCCTGCGTAGCGCGAGAAGGTCAGCGGGCGCTCCCCTGCCTGCGCGGAATCGAGGAAATGCAGGTGGTTGATCATCCATAGCGGGTCCAGGCCGGGCTGACGGGTTGTTCCGCCTTGCTGCCAGTCAAGCCACCAGAAGTCGACCCCTTCCTTTTCCATGGGGTGAATGACTTCTTCGAAGTAGATCTGCATGAAGCGCGGATCTGTCAGGTCAAATTCGGCCGGGTCCTCACTGGCCGGATCGATTCCCATGCGTGTGGCGACCCGCTGGTATGCCTCTTCAAAGGCACGGATCCCGTCGGCCGGATGCAGATTCAGCGTCGTGCGCAGCCCCCGTTGATGGAGCCAATCGAGGAACTGTTCAGGTTGCGGGAACAGGTCACGATTCCATGTGAATCCAGTCCATCCGGTGCCGTACTTCGGGTCAATGTCGTGGACAAGGTGCCAGTCCATGTCGATTACGGCAACGGACAGTGGCACGCGCTCGTCCTCAAAGCGTGTGATGAGCTCGCGGTATTCCTCGTCCGAATAGGCGTGGTAGCGGCTCCACCAGTTGCCCAGTGTGAAGCGCGGCAGCAGCGGGGTCGGGCCTGTCAGCTGATAGAAGTCGCGCACCGCGTCCGCAAAATCATGCCCGTAGGCAAACAGATAGAAGTCGTGGGACGAGGGTGTCGCTCCGGACGGCTCATCCGGATTACGGGGCTGGACCCACGTACCGAATGCGTTGTCATGCCCGTCAACTTCGCTGACTTCGCGGATCAGGTTGGACTGGGAATCATCGATCACAGCCCACCCGTCGAATGCTGCGAGGCCTTCGTCCAGTTCAACAGGACCGTCGATCTGGTCGAGTGTACGGGCGGTGCCGCCCAGGTTGGCCCGAGCCGGTTCCGAGAAACGCCAGGTGGATCCCACGCCCTTGATAAACGCAGACAACCCGAAACGGGAAAACGGTTTTTCGTCGTAGGTGATACGCACAGCGTCCGTATCGATCAGGACGCGCCCGTCGCGCCGAGTGACGCGGAATTTTGGAGTATCCCCAAAACTGCGGTTCAGAACGATCTGAGTGGCGTCGTCAACGAATTCGTCGGTGTCGGACCATTCGAATCGGATCAGCCGGTCGGTGATGATGCCGATGCGCCAGTGGGGCCCGCTCACTGTTCGCTGCGGATCCATCGAGGGGCGTGCCCCTATTTTGTCCATACTGAACAGTGAGTCGGCCACCATGGCGCTGTATCCTTCCAAGTTCAGGAGATATTGACCCGTTTAACAAGATGTTGACACGAGCATAGATCCTGGCATTTCTATTTCTGGATCTGCGATTGGAGTGTCACATCTGCACTGGCCAGTTTGCCGTCACGCACATATTCGATGCTGACGTGGTCGCCTCCAGTGTAACGGCGAATGTAGCCGGTCAGAGACTTTCCGGATTCAACCGCATTACCGTCGACGGCGGTAATGACGTCACCAGCTTTCAGCCCTGCCTCGGCCGCGGCTGAGCCATTGTTGACCTCGCTGATGGCGGCACCCATGCGCGTGGTGCCATCGACTGTGGCTGTGCCGGTTGTAATGAGCACGCCCAACACAGCGTGGTCGACTTGTCCGTTCGCGATGATCTGTTCAGCGACAGACTTCACGAGGTCCGATGGAATTGCGAAACCAAGTCCGATCGAGCCTGCAGATGAGGAATCTGAGCCCATAGATGCGATCGATGAGTTAATACCGATGACTTTGCCCTGGGCGTCAAAGAGCGGTCCGCCGGAGTTTCCCGGGTTGATCGAGGCGTCCACCTGAATCGCATTGGTGATGACCGATGGGCTGGTTTCCTTGTTCTGATTTTGAGGAAGCTGTCCGAAGGGGTCACGTGGGTCGATCTGCTGCTGGTTGTCCTGTTGTTCGGTTGCCACCTCGACTGGGCGGTTGAGTGCTGAAACGACGCCGGTGGTGACGGTTGACGACAGACCCAGTGGCGATCCGATCGCCATCACGTCCTGTCCCACCTGGACATCCGCAGATGACCCGAATGCGGCGACAGACAGGTCTGCGGGAGGATCCACAATCTGCAGCACGGCCAGGTCGGTACTCGAATCGACGCCGACAATTTCGGCGGCATAGATTCGCCCGTCAGACAAGGTGACGCTGATTCGACCATTTGAGGCATTTTCAGCCGCTGATACAACGTGGTAGTTCGTCACGATGTGACCGGCTGAGTCGTACACGACGCCCGATCCGATGTCGGCGGTTTGCCCGCCTTGGACGTTGATGGACACCGTTGCGGGAGAGACCGCTGCGGCAACTTCTGCCCACGTCGCATCGCTGCTGATGACAGGTGCAGGCTGTTGCGAGGCGTGCGAGCTCTGCGAACTGGTAGCAGTTGCCGTCGAATTATCTGAACCGACAAATTCATTAATCCCCCACGCGCCGCCAAGCGAGAGGGCAACGGCCACAAGCATCGCAGCAGCAACTGCGCCCCAGCCCGGCCCATTTTTCCGCGTCTTTCGTGCACGTTTCGTGGAGGATGCCGGCGCGGCAGTGGCGACTCGACCATAGGAAGCGGATCCAGACTCTGGGTTCGGTGATGCATAGGGATTGCGGGAATCATGCGAGTACTGGTCACCTCGTGACGCACCTGCATACTGGCCGGATTGCGTGTACTGGCCGTTCGCCCCCTGAGCATACTGGCCGCCCTGCAGGTATTGCGTGCGCTCAGATGACTCACCTTGGTCATACGACTGCCTGTGCCCGTACGACTGGCTCTGGCCACTCGCCGCACTTTCTCCATACGACTGGGAGCTCGGGGCTACGAAGCCATCGCTGCCGCCTGCGTAGGCCGAAGAACCGCGCCCTGCATAGCTGGGCCCGTCCGGGCGGATATATTCCGTCGAGTTCGAGGGCGACCCGTAGGCATATCGGGATCCCTGCTGAACCTGCCGGCTCTGTCCGCTTTGCTCACTCGACTGGCCCTGATTTCTCTGATCGCCCTGATCGCCCTGATTTCTCTGATCGCTCTGATAACCTCGCTCCTTGAGATCACTCTGTTCACCCAGATCACTCCGTTCGGCGCCATCGCGATCGGAACGCGGCAGGTCACTCGGCGGCATATATGCCGACGAGTGGTCAGAGGTTTCCTGTGGCGCGTAAGCGTCGCGCCCATCTGGTGTCTCGTTCTGATCATTGAATTCAGATCGAGGAAATTGCTCGTTTGTCATACGTCCTTCTTTTTCTGGTCTGTGTGATGCCCAGTATGACAAGGGATCTTCCAGATGACCTGAAGGTTATCTGGAAGTTTTCTGAGAACGTGAAGGTGTGAGAATTCTCCGCATACCGTCAGCATCCCTCGTCAATTCGACATGAATCACAGACGGTTCATCGATGGGGAGCGCCAGGGCCTCTGCCACATCATCCAGGCTCACGGCCGCGCAGTAAGACCACCCGTAGGCTCGGCATAGTGATTCGATATCAACGCTCTGCGCGCAGCCAAACCATCGCTCGTACATCGATTGAGGTGCCTGTCCATGTTCAAGCGAGGCGAAAATGGATCCGCCCTGATCGTCCAGGACAATGATCGACAGCGCTCCACCACCGCGAAGCGCCAGTGCCGACGCATCATGGAAAAAAGTCAGATCCCCCATTACCGCGCGCACGCGCGCACCGTTGGCACTGCAGCCCCACGCCGTGGCAATCGTGCCGTCAATCCCGGCCAGACCGCGGTTCGACACGACGCTCGCCTGGGCAGGCGTACGGATCGCCAGGTCGAAAGCACGCACAGTGTTCGATGCTCCCAGAACCAGTACGTCGGTTCCAGTGTCGCGCCAGATCAGGTCCGCCACAGTGAGCATAGAGAACTGCTCGGGATCGAGCGCATCATCGGCATACCCTGAACGCTCACGCAGACAGTCACACCACTCGCCCCCCTCGCCCAGAGGCACATCACACAGCGAGGGCACAACGCTGCTCGCCCTGCCTGCAACATCTGGCCATTCCGTATGCTCGCTGACCACTACGATGCGAATATCATCGCGCGCAAGAAGCCTGGAAACAGGGCGCGACAACGTCGGTCGCCCCGTCACGATGACCTGCTCGATCTGGCTGAGCACGTCACTGTCACTGAGAATGCTTTGCTGATGCGGAATCCACGCGGAGCTTCCTGTCAGCTCACTGGTCGGCTCAGCGAGCAGCGGGATCCCGGCGCGCTCAGCCCATGCGGCGCTGTCGCGATGCGCACCGTCGCCGGCAATCATCACAGTGCGCAGATTCGGATCCACCACCTGCCGCCACGCGACCGGCTCACGCTCACATAAGAAGAAGCGGGTCGCAGAAACGGCGGGGTCACCCTCGTCCATCAGGATTTTCTCAAGGTCACCGGCACTGGCAGGTGCAAGAGGATCACGAAGTGCGACATTGAGGTGGACCGGGCCGCGATCGGTGGCTGACCATCCGCGAGCGGCAGCGACGAGGCGTCCAACGCGGGCCGTCAAAGCCCGGTCAGCAGTGGTATCAGCGGGAATGTCACACGTCATCGACACGTGCGAGGCAAAGATCCCCGCCTGCGTCGTCGTTTGCGAAGCTCCCACGGATCGCATTTCGAAGGGACGGTCAGCGCTGACCACGATCAACGGCAGATGGGAATGGTGAGCTTCGGCGATGCCGGCGTGCATCTCGGCAACGGCTCCACCTGACGTCATGATCAGCGCAACGGGCCGAGGCTCATGTGCCGCAGGAGTGAAGTCAGGTGTGGCCAACTCGTCGGCGCGAGACAGGCCGCCTGCAAAGAAGGCGGCATCACGCTCATCGAGCACAATCCACGTTCGGATATCGAGGTGGCGCTCACACGCGTCAAGCGCATAGGCGAACGGGGCTGATCGCGACCCGGGACTGTAGACGAAGTCACGCACACCGTGAGCTGCGAGCGCACGAACGATTCCAAGAGCAAGGCGAAGTGACTGAGTCATTGGCGTTCCTCATTCAGCACGGCGCACATGGCGTCTAATCGGTCGATCCACCTGTTCCGGCATCCGGCCGGCAGGGGGCATGCGTCAATCAATTCCTCATCCACTCTCATGTCATGCACCTGAATTCGGCCTGACTCCACTTTGAGCGGTTCGCGCACGGTGTCAGCAGCGAACAGTTGCGCAGTTGCCAGTCCGCACGCCGTTTCGACAGGCAGGCAAGCCGCCAGTTGGAGGCCGCGCGCCAGCCCAATGGATGATTCGAGGGCGGAGGAGACCACTACTTTGATGCCAGCTCGTTCAGCAATCTCACGTGCTGCGCGCGCCCCTCCCAGCGGGGCAAGCTTGATGATCGCCACGTCGGCAGCGTGAGCACGAATAACGGCATAGGGATCTTCGGCACGTCGGATCGACTCGTCAGCGGCTATTGGCACGTCAACGCGGGCCCGCACGCGCGCCAGCTCTTCGACTGTGCGGCACGGTTGTTCCGCGTATTCCAGGCCACCGGCGCTGGCCGCTGCTTCGTGCAGCGCAGTAATCGCCGCGATAGCAGTGGGCACGTCCCACGCCATGTTGGCATCGATGCGCACATGCGGATCATCGCTGATGCGGGCAAGCTCGCGGGCAACAGCGGCAACGCGTTCACAGTCCTGGTCCACAGTCATCCCCGGGTCTGCCACCTTCACTTTGGCGGTCGTACATCCTCCGCTGGCTTGCACACGCTCGGCTGCCTGAGCTGGCGTTCCGACAGGGATCGTGACATTGACGGGGACGCTGGTGCGCCGGGCCGTGGGCGGCGTCTGCGTTGCAGCTTCGAGGGCGGCCATCAGCCACCGTGAGGATTCAGGCGGGCCATAATCCCAAAACGGCGCCGCTTCTGACCAGCCTTCAGGGCCGTGCAGCAGGAGGCCTTCTCGCTCCGTGACTCCACGAAAGCGCGTGATGAGCGGCGTGTGGTAGATCAGGACGGTGTCGATAGCGTCCAGCATGCGGCGCGTGGCCGGTGCCAGCTCAGCGATGCGGACCTGTTCGATCGCGCATGAAGCGCCCGATCTTTCGCGAAGCGGATCGCCTGAGATTTGAGAGTGGTCATTATGTAACATCGCAGCCCTCCACGTAGGGTGGGATCATGATTCTGATTGCCTTGCTCTTCGGATTGATGGTGCTGGCAGCGGCACTGTGGCTGCGTACCGATTCTCCGCGTTCACGATGGTGGCAGAACGCGAACGGACTGGTGGATGAGAAAATGGCGTTCGCCACGATCCCGGGCCTGGCTGGCGTGCTGCTCGGCATCAGTATCCTCGCATTGGGGTCGATGATTCCCAACCCCGCTGGCCGCTGGATTACAGGCGCGGCAGGTGCTCTGCTCCTCATAGCCAGTATTGTCGTCTCCATGATGGCCTTTGGACGAAAGCCGTTGCCGTCGTGGCTCACGCCTTCGTGGTATCACTCCGACCCAAAGCGGCGACCATAACAGCTTTAATCGTGTGCATGCGGTTCTCGGCCTGATCGAAGACGATGGAGCGCGGCCCCTCAAACACCTCGTCGGAAACTTCGATTCCATCCAGGCCAAACTCGTCAAAGATCTGCTGTCCGACGGTGGTCTTCAGATCGTGGAATGACGGCAGGCAGTGCATGAATTTCGCATCGGGACCGGCTTGTGCCATGAGCGCTTCGTCAACGCGGTAGCTGCGCAGCAGGTCGATGCGGTGCGACCACACATCCTTAGGCTCCCCCATCGACACCCAGATGTCCGTGTGGACAAAGTCGACGCCAGCGACTGCGTCGACATCCTCGGTAATGGTCAGACGCGCACCCGACTCGTCGGACCGTGCCTGAGCCGCCTCGATGACGTCCTGCGGTGGCCATAGTTCCTTCGGTGCAATGATGCGGGTGTCCATGCCGAGGATCGCGCCGTTCACCAACAGGGACCGCCCCATGTTGAAACGCGCGTCCCCGACGTAGGCGTAGGCAATGTCATGGTCGTCCACGCCCTCGCTGTGTTCTCTCATCGTGAGTGTGTCAGCCAGCATCTGCGTCGGGTGCCATTGGTCGGTCAGGCCGTTGAATACCGGAACGCCTGAGTACTGTGCCAGCGTGTCCACAACTGATTGGTCGTCACCGCGGTACTCGATCGCGTCGAACATACGTCCCAGCACACGAGCGGTGTCCTCGATGGATTCTTTGTGTCCCATCTGTGAGCCTTGCGGATCGAGGTAAACGGTGTGGGCTCCCTGGTCTGCCGCCCCGACCTCGAATGCGCAGCGCGTGCGTGTCGATGTTTTCGCAAAGACGAGGGCGACGTTGCGTCCACTCATGAGTTGTTGTTCAGTGCCATTCTTCTTGGCTGCTTTCAGCGCTGCTGACAGGCATAGCAGGTTGTCCCATTCTTCGCGCGTGAAGTCAAGTTCACGAAGCAGGGATTGTCCGGGGCGCAGCATGGATGACAGATCTGTACTCATGGCTTCCAGATTAGCCGCTAGTGTGGAGGTCATGAGTGCTCTTCCATTTGTGTCCGACACCTTCGATCCTGATCGCTGGCGTGTTGTCGAGGGGTTCGAGGACCTGACCGACATGACGTATCATCGCGGAATTTCGCGCGGATCTTGCGACGGAGCGGCAGCCGGACAAGATCTGCCCTGGGTTCGTATTGCCTTTGATCGCCCAGACATTCGCAATGCTTTTCGACCGCTGACTGTCGATGAGTTGTACCGCTGTCTGGATCATGCGCGGATGAGCAGTGATGTTGCCGCGATCATCCTGACTGGCAACGGGCCGTCTGCCCGTGACGGTGGCTACGCGTTTTGTTCGGGTGGTGATCAGCGTGTTCGAGGCAACGACGGGTACCGCTACGAGGTGGATGGTGCTGACGCGGACGCCGATGTGTCGAGCCGGCGTGAGCAGATCGATCCGGCTCGGGCGGGACGTCTGCATATTTTGGAGGTTCAGCGCCTGATCCGCACCTGTCCGAAAGTCGTGATCGCTGCAATTACCGGGTGGGCTGCCGGTGGCGGTCACTCATTGGGAGTCGTGTGTGATCTGGCGGTCGCTTCCCGCGAACATGCTCAGTTCATGCAAACGGATGCCAACGTGGGGTCCTTTGATGCGGGGTACGGTTCGGCGCTGCTGGCCCGTCAGGTCGGTGATCGGCGCGCACGCGAGATTTTCTTCCTGGCTCGCCGCTATGACGCGGCAGAGGCGGAAGCGTGGGGAGCCATCAATCGTGCGGTGCCGCATGAGGATGTGGAAAATGTGGCGCTGGAGTGGGCGCACACGGTTGCCGGCAAGTCTCCGCAGGCGATCCGCATGTTGAAGTTTGCGTTCAATCTGGCTGACGATGGTCTTGCCGGGCAGCAGGTGTTCGCCGGGGAGGCAACCCGGATGGCGTATATGACGGCGGAGGCTCAGGAGGGGCGTGACGCGTTCCTCGAGCACCGCTCCCCCGACTGGTCGATCTTCCCGTACTACTACTAAAGCCGGCCGGCTGACAGCTGGCCATTCATACTGCTGACGCGTGGCCCGTTGTCGGGTGACCGCACTGCGCCGGCCGACAACTGTCGGTGGCCTCGCGCATTACAGTGGCCACTGCTGACCTGTCCACGCAGCGTCGAAGAACATCCACTCATAGCGTGAGGCAACTTCGAAGGCTTTCGCCATACGTTCCCTCCCCGCATCATCGCTGGCCTGCGCATACTGGTCCGCGTAGTCCTTTGCGCGCCGTGTTGCTTCCTCGAATTCTGGCCCGGTGTAGGTTCTGATCCAGTCCCCGTAGGGGTGTGCGTCCAGCTCACCCTCGGAGTGGACACCCTCGCGGAGCCGGTGCCCGACGAAATCATAGAGCCAAAAGCATGGCAGTACTGCTGCGATGCCAACACCCTGCGTTTCGGCATGCGTGCTGGCCAGCAGAAATGACATGTAGGCGCGACATGTGGGGTTCATGATTGCCCCCTCGAGGACGTCCACATGTGAGGCGTGCAGCGAACGTTCATCCACCATTGTCTGATGCGCACACCCCGACCAGAATGTCACTTCGTCAGCGTCCCTGGCGCCGGCTGCCAGTGCGGACAAGGCGCGCGAATAGTCAATCAGGTACAACGCATCTTGGCGTAGGTACTCGTGGAATGTCTCCAGCTCAAGCGACCCGTCGGCAAGGGCGCAGACAAAGGGATGCCTGCTGATCGCGTTGCGCACCGGTTCGATGCGCTGCCATACCTGGTCGGTAAAACTCATGATTCCTCATTCCACAGGTCGACAAAGTGATGAACGGGACCGTGCCCCCTGCCCACATCGAGCGAGTCGGCAGCCAGGATCGCGCGCGTCAAGTAATCTTTCGCCTGAGCAATCGCATCAACCCAGGTGTCTGTGCGTGGGCGTCTGGCCGCTATGGCACTGGACAGCGTGCATCCGGTGCCGTGAGTGTTCTGTGTGTCAACACGCGTCCCCTTCAGGAATGAGACCCCGTCACCATCAATCAGCACGTCTGTGGACGTGTCGGTCAAGTGTCCGCCTTTGATGAGGACGCGGGTCATGCCGCGCGCGAGAAGTTCCTTGCCCTGGTCGGTTGCTTCGTCCAGCGTTGTCGCCACATCGCAATCCAGCAGCACGGCTGCTTCCTGCAGATTCGGGGTAATAATGTCAGCTTTCATGCACAGGTCGCGCACAGCGTCAACTGCGTCCTCGTCAACCAGTCGGTCACCCGAGGTCGCCACCATGACGGGGTCAAAAATCGTGTTCGCCAGGCGCGGCAGATATTCACCGATTGCGGCCGCAAGTTCCGTGCTTGCCACCATTCCCACTTTCGTGGCGTCCGGAGTGATGTCGTCCAGCAGCGTGTCCATCTGCTGGCGCACGAAGTCCACCGGGACGGGGAACACGCCTCGCACTCCTTGCGTCGATTGGGCGGTCAGCGCCGTAATGACACTCATTCCGTAAGCTCCTGAGGCGCTGAACGATTTGAGATCTGCCTGAATGCCTGCCCCACCGCTGGGGTCCGATCCGGCGATTGTTAGGGCTTTGACTGTTTTCATAAAATGTTCTCCTTCATCGCATGGATGATGCATGCGCTGTCATTCGGGGCTTGGATCATGAGCTGGCGGACGCACTGGATACATAGCCGGCACGTGCTGAGTCCCTTCCTCGGGGTCTGAATTGGGTGGTTAGTGACCCGCGCTGCGCAGGCCTTCTGCCCATTGATCTGCCAGTTCGCGTGCAGCTTCGCGCGCGTCGGGTGCTAGGCAAATTGCGGACACGACGGCCGCTCCGTCCAATCCTTCACGTGCCAGCGGTGCCATATCCGGTGCTTTGATGCCGCCGATTGCCACCGACGGCAGGTGTGTGCTGCGTGCGATCTGTCCTGTTCCATCGATGCCATGTTCCTCAGGAGCATCGGTTTTCGTGGATGTATCACGCACGACACCAATGCCGATGTAGTCGACGCGCCCCGGGTTCTCTTCGGCTTCCTTCAGTTCCTCAGGGGTGGAGGCCGACAGGCCGATGATGGCCTCGGGACCGATCAGCTTGCGGACAAGGGCAACCGGCAAGTCGGTTTGTCCAACGTGGACGCCTGCAACGGTCGCGCCCGCCTGGCGTGCCGCCAGGAATACGTCCACACGATCATTGATCAGGAGTGTGACCGAGTCAGCGACAGCGTCGGCCACTTCCATCACTTCGTTGAAGAAATCCAGTGACTCGGCATCTTTACACCGAAGCTGCACGCATGTCACTCCTCCGGCGACAGCTTCTGCCACCGTTTGCGCAACGGTGCGTCCCGCAGCGTGGCACATGTCTGCGTCCGTGACAAGATAGATGCTCAGGTCGAGGGATGAGACAGCCTTGTTCATCACTGGCCTGGCCTCACTGCGCGATGATGGTGACGCGTTCAAAGTCCTCATCGCGGAAGTTGTCCAGCGCGTCGAGGAACTCTATTTGGAACGTGCCGGTTCCGCGTGCACGCTCCGCCGCGATTTCCGAGGCCACCGCATACAGTGCGTGAACAGCAACCAAACCGTCAAGCTGGGTCCGAGCCACAGAGGCGAACGCGCCGGTCAGCGCGCCAAGTGAGCATCCCGCCCCAGTGATGCGGGTCAGCATATCTGAGCCACCCTCGACACGCACGATTGCGTCGGCTGAGACGATCGCATCGGACTTGCCGGACACAGCCACCAACGATCCATATTCGCTGTTGATGCGGCGGGCGGCATCGATGGCGGCGTCCACCGCATCAGCGGAGTCAACACCGCGGCCGCCTTCTCCCAGCCCTGCCAGAGCAATGATTTCCGACGGGTTGCCTCGCACAATTGACGGGCCGAGGGCGACCAGCTGATGCGCGAGCTGCGTGCGCACCGGCAGCGGCCCGATGGCAACCGGGTCAAGAACCCAGCACGTGCCCGCTTCGTTGGCGCTGGTGGCGGACTCCAGCGCGGCTTCGCACTGAGTCGGCGTCGGGGTTCCCAGGTTGATCAGCACAGCATTGGCAATTGCGGCAAAGGGACCGGATTCGCCGGGGATATCGACCATTGCCGGTGCTGCCCCAATGGCAAGCAGAGCGTTGGCCGTAAAGTTCGTGACTACCGAGTTGGTGATGGCTCCAACGAGCGGGTGGTGTGTTCTGACAGCGTGTAAAGCGTCGACGCATTGGGTATGGAAATTCTCCATCGGACATTCCTTCGTCAGCATTATCTGGACAGGTTCAACGGGTTTGATCTCAGCGTGAAGCACCCCGTGCCACTGATCACAATGCTATCAGGTTTATACGAAAAGGTCGAACTGCAATGATGAGCCTGCTGCTCAGTAGTGTGACACCACCACTGTGCCGACAGGGGCCCAGTTATAGATCCACTGCGCACCATCAACCGGCATATTGACACAACCGTGCGAGCCACCTTCACCTGACCAGCCAAAAGAGCTGCGTGAGGGCGCGCCGTGCAACGCGTAGTCACCGTGGAAGTATGACACCCACGGTGTGTATGTGCAGTAGTCGTAGCCGGGGCTGCAGCCCATCATCTGGTCCTGATGCTTGAGGTAGATGCGGAACGTTCCGGTAACGGTTTCCCACCCGGGCTTGCCGGGAACCATCGGGATCGGGCCCTGGACAACAGTTGCACCTTCGTAAGCGGTCACTGATGCGTTCGACAGGTCCACGTCGATCCACTTTTCACCAGGAGCTGCCTGATACACCTTGTCGCCAGCACCATCCGCAATCTCGCGGGTGGTGAATTCGGGTTCGGTCTGGTCGTAGTCAAAATCGCCTTCGTAGGCGGTGCCGTCTTTCAGGGCTGCGAGCAGCTCATCGGCCACCTCGCCAGCGTTGTTGACGGTCCATCCGCTCTTACCTGGATCCGCGACCGCGACAACGTCCCCACGCGAATTGACGTTCTTGACACCCTTCGTGGGCTCTTCGTTGGTGGACAGCGCGGTCGATTCAACCCACGCGCGAACCGGTTTCTCATTCCACGTGACATCAAGTGCGCCTGTGTTGGCGGCAGCGCCCTTGCCACCAGCTCCGCCCGCGGCGTTCAGATCCGGCAGCGCGATCCACGTCGAGCGTTCACGCGCATCGGGTGAGTAGGTGTGAATACCGTCAGTAATCGATACAGGAATTTCCAGCATCGTGTTCGCCTTGTCTGCAAGTTGCTGAGCAATTTGCGTGGTCACCGTCGGGCTGACGGCGATCATCGGCAAGTCAATGTCCTGGGTAGTCAGCGTGCGCGCAGCTTCATCGCATGCACTGGCAAGCTGCTCGAGGTCGACACTGTGCCCTTCCTGTGCTTCAATCACGCTGAATGTGCCACCGTCTTCGTTGAACTGGATGGAACCTTCGCGTACGGGCTGGTCAACAGAGGCGGAAACTTTCTGGGTCAATGCCTGCGCAGCCGCATCATCTCGCGAGGTCACCACCTGGACATCCCGCGAGGTAAACAGTGAGGAGATGCGTGACAGGATCGAACCGTTGGGAGCGAACACATCATCCAGCGTGGCGTCGGTGTCGATGGTGATTCCCGCTTCTTCCAGCGTCGCGCTGGTCAGCGTACCGTCAACCGTCACATTGATGCTGGCGTGTGAGGCTCGCTCCTGCAGACCTTGGGCAATTTCGTCGCGGTTTTGTCCGGACACGGACTGTCCGGCGACAGTGGTTCGCGGCAAGGCGCGGTCAGCGAAGTAGGCCGCGTACGCACCCACACCGATCACTGCAACGAGCAGTGCTCCTAGTAATGCGATCAGCGCCCATGAGGCTTTCGCTGAGAGCTTCCCAATAGTCATACCTCGATAGTAACGAGGCTATCGGTGCAATTCCATGTCGACTTGCCCACGATCTCATCTCCGCACACGTTAATTGACCGATTGGGCATTACGATGGTTCAGAAAAGCCGTTTGTAAAGGAGGACAAGTGCAGACCCCTCGTGTCTTAGTCGTTCCGGGAGGCACTTCCGTTGGAGCAGCGGCTTTGGCTTACGCCTCGCTCAGCAAACTGGCTGAACAGGCACGCACAGCATCAGACGGCGCCATGGACGAGGCACCCTCGTCGCACAAGCGAACAGTCGTGGTCATGCGTCCTCCCAGCGAGATCCCCCATACGTCCTTGCGCCATCTTCAAACCGATGTGTCACACGCTTTTCCTGAACTACCCGAAGACGTCCGCAATGACCCGGCTCTTCTGGACGGCGTCGACGTAGTGATTCCGACGTCGGGGTCATCAACGGGAACGCCTCACCTCGTTGGCCTGTCCACCGAGGCATTAATCGCATCCGTGCACTCCACTCACGCGGCGCTGGAGGGGCCGGGGCGTTGGATTCTTGCGCTTCCTGCCCATCACATCGCCGGTGCTCAGGTCCTCATGCGCAGTGCAGTCGCCGGTTTCAGCCCGATGGTGGTGGACACGGATTCAGGTTTCCGCCCCGCTGACCTGCTCTCTTCCATCGCGGGTGCCACTCAGGATTCACAGGTGCCAGGGTATCTCTCGCTGGTACCCGTGCAGCTGCGAGCGTGTTTGGATGCCGGTGAGGAAGTTATTCGCGCACTGGCCTCGCTTGCCGGTGTCCTCGTCGGCGGTTCTTCCATAACCAAGGAACTCCTGCAGGCTGCGCGCAACCACGGCATCCGGGTGGTCACGACCTATGGCATGACTGAAACGGGTGGCGGCTGCGTGTACAACTCGCGTCCCTTGCCGGGGGTAACGGTCCGCGCTGTCGACGTTGACGGGCAATCACGCCTGGCAATTGCCGGGCCCATGCTCATGACAAAGTACCTGGACGGCCCCTCCCCCTTCATTGACGAGGGTGGCGCACGGTGGCTGCTGACAGGTGATATCGGTCGAATTGCCTCCAATGGCGACGTTCAGGTGCTGGGGCGCAGCGATGATGTCATCGTGACGGGCGGCCTGTCAGTGGCACCTGGTCCGGTTCGTGATGCCGTGTTGTCAGCTCCGGGTGTGCGTGACAGTTGGATCCTCGATCTTGAAGACGAACGCTGGGGGCACGTGGTCACCGCCGCGGTGGTGCGCGATAGCTCGCACAGTGCGGATCTGGATTCATGGGCGCGCTCCATTCGCGATCACGTGGGAGCGCGTCTGGGCCGAGCGCAGGCTCCACGCGTTGTCGTACCGCTTCACACACTGCCCATGCTGGAATCCGGGAAAGTTGACCGGAGCCGTGTGCGGGCACTGGTGATGGAACAGATCGAACACGGGGAGCACTGGCGACGCTAAATGGCAACTGTTCAAGACTGGATTGAGGGCGCCCGCCTTCGCACACTTCCGGCCGCTCTTGCGCCCGTGATTGTGGGAACTGCGGCTGCAGCTGAGCTGGATCAGTTGCACTGGGGGCGCGCATTGCTCGCACTGTGTGTGGCGCTGGCTTTGCAAATCGGTGTGAACTTTTCGAATGACTATTCTGACGGCGTGCGTGGAACGGATGACTTTCGCACCGGCCCGCCACGTTTGACGAGCGGCGGCTCGGTCTCTCCGCGCGTCGTCCTGGCAGTGGCGCTGGCTTGTTTCGCTGTGGCAGGCGTGGCCGGTCTGGTTCTGATCGCATTGTCTGGCCAGTGGTGGTTGCTGGTGGTGGGCGTCGCGGCAGTTGCCGCCGCATGGTTTTACACTGGTGGACGCAATCCGTACGGGTATATGGGTGTGGGGCTGTCCGAGCTGATGGTGTTCATTTTCTTCGGGTTGGTCGCAACTGTGGGCACCACATGGACGCAGACTCTGGGTGCTCCCTGGTGGGTGTGGCGTGCCGGAGCAGGCATGGGGTTCGAATCGATCGCCTTGCTCATGGTGAATAACTTGCGTGACATTCCCACGGACAGGGCCTCTGGGAAGATGACGCTGGCTGTACGTTTGGGTGATCCCGCTTCGCGAGCGGCGTATTGCGCGCTCCTCGTGGCCGCAGTTGTGGTGCTGGCGATCAGTGTGCATTCCCCGTGGTGGGCGGTGTGTGTGGCCGCTGTTCTGATGGCCGGCACCGTCATTCCCGGTATTCGAATCGTTCTTAGCGGTGCGGTTGGCCGCGATCTGATACGCGCCTTGAAGTACACGGGGATCGCGACGCTGGCGTGCGCCGTCATCGTTTCAGTGGCCATCGTCATCTAAGTCGTGTCGAGGCATGGTCGTTCCTGACCTAAAATGGTGGGATGGTTCGTATTCTTGCCGTTGTCCTGTGGATTGCCGTCACTATTTACGCAATCGCTGACTGGGCACGCACTCCTGATGATGAAGTGCCTGGTCGTATCGGCCGTATGTGGTGGCTGACGATCATCGTCATCACGATGCCGTTTATTTCCATCGGGTCAATCGTGTGGATCCTGCTGCGAACCATCACGCGCGCCGAATCCGGGGAAACCACGGGGTTGTCGGACTTGACATCAGAATCGAATCCGCTGCGTTCTGGATGGTCCCGGCGACCTGACCGTTCGCAGTCCTCGCAGCGTCGCGAACCACTGGCACCCGACGATGATCCGGATTTCCTGTTCCGCCTGGAACGTGACATTCAGCGCCGCCGACGCGAGCAGGCTCGCAATGAGGAAGCGCACGGAGACCACGCGAAGCCCGTTGACAGCGACTCGAGTTCTCCCGACGAGCCTGGATATCGCGTGCCGCCAGCCGGTTCCACATCAGTTTCTGATTCCGACCAGTCAGATCCGGCTGATTCATTTTCCGAAGAAGCAGACGCGACAGGGCCCGATTCCGACACCGATGCGGATCCAACAAGCCCTGATTCCTCAACCAATGCAGACGCGCCAGGGCCTGATTCCACTAGCAATGCGGGCCCAGCAGGTCGCGATTCCTTCACCGACGAAGATACGTCCGAGACTGGCGACCCGTTGGATGAGGACCCCGAGCTCTAACACTCACTGTCACTCATCACAGACATCTCCGAGCGCTCTCGTCTGCTCCGTCTCGCACCATCTGCTCCGTCTCGCCCCTCTGTCCGTTCTCTCCCCATCTGTCGATCTCGAGCTCGCTCGCGAGTTCCACACCGATGTGTCTTCACCGTTTGCGCAGTTCAGGCGGGTGCTAGTGAAAATCCCGCCTCGCAGACTGCCTTCAGATCGACAGTTGGGTGCAGAAAGAGACAGGCAGGTTCGGGAGGGGACAGTTGGAGGCAGAGGTACGCGCTAGACCGTTTATTGCGGTGCTGCCGCCCGCGCCTGACCGACTAGACATAGCCACGCACCGCCCGCACTCGAACAGGCCTACATCAAAGGGCCGGTACCGATAGGCTGTCCCAACCAGCCGGATACGCAGATGTCAGTTACTACCGTTTGAGCTGAGCTTCCGACGCACCTGGAGTCATGTCGGCCGCATGAGCCAACATGTCCTTGCATGGTTCGGAATAGTCGAGACCCACCAGCGTCGAGCCGCTGAAATGGAAGCTCGTCACCGATGCCAGGGAACACACACGAGACAGTGGCGAGTGTGCCAACATGCGACCCTGCACGAAACGAGTCAGCGCTGTGATCGGCATTTGGTGAGAAACCACCAACGCTTCATGCCCACGGGCCTTGTCCAGGGCTGAGGAAACTGCCGCACTCATTCGCGACGCAGCATCAGCATAGGATTCTCCCCACGAGGGACGTAACGGATTGAGATAGAGGTGCCAGTAACGCGGATGCAGTAAGAGTGCGCGGTTGGCGTTAATGGGCAGACCCTCGAAAGCTGAATCTGCTTCGATCAGGCGCACGTCCGCCTGGACAGGTACGTCAAAGGCCCGCGCGGTCGGAGCAGCGCTCTGCTGAGCACGTTTGAGTGGCGATGCAATAATGGCCGTGACATCGGCGCCCTCGTCAATGAGGTACTGAGCGACCCGTTCCGCCATCGCGTGCCCGAGCTCAGTCAGGCCGAATCCAGGGAGCCTTCCGTACAGAACACCGTCGGGATTATCGACTTCCCCGTGGCGCATCACGTGGATCGTTGTCAGTTCCATGGTTGTCACCCTTCGATGGGTTTGTGCCGCTGGTCGGCTACTCAGGTTGATCAGATATAAAACGAGACCCGACCACGATGGCCGGGCCCCGGTCGCGTCACTTCTTGTTACGACGCTGGTGCCGTGTCTTGCGCAGCAACTTGCGGTGCTTCTTCTTTGCCATGCGCTTACGGCGCTTCTTGATAACGGAACCCATAGGGCCCTCCCTCGTCATTCACAAATTGAATGCAGTCATGATGGTGCATGACAGCTACGGTCTGGGGTACCTCGAAAGATACAACCCTACTATCCTACCCGCTTATTCCACTTTGACGTTCATCGGACCATTGCGCAAGGCCGGCATCGATGATGTGACTCACTGCAGCCTCGGGCACTCTGAAGCTGCGGCCGACGCGAAGAGCAGGCAATTCACCCTTGTTAATCAAGCGGTAGACAGTCATTTTGGACACACGCATGAGATCTGCCACTTCCGCAACCGTCATAAAACGGGGCGCAGGTGAAGAGTCCATTGCGTCTCCCAAAAACAAAGAGGCGGGCAGGTCTGATCACTGCTCCGAGAAGCCTCGAGCCCTATCTTAATGCCATTCAGGACTTTTTCAGCAACTATCGACGAAAAACCTCCTCATCCACTTTCACTCTTTTATATACACAGAGGTTTATTCTGATCCACATGGAAAGCCGCATTACGATCGCTGATATCGCGCAGCATGTCGGGCTGTCCACCGCGACGGTCAGCATGGCGCTCAATAGCGTTCACAAGTCACGCATCCCTGAGGCCACCATTGAACGCGTCCAGCAGGCTGCTCGCCACCTTGGCTATGTACCCAATCTCACAGCGCGTAATTTACGTACCGGCACGACATCGACGGTTGGATTCGTTTCCAGTGGAGTGACCGTTACTCGATTCGCATCGCAGATGATCCGTGGAATCCTCGACACCGCAGACGAGCATTCCTTCTCAGTCCTCATGATGGAAGTCGACCGAAGCCCCGACGGCATGGCGCGCGCACTGAGCGCCCTCAGGTCCCGCGCAGTCGAAGGATTTGCAGTCGGCCTGATGTCCCCACGCCTGGTCTCCTTGCCGCATTTGACGTCAGGATTGCCCGGGGTAATCATTAACGGCCAGGCCGACGGGTGGCATTCGATCATGCCTGACGAGGAAGACGCGGGTCGCCGTGCCATTGCCTACCTGCGAGCGCATGGGCACCGTCGCGTAGCTCTGATCGGGCGCTATCCGACTGACCCCGCACCCGAAGTATCCATCTGCATAGGAGCCCGCTTGCGCGGTATTGACGCAGGATGCGCTGCGTCAGGCGTACAGATCGTTGATGAGGTTCCTGGGGAAGCATGGGAGTCTCCGCTGGGCTTCGAAGGTGCGAATGCGATCCTCGATCGACTAGATCGCAGCGGCGCAGCGGCCATCGTTGCAGCCAACGACCGAATCGCAATGGGCGTGTACCAGGCGCTCTGTGATCGGAACCTGCGGGTGCCTGACGACATGTCGGTGCTCTCGTTTGACGATGAGCCACTTGCCAACATGATGCGCCCGCCGATGACGACGCTGCATCTGCCGTACCTGGAGATGGGCGCCCTTGGGATGGAGTACCTGGTTGACTGTGCCCGCTCACATGGGCGGGCACAGAAGAATGCAGATAATCAGTCATCGCAGTCGGAGCCCCACTCGGAACCAACCCTTGTTCATGTGCCGATCGTGGAGCGGGACTCCGTTCGCACAATTGGGTAGCGCCCTCTGCTGGGCACGGCTTGGCGCCCTCTGCTGGACAATGACTCGCGCCACCAGCGGGGCGGCGCTACCTAGCGCCTTATGTGAGAGCTGCCTCGCAGCGTCAGGTGAACGCTGGCAGGCATCGCCTTGAAGCGCGCCACCGATGCTGTTTACAGTGATGGGGACAGCTTGGATACCTTTTCGCGCCCATTACTGGCGCATCACAGGAGGCTGACACCTGATGAGTACGCCGACGGATTCGCACAATATCGAGCCGACCAATGAAGGCGCACAGATCCCCGAACAGGAAGATCACCTGAACGCTGGGAATACGCATGCCTTGGCACACGAGCAGCATCCCCTGCCCCACGCACCGCTCACCCTCGCACACGAGCAGGCGCTGGAACGCGCTGAAAAAGCCTCTGGCCAGCTTGAGCGCGCACGCAACGACCGCTGGTACCCCACCTTCCACATTGCTGCTCGAGCAGGGTGGATCAACGACCCGAACGGACTGTGCTACTTCGACGGTCGCTATCACGCGTTCTATCAGCATCACCCCTACGGCTCCGCATGGGGTCCGATGCACTGGGGCCATGTCTCATCTGCTGACCTGGTGACCTGGCAGCGCGAGCGAATCGCCCTCGCCCCCAGCATTCCGGCAGATCAGGATGGCGTTTTTTCCGGCTCCGCCGTCGAGGGGCCAGACGGCCTGCTGTATGTGTTCTATACCGGAAATCGCTGGCTTGACGGCCACGCGGACGGTCGCAACGAGCAGACGCAGTGCCTGGCGGTATCCGAGGACGGCCTGACTTTCCACAAGGAAGGCGTCATTATTGACGCCCCTGGCCTCCCGAACTTCCGTGACCCGAAAGTGTGGCGTCAAGGCGTTACGTGGTGCATGGTGCTGGGCGCGACCTCTGAAGCTGATCGCGGCCAGGTTCACCTGTATACCTCACCGGACCTGCGCACCTGGAGCTTTGACCGCGTCCTGTTCGAAGATCCTGACCCGCACGTCTACATGCTCGAATGCCCTGACCTGTTCCCCTTGGGTGACCACTGGGTACTGTGCTACGGGCCGATGACCAACGCACGCGCATCCGGCTATGCCATGCGTAACGGGCATAACGCCGGTTATGTCGTAGGCGATTGGACGCTGGGCAGCGATTTCCATCCATTGACCGATTACGCCCTGTCTGATTGGGGCTCAAACTACTACGCACAGCAGACCTTCGAGGCTCCTGATGGCCGACGCATCGCACTGGCATGGATGGGAGCATTCACGCTGCCTCTCGCACCCCAGTACAGCGACAACTGGTCCGGCCAGTTCACCGTGCCGCGCGAGTTGACGCTCACCGAGGACCTCAAGCTGGCCGCCACTGCCCTGCCTGAACTCAACGGGCTGGAATGTGGTCGGGACACCCTCGGCACTTTTGTTCTTGACGCGAACCGCGACAGGCTCCTGGTTGACGACGGGGACGCATTCGCCATTGACATGGTTGTTGACCTGTCTGCCACCACCTCTGAGCAGGTTGGATTGCGTGTCAACGAAACATCGGACGGATCCTACACGTGGGTGGCGTACGACGATCTGGCGCGCCGCATCGTTGTCGACAGGCGTACGAAGGCAGGAACTGATCGCGGCTACCGCAGCGCCCCCATCGACATGGACGAGGGTGACTCCCACCTGCGGATGACTGTCCTGGTTGATCGCGGATCGGTGGAAGTGTTCGCGGGGCGCAACACGGCGACTCTTTCTGCTTGTGCTTTCCCTTCTGAGGGCAAACGCCGTACCTCGTTGTCCAGCATCTCCGGGATCATCAGCGTTGAGGAGCTGACCGTGCGCCACCTCGACTCCATCTATTCTGATAACGGGTCCAACCCGCGTACGATGGGCTAGCATCACAGTGCTGACCCGCCTCGGGTGATCTGCTTAAAGGAGTTGTCATGGTCCGTTCCTCGCGCCCGCACCGGCGCTCACTGAAACGGATCAACCGGCCGATCACCACTACATCACTCAGACGGCGACGCTCCCCTATCCAACCGGGTGAACCGCCGAGCCTTGAGTCATCATCAGCGGCACCCCTGGTTCGGCGTGTGGACGGCCCTCAGCTCACGCTCTTGCGCAAATCAGGCTGGGACCACCTGCGCGAATGGGTTGAGCAGCGAGCGCGCACGTCACCGGCGCGCCTGGCGATCGCCGTGTTCGCCACGATCGCGATAATCATCACACTGCTGTTGCTTTTGCCATTTTCTTCTGCGACAGGGCGGCCCGCATCATTTGTGGACGTGTTGTTTACCGCAGTGTCGGCGGTGTGTGTCACAGGTCTGACAACGGTCGATACTGCAACGCAGTGGTCCTCTTTCGGGCAGGCCGTCATCGCCATCGGTATCGCGATCGGTGGCCTCGGCGTCATGACCCTGGCCTCCATCCTCGGCTTCGCCGTGTCGCGTCACCTGGGGCTCACGCAGCGCATGCTCGCCGCCATGGAAACAAAGTCGTCCGGTATGGGGCAGGTCGGTTCCCTGCTGCGCGCAGTTGTGGGCACGTCGCTGATTGCCGAGGCAATCCTATTCGTCATATTTCTGCCACGTTTCCTGCAGCTGACGGACTCCGTGACAGGTGCAATCGGACACGCATTGTTTCTGTCGATCTCCGTATTCAATAACGCCGGATTCGTCAACATTCCAGGTGGTCTAGCACCCTTCGTGTCCGACTGGTGGATGCTGTTCCCCATCGCACTGGGCACGGCTGTAGGAGCGGTAGGTTTCCCCGTTGTCACCGATGTGGTCGCGCGGTGGCGCACGCCTCGCCGCTGGACGCTCCACACTAAATTGACCATCACGATGTACCTGCTGCTGCTGGTAGTCGGCTCAGTGCTGATGGCTCTGACGGAGTGGGGCAACCCGCAAACCCTGGGGCCGCTTGATACGAGTTCAAAGGTTCTCAATGTGTTCCTGGCGGGAGTCAATAGTCGCTCTTCAGGTCTGTCTGCCCTGAATGTGGGCGGTATGCAGCCTCAGACACACTTCGTCCAGGACATCCTCATGATGATCGGCGGCGGTTCGGCTTCAACTGCAGGCGGTATCAAGGTCTCCACATTTGCCGTCCTCATGCTGGCTGTCGTGGCAGAAGCTAGAGGCGATCACGATATTGAAGCGTACGGCCGCCGCATCCCGCACTCAGTGGTACGTCTCGCCGTTGCCGTGGCGCTCATCGGCTCAGCAATGGTGGCGACCGCAGTAATCATTTTGCTGTCCGTGACGAACTACTCCCTGGACGTCGTCCTCTTTGAGACGGTGTCCGCATTCGCCACGGTTGGTCTGTCCACTGGTATCACTCCGACCCTGCCGACTTTCGCCAAGTATGTGCTCACTATCCTCATGCTCGCCGGACGTATGGGCACGATGACGGTTGCTGCAGCTCTGGCACTGCGTGAACGACGCCGCGTGATCAGAATGCCGGCTGAGCGGCCCATCGTCGGATAGGTCTGCCTCGTTCATCCCGGCGCTGTGGGACAATACCACTATGGCAGAAGAAAAACCGCTCGCGTCCGGCACGTTGGTGATCGGGCTGGGACGCTTCGGATCAGCCGTTGCCGCCACGTTGGATCGGCTCGGGCACGAAATTCTCGGTGTGGAAAAGGATCCACGACGCGTCCAGCAATTTGCGGGTCGTATCCCGCTGGTTGAAGCTGATGCGTCCAATGCGGAGGCGCTCGAACAGCTCGGCGCACGCGAGTTTGCGTCGGCAGTTGTCGGGATCGGCTCTTCGCTGGAAGCGTCCGTGCTCATCACTGCCAACCTGGTTGATATTGAGATCCCCTCGATTTGGGCGAAAGCCATCTCACGTGAACACGGACGCATCCTCAAACGCATCGGCGCACACCACGTGGTCTACCCCGAATTTGATGCCGGTCAGCGCACTGCGCACCTGGTGGGTGGCCGCATGCTTGACTACATCGAAATGGATAAGCAGGGCTTCGCCATCATGAAGCTGCGGCCGCCTCAGGAAATTCAGGGATTCACCCTGGCAGAGCTGGATCTTCGCGCACAGTACGGCGTCAACATGCTCGGTGTGATGCGCCCCGGTAAGCCCTTCGAATACGCCGACTCGTCCACACGCATCAACCCGGAGGACATCATTATCGTGTCCGGCGATGCGATGCTGCTTGAGCACTTCGCCCACAGGCCCTGAGCGGTAGGTCTCCAGATGCACATGACGACCTTTATCGTGTGACCATGGCGAAAGACAAAACCACCTTCGAATGCACTGAGTGCGGATGGACGTCCCCGAAGTGGGTCGGTCAGTGTCGTCAGTGCCATGAGTGGGGCACACTGGAAGAAGCTGGCCGTCCCTCCGCGCTGCTGCCGGCTACCGCCACGCCTTCGCGTCAAGCTCAGCCCATTGTGCAGGTGGACGCTCACGCCGCTGACTGCCGATCGACAGGCGTCAGTGAGCTTGACCGTGTCCTTGGCGGTGGAATTGTCCCCGGTGCGGTGGTGTTGCTGGCCGGTGAACCTGGGGTGGGTAAATCGACGCTTTTGCTCGATGTTGCCTCACGCGCCGCCGCGCTGGCGCGGCGCAATGGTGACGGGCCGGTTCTGTACATCACGGGTGAGGAGTCCGCTTCCCAGGTGCGCAACCGCGCAGCCCGTATCGGCGCACTGGATGATGCCCTGCTGCTTGCTGACGAGGCTGACGTGGCCGTGATCGCCGGTCACGTTCAAGCGCAATCTCCTTCACTGCTGATTGTGGACTCCGTTCAGACGGCTTACTCACGCGATGAGCAGGGTGCGGCAGGCGGTGTCACGCAGGTTCGTGCGGTCACTGCGGCGCTGATCAGGCTGGCCAAGGAACGCAACATGCCTGTGCTGTTGGTCGGGCACGTCACCAAGGATGGCGGCATTGCCGGCCCACGCATTCTGGAGCACCTCGTTGATGTGGTCTGTCAGTTCGAGGGTGACCGGCACAATCGCCTGCGTCTGCTGCGCGCTGTGAAGAACCGCTACGGGCCGACCGATGAGGTCGGATGTTTTGAGCTGACCGATACGGGCATCCGCGGGCTTGCTGACCCGTCCGGCCTGTTCTTGTCATCGAACGGGCTGCATGTGCCTGGCTCGTGCACCACGATCACGCTGGAGGGGCGCCGACCGATGCCATTGGAAGTGCAGGCGCTGGTCGCTGCGAGCGCGGGCGGATCGCCACGCAGGACAACCGCCGGAGTGGATCATTCCCGTGTCGCCATGATTCTGGCGGTTTTGCAGGCGCGCCTGGGGTTGGACACGTCGTCGGAAGATGTCTACGTGTCGACGGTAGGTGGCGCGAAAGCCAGCGAGCCTGCGGTCGATTTGGCGTGTGCACTGTCAATCGTGTCGGCCTACCGTGGCGAGCCGCTGAGGGATAACCTCGTCGTTTTCGGTGAGGTGGGTCTGACCGGTGAGGTACGCGCGTGCGTGGGAGTACAACGCAGATTGCAAGAGGCAGCGCGTCTGGGTTTGACGCACGCTGTTATCCCTGCGCGCGGAGCTGACGACGTTCGGCCCGTCGACGGTATCGAAATCTTTCCGGTCAGTGATCTAGCCACTGGCGTTCGTGTCGGACTGCCGTAGACTGCAGGTAGGGTGACTTGAAAGAAGGAAGGTGCGCGATGACATCCGATGAGGCGACGTTGCGTGGCGCGCTTCAGGCGATCGCTCCTGGCACCGCTTTGCGTGAGGGGCTGGATCGTATCCAGCGTTCACACACCGGTGCTCTCATTGTCATGGGGATGACTCCTGAGATTGAAGCGATGTGTTCGGGTGGTTTCGAACTCGATGTCGAGTTTTCCGCCTCGGCACTGCGCGAACTGTGCAAGATGGATGGCGCAGTGATTCTCGAGGCCGATTCATGGCGCATCAAGCGAGCCAACGTTCAGTTGCTTCCTGATCCGTCCATCCCCACCAATGAATCAGGTATGCGTCATCGCACTGCGCAACGCACCGCACGCCAGACTGGCGTGCCCGTGCTGTCACTGTCGGCATCCATGCGTCTGATCTCCATCTATGTCGGCGCACTGCACCACTCGGTCGACGAGCCGGAAACACTGTTGTCGCGAGCAAATCTGGCTGTGGATACTCTGGACCGCTATTCGCAGCGCCTCGACGAGGTCCTGCAGACCCTGACGATTTTGGAGATGCGCGATTCTGCAACGGTGCGTGATGTTGCCACGGTGATGCAACGCATGGAGATGATCAGGCGCATCACCTCTGAAATCAACGGGTATCTTGAAGAGCTGGGCTCCAATGGGCGTCTCCTCGCCCTGCAGGTGGATGACCTGGTGCGCGGCTCTGCCTCTGAACGTGCATTGGTTTTGCGCGACTACATCCGGCACACGTCAGAAATTGCGCGCGCCGAATCACACCTGTCCACCCTGGAGGGTGACAAGCTGGTCGATCTGACTGCCATTGCAAACGTTCTGGGACTGCACGTTGCCGACATGTCTGACCTGGATAACGCCATTCAGCCGCGCGGCATACGCGCACTGTCGATGGTTCCCCATCTGCCGTGGAGCATCATTAAGGTGATCGCTTCAGAGTTCACATCGTTGTCAGAACTGCGCGAAGCAAGTACGGAAGATCTTCAACGCATTGAAGGCATTGGCCCGTATCGCGCTGGTCTGATCGTGGAGAATCTGGAACGTCAGCAGGCTATGGCACTGTCAGGAATCGTCGGCTGGTAGCACCAGGAACATCGGCACTTACTCATAGCGCACCTCGAACGTCAAGGGTGTCTTTGTCAGGACGCGACCTGCGAATGAGAGTCGCGCCGTGTACCCGCCGGCATCCGCGATATCTGCTTTCCCATCGGAGTCAGTGTCCACGGCCTGGCAGGATGCGTCGTAGATTCGCCCATCCCAGGCTATGTGCCCCGTCCATGACTGATGAGGTCCGAACAGCAATGGGACCTGCCCTGACTGGGATTCACATGAGGTCGTGTCGTATACCGTGTACCCACCTGTGTCGACCAGCAGACCTGCCTGATCGAAAGTCGTGAAGCACTGACGGTTGCTCTTGTTGGTGAACGTGACGTCGAACGAGGTGCCCTGCCCGATCAGGACTGGCGATGCGCCAAGGGCGATGGTGGCCTGAAATGACTGCGGGTCGCACACAGGCACACCGCCGACGGTGGCACCTGACTGTGAACCCTGGCCCGACTGTGCATATGTGTCGCCCGATTGCGCGTGTGCGGTCTGACCGGACTGCACCGCTGTTTGCACCTGCCCTGCCCGCCGGCTTTCCGGTCCGATCGCTCGAGAGATGAGCGTCACAAGGCCCGCGACAAGCGCCACAACGATCAGGAGCAACACCGTGGTCGAAATGATGCGGCGCGGCCACGGATTACGACGGCGACGCACAGATGACTTCATAAATACGACGCTACCGTTCCAGGCTCGATGGGAAGCCGGTGCCACGCCGGTTCGTCACTCATGAGCGTGCCTGCGCGGCGCTTGCAGTGCTCGGTGTGTGTCTACGCGGGGCTTGCTGACCGTGAGGCCTGCGACGCATTTGAATCGTCGTCATCTGACATGTCCACAACACACCAGCGTTCAACAATCAATGCGATCACAGTCAATACCAAGGCCGCCACTGCGGCGACCAGTGATCGCGTCACACACATCTGCATTGCGGGTGCGTCGATGCGCGCCAGGCACGGCAGAAGGATGCCAACAAAAATACCCACAGAACCTGACCCCACATATGCGCAGGAGCGGGCTGTGACGGCCACGCGAGCAGCGGTCAGTGCGTCGATCCTGTCACTCTTGCGTGCGCGCCACCGACGCACCAACACACCGTAGTAGCCCAGTAGTGCGGAGATCAGCAGATACAGGATCGCCAGGAAGTAGGACACCAGAAGGGGTGAGAGCCCACGTTGGATGAGCAGGGAGTTGACCACCGCACCACATACAGCCGAAACCACAGCGATAACGATGAGGTGAGCGACTGACACAGGTTTCATTGAGCCTGTCCCTCATCGCGCCTGATGACAGGGATATGCCCCGTCACCGTCGGTCGCACTGTTCGTCCACGCACCACCGAAGTGGTCGTTGTCTCATCGTCTGGCAGTGGCCCATGTGGGAACTGGTCAGCGATATGTGGATCGAGGATTGAACGGCGCCGCACGGGCGCCTCGTCCGCATCGTCGATAATGCGCGCCGGGGAGGAAGACTGGAAATTCCAGTCCGGCAGCGCAGGAACATGCGCCTTCCCGCGTCGGCTCGTACTCCGAGAGGCTGCGCCTCGTCTACCACGAGTATCGCCCTCAGGCACAGGATCATCGGCGCCGGCATCAGGATCAGATTCAGCGTCGGTGTAGGCGCGCTTCCCCTCGCCTGAGTTGTGCTCCGAACGCACAGGCACCCACCGTACAGAGCGGCGCCGAAGCAGGGATGAAGGGATCATGATCTCCGATGTGTCCGACATATCCTCACGCGTGGAGGCAACGGGTGGCTCCGGCAATTCGTATCCGCCCTGCTGCGACCCGGCCACTGGTTCGTCGGCGGCAAGCGGCTCATCGGCTGACTCGTTGATTGGCTGGTCGGCCGGCAGGTCGGCTGGCTCGTCGACTGGCGCTTCAGCGGGCACGTCTTCCTGCTCGCGCCTTGCTGCGTCACTGGGCGCAGGCGGCGTTGGTAAAGCGTCGGCTGACACGTCGGTGGGCACGTCGCTTGACGCTTGGGCAGGCGCTTCGGCCTGTTCATGGCGTTCAGAATTGTCGAGGGGCGAGCTTTGCCACTGTTTCCACAGATTGCGCCACAGGACATCCGTACCAGATTCGCTGGGACGCAGCCCGATCTTGGATTCCGGTGGCAACAGATCAAGTTTCGACAGCGGTTCATCCACCTGTGAGGCAAGGACACGATCCGATTCGTCCATGACGCTGGCTGGATCGTCCAACCAGTCTGTCACCGCATCGCGTATTCCGTTGCGATCCGGTGCAGCTAATGCGAGTTGAGCAACGGATGTGGCATTGCCGTGCGCATCCACCAGTTCCGCGAGCGGATCGGCCATATTCCAGGGAACAAGGACAAACGCGCGCTGATGTACGTATGGATGAGGCAGGGTCAGCGTGGGTGTATGGCACGTCGTGCCTTCCACGGTGACGATGTCGATGTCCACTGTGCGCGGCCCCCAGTGTTCGTGGCGCACTCTGCCCAACTCGGCTTCGAAGCCCTGGCACCGTAAGAGCAGCTCTTCAGCGTCGAGCGTCGTGCGTCCAAGCACAACGGCATTCCAGTAATCGCGCTGCGGGGCTGTCCCCTCGTCAATGACTGCCTGAGTACGCAGCAGCGGCGACACGTTATCAACTTCAAAACCGTCCAAGTCAATGAGCTTGCCGACGGCGGCGGCCAGCGTGACGGGCGCATTGCCTTCGTTGCCGCCCAAAGCAAGGACAACGTGACGAGTTTGCGCGGCATCATCCAGTCCGTGAGGCTGGTAGGTGGAGGTGCGACGCGGTGGCAGCACTATCGCGTAGTCCACTCTCCTGTTAGAGCTGCCGGCTGTCTTAGCCTCGCCCGGATGCTCACGTACAGCGGAGGTGTTGTCAGCTACCGGACGCTGCACCAACGATGCGGGCACCGGTGGCAGGGGCGGCAATGTCGGACTGGATTTTTCGAGGGGGCCGCGAGCATCCTCAACTTCATCGGCTCGCTGCAACGTTTCGACATGCAGCGGTGCCTCATCGCACGTGCCGCGGCGAATCGTGACAAGGACATCCGAGAATTGCTGGGCCAGCGGTGCCATCGGCTTATGGACGGTCACTTCCACGCCTTCGACGCGCGGATGCGCCAGAGCGGCATCGGCTACGCGCTGCGCCAGTGTTTCGAGCAGGGACACGGAAGGCCCGGACAAAACGGCGACTGCTTCTTCAGCTATGTCCGCGTAGGACACTGTCTGGTCGATGTCGTCGGAGTGGGCTGCTTCAGTGGTGTCTACCCACAGGGAGATGTCAACGTGGAAAGGCTGTTCTGATTCGCGTTCGGAGTCGAATACTCCGTGCCGTCCGGCTGCGCTCAAGCCTCGTAAGGTGATGATGTCCAGCTTCCGTGCCATCTCTCCTCCTAGCGGCAAGTGCTTCGAACCATCGTGGCATGATCGTCCACGTGATGCACGCGCACCGCCCACATATTCGCCTCAATCGCCTGACGCGTCACCTCAAGGGTAGCTGCGTCCGGCCCGTCTGGATGTGAGTGGGCGAGGAAACGCTTGCGCGACGCTCCGATGAGCACAGGATAGCCGGATTCGTTCAAGCGCTCCATATGGTCGACGATGAGCCATGATTGCTCGTTCGTCAATGAGAATCCTAAACCTGGATCGAAGATGATTCGCTCGGGTGCCACCCCTGCAGCCACAGCCTTGTCGATCTGTGCGCACGTTTCAGCGATAACGTCCTCGACCACATTGGTGTAGTCGAATGATTCACCAGTGGTACCCGGCAGGCCTCTCCAGTGCTGGACGATATACGCGCAGCCGGTGCTGGCCACAACGTCATTCATATCCGGGTCGAAACAGCCTCCCGACACGTCGTTGATAATGGCTGCCCCCGCCTCGCCGGCACGCCTGGCAGTTGCGGCGTGGAGTGTATCCACGGAGACAACGACCCCCTCGGCGGCCAAAGCAGTAATGACCGAGCCGATGCGGTCCCATTCTTCGTCAGCTGAGATGCGCTGAGAGTGCGGCCGTGTTGATTCTCCCCCCACGTCGATGAGGTCTGCACCGGCGTTGAGCATGGCGTGTGCATGATCGAGAGCACGGTCGGTGTCGTTCCACTGGCCGCCATCTGAAAAAGAGTCGGGCGTGACGTTGAGGATCCCCATGACGAGGGTGCGGTCGCTCGGAAGTGTCATCCCATCTGGAAGTAAAGGTGTGCGCCCGGTTTCAGTCATGGCCGCCCCCTCATGACCAGCGCCATCATCTCTGAGCGGGTGGCGGCATTGTTCATGACGCCGCGCATCGCTGATGTCACGGTGGAGCAGCCCGGCTTGGAAACTCCGCGCATTGTCATACACATGTGTTCGGCCTCGAGGATGACGGTAACGCCCTGCGGGTGCAGGATCTCCACCATTGCGTCGGCAATTTGACTTGTCAGGCGTTCCTGCACCTGGGGCCGGCGTGCGTACCCCTCAACAAGGCGTGCCAGCTTCGACAATCCGGTGACTGTGCCGTCAGAGGGGATGTAGCCAACGTGGGCCTTGCCGTGGAAGGGCAGCAGATGGTGCTCGCACAGTGAGAAGAACTCAATGTCCCGGACGAGCACCATTTCATTCGTCCCGGTTGTGAAGGTCGTGCGCAAGTGCTCACGCGGATCTTCAGCCAGGCCGCCGACCAGTTCCCTAAAGGAGCGGCCCATGCGTGCAGGTGTGTCTTTCAACCCGTCACGCTCTGGATCCTCCCCAATTGCCACCAGAAGGTCGCGAATTGCCTGTTCGACACCAGCTTGGTCATACATCAGTGCTGCGTCCCCGCCTCTGGGCCGGCTGCTGGGCCCGTCGAGGGTGGTGCCACGGGTTCACCCGCAGTGGTCGACCCCGGCGTCGGGGTTGACGAGGCAGGCTCGCCGTGAGTGTCAGGGGCGAGGGTGGGAGCCTGCTGGGTGGGCGGCTCCTCGGTGTTCACGCCGATCGGATCACCAAAACGGGCACCTTCGATCGCAGCGTCCGCCTGGTAGTTCCAGACTTCTCGCTCCGGCTGCTTGATGACAGGTTCGAAGATCTGAGCCAGTTCCTTTTCGTTGAGGGTTTCCTCGTCGAGCAGGCGCTGCGCCAGGTCGTCAAGGACGTGACGGTTCTTCGTCAGGATCTGCCACGCTTCACGCGTCGCGTCATCTAGGAGCCGGCGCACTTCCTCGTCAATGATGCCCGCCAGTGTTTCGGACACGTCGCGTCCTTCACCTCGTCCCATCTCGCGACCCACGAACGGGTCCGTGTTGGACTGGCCGAGTTTGACCAGGCCGACACGATCCGACATGCCGTAATCCGTCACCATCGCACGCGCGGACTGCGTCGCCTTCTCAATGTCGTTGGCGGCACCTGTCGAGGGGTCACGGAATACCAGCTCTTCAGCAACGCGGCCACCCATCGAGTACACGAGGTCGTCAAGCAGCTGGTTGCGTGTCTTGTTGAAACGGTCCTCAGTCGGCATCACCATCGTGTAGCCCAGTGCGCGTCCACGCGGCAGGATCGTCACCTTTGTCACCGGATCCGTATAGCGCAGTGCCGCCGCGCACAGCGCGTGGCCACCCTCATGGTAGGCAGTGACTGCCTTATCGTGATCATTCATCACTCGGGTACGCTTTTGCGGGCCGGCGATGACGCGGTCAATGGCCTCGTCGATCGCGCGGTTGTCAATGAGGTCCGCATTCGAGCGGGCCGTCAGCAATGCGGCCTCGTTGAGCACGTTCGCCAGGTCAGCGCCGGTAAAACCGGGGGTGCGTTTGGCGATCTGCTGCAGATCCACATCGTCCGTCATCGGCTTGCCGTGAGAGTGAACCTTCAGAATTGCAGCGCGGCCCTTCAGATCCGGTGCCTCCACTGCGATCTGGCGATCAAAACGCCCCGGACGCAGCAAGGCAGGGTCGAGGACGTCAGGTCGGTTCGTCGCGGCAATCAAGATGACGTTGGTGCGTTCATCGAAGCCGTCGAGCTCAACCAGCAGCTGGTTCAGCGTCTGCTCACGTTCATCGTTTCCACCGCCAATGCCGGAGCCGCGATGACGCCCAACTGCATCAATCTCGTCGACGAAAACGATGGCAGGAGCCGATTCTTTGGCTTTATCAAACAGGTCGCGCACACGCTTGGCACCCATGCCGACATACAGTTCCATGAACTCCGAGCCTGCAATGGAGAAGAACGGCACGTTGGCCTCGCCGGCAACTGCCTTGGCAAGCAGTGTCTTACCTGTTCCGGGAGGCCCGTACAGCATGACGCCACGCGGAATTTTCGCACCGACCTTATGGAACTTTTCTGGTGCGACCAGGAACTCACGGATCTCTTCAAGTTCCTCAACGGCTTCATCTTCACCGGCCACATCATCAAATGTGATATCAGGGCGTTCCTGGTTGATTTCGCGCACGCGGGACTGGCCGAAACTGCCCATCATGCGTGTGCCCATCATGCGTGATGCGAAGAACCAGATCAGAGCGAAAATCAGCAGGACCGGCAAGAAGAGCTGCAGCATCGTCATCCAGGCGCTGGGCTGCGGGTAGTACGCGTTCCACCCCTTCGTCGGCTCCAGATCCTTCACCGTTGACAAGATGTCATCAGCCTGGGCGCGCACGTAGGTAAAGGAGATTTGGGTCCCGAAGTTGCGCTCGCGGTCCATCTCGTCCACTGCCTTGTGCGTGTACGGCTCGGACAACGTGAGGTTGATCTGCTGGGTCGAGTCATTGACCATGACGCGTTCAACAGTGTTGCCTTCAAGGATCTTCAGCCCTTCAGAGGTGTCAACAGTTGACGGTCCGAAAAGTCTTCCGAGCATGGAGGCAAGAATGATGACCGCGAGCACGGGGATGATCACGTACAGCCAGTTGATTTTCTTCTTTTTCTTTTCAGCCACTGCAGTTGCCTTTACCGAATATTCTTGTCAGTTCCGTGATGGTCGCGCGCGGCCTCAGTGCCGTTCGGTCCCGCCGTACACGTGAGGTGCGAGGGTGCCGACGAAGGGCAGGTGGCGGTAGCTTTCAGCAAAGTCGAGTCCGTATCCCACGACGAACTCGTTGGGAATATCGAATCCCACATATGTCACATCGACATCGACTTTCACCGCGTCCGGCTTGCGCAAAAGGGTTGCGATTTTCACCGAGGCCGCTCCCCGCGTCTCCAGGTTGTCCTTGAGCCACGACAGTGTCAGTCCAGAGTCGATGATGTCTTCAACGATGAGGACGTGACGGCCGTGAACATCAGTGTCGAGGTCTTTGAGGATCCGCACCACACCCGATGATCGAGTACCGGAACCGTATGACGACACTGCCATCCAGTCCATTTCGAGGGGGCAGTGAATCTTGCGTGACAGGTCCGCCATCACCATGATGGCGCCGCGCAGCACACCAACCATCAAGATCTCTTCGCCCTCATAGTCGGCGTCAATCTGCGCCGCCATTTCCTCGAGCCTGTCGCTGATCTGCTGCTCGGTTAAGAGAACCTTCTCGAGGTCTTCACCCATGTCTTGAGCGTCCACGCGCCTGGTCTTCCTCTCGGTTACACGACTAATAGTCCAAGAGTGCCACATTTCGCGCTCAAGGTGACACTCAACGTGGGCAGTCTCGCTATCGGCTGACTTGCTGCACCACCCCAGCGGTGATGGCGATTCGCCTTCACTCGACACGTTCCACGATCAGGCGTCGCATCGATCGACGAGGTCCGGACCGCTCCACCCTCGCGTGCCCACCCGGCACGTCGATACGGGTCCCGTGAGCGCCGCTAAGCGCCATCTCGTCAAGCTGCCTGACGTGGACAGAAGAGACGGAACCTGGTGAGTTCGACACCTGAGCCAGGAGTCGGTGCAAAACGCGCCTGCGGATAGGAGCTGCCAGGTCTGCCAACTTGGTGCAGTCAACGATCCAGTGTCGCCCGCGGCCACGCGAAGCTTTGCCGCGAGCACTGTCATTGTCCTCTGACTGCTCACAGGCATCTACCTGCCCGCGTTCTGCACCCCGGACGCCCTCAGCTTCCGACGACCGTCCGTCTCGAGCTCCCTCGCTTTCGCGCACACACGCATCGAACAGGTCGCCGGCCTGTGCGCTGAGATAGGCGTCATCTTCTCCGAGCATGTCGGCGCTTCGCGCAAGCGCCGGAATCGGATCAACTCCCAGCGCACGTTCCAGAGCAGGCAGTGCCCACTGGCGCACTGCAGCACGACGCAGCGCACTGCCATCAGATGCACGCCACGGCCCATCGACCGCATTGGTCGGATCATCGACCCACGCGAGCTTCAGATCCCGACACACCTGGTGAGTATCAACGCGACGCTGATCAAGCAGGGGCCGCAGCCACGTGATCGCTACCCCACCACATTCCATCAGGTCACGCCTGCGCATAGCAGATAAAGAATGCGCACCCGATCCGCGGGCCAGGCGCAGCATTACTGTCTCGGCCTGGTCATCCATTGTGTGACCGAGAAGAATCGTCGCTGCTGTCGTGCCGCTTTCTCGTGCCCATTGCGTCGCATAGCGGACAAGGGCGTCCCGCCGCGCCGAACGTGCACGAGCCTCTGGTCCGCCTTCGCGATACGCCTCCATGTCAGCATCCATAATTGCCGGGTGTGCGCCCACAGACTGCACCACGTCATACACATGGCGGGCCTCGTTGGAGGATTCAGGCCGAATGTGGTGATCAACGTAAACACCGGCTACCGGGATATTCCACCGTCTGCACAGGTCGGTGGCGACTACCAACAAGGCCAGGGAGTCTGGTCCGCCGGATACTCCAACCACAACGGCGGTCGGGACGCCCTCGTTTATGATCTGCTGCAGGCAGCGGCGTGTTGCCAGCGACAATCGCCGGACGGCACCTGTCGGGGTCGAGCCAACCAGTTGTGAGGCGCGGGACTCACACGACACGGTCGCGCCACGATTCGTAGGAGACAAGCTCTTCGCGCGTGGGCATATGGGTACGGTCAGACAACAGTGTGGCGACCTGACCATCGAGGACGACGTGGCGGGCAAAGGAGAACGCTCCCTGGCGTTCTGCCTCAATAGAACGCACGGATGCGCCCAGGCGCCGCAGCTCCATCAACCCAGTCATGCCGGCAGACTCAGGCGCATTGTTGCGGATCCAGCGTGCCGAGGAGATCTGGCGCGGAGAAATTTGTTCCATCTGCGCGCGCACGATCCCGTCCATCATCATGACCAATCGGGCCAGCTGCGCTGTGGACGAGGGGAACTTCGCGGCAGTGATTGACAGCTCGTCACGCAGCCAGGGTGCGGCTGAGAAGAGGATGCCCCACAGTCCGGCACGGATCGCTACCCATGAGCTGAAATCCTTGTGGTCGAGTGTGCCGCGCTGGGCGGCTTCAAGAACGGAGGGTGCGATGAAGATGCGTCGCTGTCCGAATGGGTCCCAAATTCCTTTCACGTGCGGCGCAACGGTGCGGAGCACGCCGATTTCGCTCAGGGTAGTCAGAGGCGATGCAAGGAAGGATCGCGATGAGGGGGCCTGGTCAGTCAGGTCCAGTCCGGCGGTAATGAACTGGTCGGTGATCTGGGAAATGATTTGGACGGCGGCGCGGCGATCCACGATCAGCACGGGCGCTGAAGCCACGTGCTCGGCAGCTTCGGGAAGGCTGGATAAGCCAGCAAGCAGGGGGTTGGTGCGTGAAATTGCTCTGCGTAGTCTGCCTACTGTTGCCGCTGCAGCTGAATGGCTGACGGTCGGGCCGGCCAGGGTCGCGCTGGACATGAGGCGCCCCAAGCGGTGCCATTGTGCTGTCCGATTCATGGTGTCATCCTACCGACCTGGCGGCGCGCTGGCTAAAAGGTGCGGCATGTGTGCCGGCTGCATGCAATTTTCCGACGAGGCGAGGCGTCAGAATCACTGAGCTCGAAGAGCGGCCAGGCCGGCTACGAAGTCGTCCAGAATCGGTCGAGTGGAGTACGCACCATCGTTTGGAACATTGTCGTGCCCGATGGCGAACAGAAGCTGACGACCATCAGCAGTGCTGACCGCTCCTGCCAGCGTGGACACAGTAGACAGGGATCCCGTTTTGGCCTGCAGGTTCCCGCCTGCCGGGGTGTCGGGGAAGCGTGCCCGAACAGTTCCTTCCAGTCCTCCCCACGGTAGGAATCGAATGACGTCACGCACCTGAGAGTTTTCGGAGGTCATACTCGCGTGGAGCGTGTCGACCAAAATGTGCCCCGTCAAGCGGTCGTTGCTCGACAGGCCGGAGCAGTCCTCAAGGGACAGGCCGGTTGTGTCAATTCCCATCGTGGCGATCGTATCGGACACCATCTGCGTTGACCCTGTATAGCTCGCGTCATATCCAGCCCGGCGCGCTGCGATTCTGCACAGTTGGTCGGCCAGCGTGTTGTCAGAGTCGTGCAGCATCGTGCGAATCTGCTGCCCGAGCGTCGCCGAATACACGACTGCCAGTTCATCGGACTTGCTTGCCTGAGCGGGTGCATCTGCTGTAGTGGTTCCCGACGACGCGGTGTCGGATGAGCTGACGGTTGGTGGCGGTGTGGAATCACCGTCAGATCCAAGTTCGACGGTAATTCCTTCGTCGCGTAGGTGCTCGGCGAACGTGGTGGCAACGTCCCGTCCAGGATCGAAGGTGGGATCAAATCGCGCATAGCCGTAGGCGCCGCGGTCGATCGCGAATGCGCCGACCTGACCTTCGTAGGAAGCCACTTCCTGCGTCGTCCACGCACTCAGGCGTGCCGGGCCGTCGAAAATGTCGTTGTTCCAGTTCAAGGTCACCGAGGTGACGCCGCGTTCCTTCAGGCCGTCTGCTGTCTGGCGAGCCAGGTCAGCCAGCCCTGCGTGGCCATCGATGGCGGTCGGGTCGCCCTCGTCAGAAGACAGCAGCAGGTCGCCCTCGCCCCACAAGTGCAGTGTTGTGTCGGTCAGGAAGGTTTCGGTGCGCAGGCGGGTGTTCGCATCGATGTGCGTCAGGATTGTCGTTGCGGTGAGGATTTTTGCTGTCGAAGCTGGCACGTGCACGCCCGTGCCGTCAGCGTCGAGCAGCACCTCCCCTGTCAGCGCATCCATCACCACTGCCCACGCTTTCCATTTGCCCTCCTGCGCGGCCTGCGCAACTGGTGACCACAAGGTCTGGATCTGCGCGGCGGTGGGAGCGGGAGCTGAGGCAGAATCGGTGATGTTCAGAGTCGATGACTGGCCATCAGACTGGCCGGTGGCATCGGGAATGTTCAGCCCCGACTGGGATGCCAGATCTGGTGGCGCGACGGCCTGAACTGGCGCGGAGATCGTCAGGAGGCCCGGCACGACATCGTAGACATCGCCCACTGCGTACGCCCCACACGCTAAAGTGCATAGTGAAGCGCATACAATCGCACCTATAGTTTGACGTTGCACGCGCGTCTCCTCCGCCTTGGGTGAGTCGGTCTCAACCCACGGCTCCACAGTAGTGGACAATGGCGGATGAGACAGATACGGCCACTCAGGAGGAACACAAATTGATGGAATTCGACGTGACGATTGAGATCCCGAAGGGCAATCGTAATAAATACGAGATTGATCACGAGACCGGTCGTATTCGTCTGGATCGCATGCTGTTCACGTCGACCCGCTATCCCGATGATTACGGTTTCATTGATGACACGCTCGGCGAGGACGGCGACCCTCTGGACGCATTGGTGTTGCTCGAAGAGCCCACATTCCCGGGATGCGTGATCCGCTGCCGCGCTTTGGGCATGTTCCGCATGCGCGACGAGAAAGGCGGCGACGATAAGGTTCTGTGTGTTCCAGCTTCCGATCAACGCGCGTCGTGGCGCACAGAAATTGAAGACGTGTCGGAATACCATCGTCTTGAAATTCAGCACTTCTTCGAGGTGTACAAGGACCTCGAACCCGGCAAGTCGGTCGAAGGCGCACACTGGGTGGGCCGTGAAGACGCCGAGGAGGAAATCCGTCGCTCCTACGCGCGAGCCAGACAAGCCGAAGCTGGCGAGCACGCGCACGAGTAGCGACTAGCTCACCAGGCAGTCTCAGAGGCGAACGACGTACGGCATCAGGGAACCGCTCCAGCCATAGATGCTGGTGACGCGCACCGTGGTGCCAGGATACGGCGCTTCGATCATCTGGTCGCCGCCAAGGGCGATCGCCACGTGGTAAATACCGCTTTGTGAACCGTCGCTGGACCAGAAGAGCAAATCGCCCGGTTGACGCTGGCTCAGCGGAATACGGGTGCCATATCCATACTGTGAGGCAGAGTAGTGTGGCAGGTACACGCCAGCCTGCCTCCACGCCAGCATGACCAGGCCGGAGCAGTCCACACCGGCGTATGATTCGCCAGCCCATACGTAGGGGACGCCCAGGAAGCTATACGCAGCGTTGACCGCTGTCTGCGCTCCGCCGCTGCCGCCGTAGGACGGTGCGGGTGCCGGATCAGGAGTCGGCGCTGGGGTCGGCGTAGGAGTCGGCGTTGGGCGCGTCTCACGCGAAGGCGGAGTATACGTCTCTTCCTGTCGACCCTGAGTAGCCGCTTCTTCTTCCTGGCGCGCAGCCAAAGCCGCCAGGCGAGCTGATTCTTCTTCGGCCGCCTTGCGCGCTGCTTCCACGCGACGACGTTCCAGTTCGGCTTCACGCTGATTAATCAGCTCAACAGTGGTGTTTTCCTTGCGTGCCAGCTCAGCCACAAGTTCACTGCGGCGCGCTTCAGTGGCCTGCTGAGAAGCCAACGCCGAGTTGGCAGCATTTTGCGCAGCATCGGTGCGTTCCTGCACCTCGTTTGTCGCCTTTTGCTGACGCTGTTCGGCAGATTCAGCCGATTCCTTCATCACCGATGCTACTTTTTCGAGGGCGGCCACCCGTTGCATCTTCGTATCGGCATTATTGGCGAATGAATCGAGTGTCGTCTGTTTGAACTCAACGGAGCGCAATCCGTCGGCCTGCAAATATGCTGCAGCGGCATCAAGAGACGAACCTTCAGAGCGGTAGGCAGTCTGCGCTATAGCAGCCAGCTCCTGACGACCTTTATCAAACTCAGCCTGAGCCTTATCCGCATCATCGCGAGCTTTATTTGCCGCAGCAGTTGCAGCATCAAGATCCAAGCGTGCTTTGTTGAGCTCTTCGCCGGCAATCTGCGCATTGCGCATGGCATCTGAAGCGCGCTGAGAGACCGCGGCCAATTCGACTTCGATCTGCCCCACTGACATCTTGGCGGCATCGGCTTCGGCACGCGCCTGATTGATGTCATCTTGAGAGGGCGTGTCATCTGCATATGACGCCGGCATCGCAACGCCGGCACTGACAGCAAGCAAACCTGACATGAATAGAGCGGTCAGTGCGTATCGGCCAGATGCGCGACGCGGAGCCTTCTGGCCAAAGTGGCTCAACACCTTACCGTAAACCTGTCTTTTCACCTGATCCACCTAATGACACTCTGACTTTTCCCGCACGCTCCCCACGCCATGTGGACATCGCGCACGACATATAGCACTTACGCTAGCCCATCGTCGAACACTTTGGCAACAATTTCACCATTTTTCACGTTATTCACATCAGTCACAGTTTTCACATTCGTCACACCAGACACATCCCCCTCGTTCATCTTCCGCACACCCCACCATCCACATCGTGGACACGCCTCTGACCTCATCTTGCATGATCACGATGAATCTCTTACTGTGATGGACATGTTCCAACGAATGCGAATGTCCAACTGACTGCACGCTCGTCACACGACCAGCTGTGCAGCACCGCCCTCATCTAGCGCGGGACGTTGGACGCTGCCATTCGTTTTCAAGTTTCAGACATCTGTTGATTGCGTCAAAGACTGACTTGTCGACAACTGGCTCACCAATTCACCACACCACAAGTGTGAGTCCAACTCATCGCGCCGCCAAAGATTCTTGACACTATTAAAGGAGCACACTCATGTCTGACCGCACCGAAATCGAACGCACCTGGGCTTTTGAAACCCGCCAGATTCACGCCGGATGGGATCGCGATCCTCAAACGGGCGCAACCAGCCTCCCCATTGTTCACAGCTCATCTTTCGCCTTCGAGACACCCGAACAGGCAGCGAACCGCTTTGCGCTGCGCGAACTCGGCCCCATTTATTCCCGTCTGACGAACCCCACCAACGACGCCGTCGAAGCCCGTATCGCCTCGCTCGAAGGCGGCGTGGGAGCACTGTTGGTGTCCTCGGGCCAATCAGCTGCAGCTCTGGCTATTCTCAACATCGCTCAGGCAGGCAATAACGTCGTGGCGTCACCCTCGCTGTACGGCGGATCGATCATCCTGCTGAAGAACTCACTGGGACGTTTGGGAATTGAAACACGCTGGGTGGATGATCCCGCAGATCCGGCTCAGTGGGAAGCACTTGCCGATGACAGGACGGTCGCATTTTACGGCGAGACGATCCCGAACCCCAAGGGCGATATCCTCGATATCGAGCCAGTCGCGCAGGCAGCGCACCGAGTCGGAGTTCCGCTGATTGTGGACAACACGGTGGCCACGCCTTACCTCGTGCGACCACTGGAATGGGGCGCCGACATCGTGATCCATTCGGCCACGAAGTACTTCAGTGGGCACGGCACCTCAGTGGCAGGCGTCATCGTCGATGGCGGCACCTTCGACTTCGGATCAGACCCTGCCCGCTACCCCGACTTCAATGAACCCGACGCCAGCTACAACGGCATAGTCTTTGCGCGCGATCTCGGAAAAGACGGGCAGTTCGGCGTGAACCTGTCCTTCATTCTTCGAGCCCGCACCGTCGGACTGCGTGACTTCGGTTTCACGCTCTCCCCGCTCAACACGTTCCTGATTGAGCAGGGCATCCAGACACTGTCACTGCGAGTTGAACGCCACGTCGACAACGCGCTGACGATTGCCCGATACTTGGAGGCACACGCAGACGTGGAATCGGTCAACTACGCAGGCCTCGACGCTTCGCCCTACCACCAGTTGCAGCTCAAGTATGCGCCGAGGGGTGCCGGTGGCTTGCTCTCCTTCGTCATCAAAGGTGGCGCCGATGCGGGGCGCACCTTCGCTGAGTCACTCGAATTGATTCCCACCGTCGCCAACATCGGCGACACAAAGACTCTGGTGATTCACCCAGCCTCGACCACGCACTCGCAACTCACGGAAGAGGAGCTGCGCAAGTCAGGAATCGAGGGCGGCACGATTCGCCTATCCGTCGGCATTGAAAACGTCGACGACATCATCGCTGATCTGGAGCGAGGTTTCGCAGCTGCTGACGCGGTGAGCGGCGAGGGGTCGAGTGCACGAAAGACACAGGAGTGACACATGAGATCCAAACCGACATGCCCTGGCGGGCGGCACCTGTGCGATATTGGGCCGCTGCGTCTTGAAAACGGAGACGCACTGCCACAGGCACATCTGGCATACGAAACGTGGGGCACCCTGAATGCGGAGCGCTCCAACGCCGTGCTGGTCCTGCATGCACTAACCGGTGATTCTCACGTGACGTCCTCATCCCACGATCCGACACCAGGATGGTGGGAGGGCATCGTCGGGGAAGGATCTCCTATTGACACGCGCGAGCACTTCGTGGTCGCTGCAAATATCCTCGGAGGCTGCCATGGGTCCACCGGCCCCTCCTCCCCTGCTCCCGACGGCACACCGTGGGGGTCGCGTTTCCCTCTCATCTCCACTCGCGACCAGGTCCATGCCGAAGCGCGGCTGGCTGACGCACTGGGAATTGATCGCTGGTCACTCGTGATCGGCGCGTCGATGGGAGGTCACCGAGCGCTGGAGTGGGCCATCACCTACCCGCAACGCGTCGAACGCCTTATCGTCGTTGCCTCGGGTGCGCAGACAACTGCTGATCAGGCGGCATGGATTCACAGTCAGCTGGGCGCAATCCGCCTCGATCCCCTGTGGAAGGGAGGCGACTATTACGGTGGGCCGCCTCCCGCGCAGGGACTGGGGCTGGCCCGGCAGATTGCGCATACAACGTATCGCAGTGCGCCGGAGCTGCAGGAACGCTTCGGCAGGTTCCCGCAGCATGAAGAAGATGTGCTCGAGGGGGGCCGGCTGGCTATCCAGTCATACCTGGATCATCACGGTGTCAAGCTGGCCAACCGTTTCGATGCAGGCTCCTACGTCGCGCTATGCCACGCCATGTTGACGCATGACGTGGGGCGGGATCGTGGCGGCATTGCGCACGCGCTGCGTTCAGTGACGGCCCGCACGCTGGTGATTGCCGTTGATTCGGATCGTCTGTTCCATCCCAATGAGTTGTGGAACATTGCGGACAACGTGCGCGGCGCGTTCTATCGAGAGGTGCACTCCGACCACGGTCATGACGGTTTCCTGATTGAACGTGATCAGGTGGCACGACTGATCCGAGAATTCATTGATCGGTATCGCGGCGGGCATGAGGAATACGAGCCTGGCTCTGCATCAAACCGATGGGTCCAGTCGATACAGTAGGAGTGTGAGTGAGCATTTGAACGATCGCGATGAACTGACTGAACAGGACGAACCCGTAGTTCGGGATCCCCTGGCACCGTGGGGCACAGACGGGCCACCGCCATCGGGCCAGTGGCGCACTGACGTGCTGGGCGAAGGATTTGTGTCACGAACCATCGATCTTCTGCCCGACGATGAAGGCCCGGTTGTGGCAACGTTGGTGCGTCACGATCCAGAAAACGACCCGAACGCAGATGACCTGCGTTCAGTCGACCGGCCGATTATCCGCCTCGAGAACCCCGTGACAGTCCTGTACCTGCATGGCCGAAATGACTATTTCTTCCAGCGGCACCTCGCACGCCATATTTCGGCGCTGGGCGGGCGCTTCTACGCACTGGACCTACGCAAGTACGGCAGATCACTGCGCCCGTGGCAAACAATTGGCTTCATCAGCGATATTGACGACTATGACGAGGACATGGGTGAGGCGCTCGACATCATCCGCGGCGAATGCTCTGACGGCCCGCTGATCGTGATGGGACATTCGACGGGCGGCCTGATCGCAACCTTATGGGCGTGGCGTCACCCCGGTGCGCTCGATGGACTGGTTCTGAATTCGCCGTGGCTGGAGATGCAGACGCTTGCAGCGGTGCGTTCGGCTGTCCAGCCCGTCCTTGGCCGCATCGCTGCCCGCACTCCCCTGTGGGAAATTCCTGCATCAACAGGGCCGGATCATTATGGCCGTTCCCTCATGGAGGGCTGGTCGACTTCGGGTTTCGACCTGCCAGAAGAGCTGCGTGATTTTCCTGACGACGACCCTGCTTTCACAGGGTGGGACTACCTGCATGAATGGAAGCGCCCAGAAGGCTACCCGGTGTACGCTCAGTGGCTCGATGCCATCCTGGTGGGGCACGAGAAGATCGAGCATTCTGTCTCGATTGACTGCCCGATTCTGTCGATGATGTCCACGCACAGTTATTTTGACGAGAAGTGGAGCCCGGAAGTTTTCCGTTCTGACACGGTGCTCGATGCCGATGTGTTGGCTACGCGGTCAGCCCACCTGGGATCTTTGGTGACAATCGCGCGCTTTGACGGGCGCCATGACCTGGTGTTGTCGGATCCTGATGTTCGTCAACGCGTCTGGTACACGATGGATTCCTGGCTGGAGTTCATGGCTCACGCACTGTAGCAGTGAACTGCGGCAGCACTGTCGGGCACACGTCAGGCGTTCCCTCGTTCGAGCGGCATTCAGCGAACGGCGCGAATTTCTGCGAGCGCTTCTGCCAGCGTCGGACCTTCAGCATTGTCGATATGCCAGGCGTGCCACCCGTCAATTCCGCTCAGACCCAAACTTGCCAACGCATCTGTCGGGTCGGAGAACTCCGCTTCAGCCATGACGATCACGCCCTGTTCGGTCAGGTGGGCACGGTCCTCGCTAAACTGCGTATCTGTAGCCAGCTCAGTATCCAGTACCAGTGCGATCTGTTCGCCCACCATGTGCGCAACGAGTTCGAGCGCTTCATCGTCTGCGCTCACGGATACCGCTTCTGAAGTGTCGTCGCGGCGTTGCTGCGCGTGCCTGGCATGACGTCGCTCGGATCGAGACGGCAGATGCGGGGCGATAATGCTGATCGCGCCGGTTTCGGGATCCTCCTGAGCAGTGGCGTCATCAAAATCAGCACGCAGGTAATCCTCGTCCCCTTCTGATGGGTCCCACGAAGTCTCGCCGCGCGCGTACAGCCCATTGTCTGCCGAGGGGGCCGGGCCGATCGTGGCCTGCGACTGAGCATCCGACACGAGGACATGCGGGACATGCCCGTACAAGCGTGGCCCCACTGTCTGAACGTCCAGGAAAATGCGGCCAGATGACAGGGCACGCATCGACAGTTCGTGCACTTCCACACCTGAGGAGGCGAGCACATCCAGGGCAGGCCGCACCTGGTCGTCGATGGATCCGACCACCAGGATGAGGCGTGGGCCAGCTGAAATGGTGGGTGGCATGGAATCGCGGAACCGTAGCCATCCGGTCCGGAATGCTTCCACCCCGCCTGCATATTCGCGTGCCAGGTCAGTCCACGACAATGCTGCCGAGTCTGACAGTCGCGAAAGGGAGGCGATCAGCAGATCTGAATCCAGATGTGAGGTAACTTCCACGCACACCACTTGGCCGGTTGCGTCCAGCGCAGTCAGGCGAGGGGTGCCGGCCGCGTCAGGATGGTGGGAGGTGTCTCGCCATGTAATCGGAAACAGTGGGCGCGAGACAATCTCCAATACCTGGTTGCGCACCGAGTCCAGCACATCCTCGCCTATTGGCCCCTGAACAGGATGGCCGAACTGTGCTGCCACCAGGCGCCCGTTTTCGACCTCAAACAGTGCCATTCAATGCCACCCCCGGTCCTCTGCTGCGTTCCGCTCGCCGCAGTGTTTCTTATGTCAGTCTACGGCAATCGTACAGTGATCTGCCTCGATCAACAGAACGGCCGCAGTGGCCCTGACAATGCGGCGGCATCTACAGGAGTGGGTCGAAACTGTGTTATCCACACTGTCGACGTGAATCTCGCGCGATCCACAAGTGGAGCCACTGCGCTTTGGGCGAGTGCACACCCATGATGAGGTGACCGTATGGATGATCTGACACGAATCCGACGATGGAACTGGGCCGTCCGTATCACAGTAGCTGTGAGTATGTGTCTGGCCTTGTGCGGAACACTGATGTATCTGCGTCCGCCTCCCCCAGGGGTTGACGTCCTCGTCACGTCAGCCCGTCTGACATCTGGAATGACGAGCAGTTCCGCAGTTCACACAGTCGCAGTGCCACCGGCTGCGGTGCCAGCAGATGCGCTGAGCGCTGACGCGGATATCCCGCCTCGATGGGTGGGTGCCGACATCGAGGCGGGGACGGTGCTGACTGAATCGAATGTGGCAGGATCTGCGGATTCTCGCGCTCTGGCAGATGACGAGGCTCAAGTCACGATCGAGCTGCCTGTCGATCAGCTGACTCGAGTGTCGGCTGGAGACACGGTGCAGCTGTGGGCATCTGACTCATTCTGCGCCGATGAACAGCGAAAATGCCCGGCGACCCTGCTTGCTGATGGTATCCGTATCGCCTCGATTTCCGACCATGATTCGGGGCCACTGGCCGATTCGCCCACCCAATCGGTATCGATCATCATGAAAGCAGACGAAACTGAGCGGATCGTCGGGCACGTTACCTCAGACATCATCACGCTCGTATTACGATCTCCTTCGGGGTAAGAATCCCCTTTGTCTATTTTTCAAGGAGACGATCATGATCCAGGGATTCAAGGAATTCATTTCCAGAGGCAACGTCGTCGACCTGGCAGTTGGTGTCATTATCGGCGCCGCGTTTTCACAGATTGTGACCGCCCTCGTTGATGGCGTGATCAATCCGCTGATTGGCGCCATCTTTGGCCAGCCGAACTTTGACGACGTCCTCAAGTTCACCATCGGCACGTCCGAGATCAAGCCAGGACTCGTTCTGACTGCCCTTGTCAACTTCCTGCTCATCGCATTCGCCATCTACTTCTGCATCGTGATGCCCATGAATAAGCTGGCAGAGCGTCGTCAGAAGAAGACCGAACAGAATGAAGCCGAAGAGCCTGCTTTGACCGATGAAGCAAAACTGCTTGTCGAAATTCGCGACCTGCTCTCCACAAATGGCTCAACGCCATCCGTACGCTAACCTCGCTTCTGACCCTGGTGGCGGCCTGATGGCCATCACCTAGGAATCGGATCGCACCTGCCAATGCGGTGGGACATTGTCAAGGAGCCTGGCGTCATTTTCATGATCATTATGACGCTGGGCTCCTTCGCGTTCACGGTCACGTGAGGTTACTTTCTCGTCCCACGAGGGTGCCACGCCGTCATCGATCAGCCGCTGATCAGTCGGGCTGATGCGTATGACGCGCCGACGTCTGGAGTGCTCTGCCATCGCCTATTCCTGAGTTGGCTGGGTACGCCTGACAACGTTACGCAACACTGCATCGGTTTGCGCTCCACGACGGGTTAGCCCCACAGCGAAACGCAGTTCATCAATCAGCTCGTCTTCCGTGCGTTCCTCACCATCAGCGCGCACCCAGTGTGCCAGCTCATCGAGCTGATCATCACCGTAGGCGGCCAGAGGAAGGCCTTTGGCGATAGCTGGTCGCGGTCCACGCTTGTCAGCATCCGCCGATTCCTTCGCCGCTTCAAGATCGATTCGGGAAATCTCTGCGGTCAGTCCCAGCTCGATTTCGTCAGCTCGGGCACGAGCCCGATCCTCACTGCTCATTGCCGGTGATGGCGAGTCCAGTGCTCGCGCACCTTCGGAGCCTTCCGTCCCGCTCTCGGCGCGCGTACCACCAGCATCCTCATCATCAGTGATGCTGCCGGTTTGACCATCTGCGCCGGGCGCGCCGGAGTGGGCACCGCGATCAGACTCTGAAGAACCGTTAACTGGCTCGGACGAGGCGTCAGCGTTCAGTGAGCGATCCAGACCAGGCGCGTCATCGGAGTCTGCCTCGTCGATATCAATGATGTCGGGCACCGTGATATGCGCTGCCGGCCCGTTGGCCTCATCAACTGCATCAAGGACGAGCTGCACAATCGCGTCAGTTTCGCGTTCGGGATCAATGAAGACTGCCATGGACAGTTCGGTTCGGACTTTCCATCCCTGGGCCTCCAGGAGTTTAGGCCAGATCCGATCGCGCACCCGCAGTGAAGGCTCGTTGACATATGCATCATCATCAGTGAGCACTGCGACGAGCAGGCGACCAGGTACTTCGGGATGACCGATTGCCAGCGGAATACGCATTCCTCCGGGCACACCCACGTTCGGTACCACTTCCAGACCAAGTGAATACAGCCGCTCAGCCAAGTCGATCAGCAGCGGATCGGGGGCATCCTGCAGGGTCGGCCATGTTGCATCTCTTTCGTCCTCTTCTGCCCCTTCAGCTACTTCCAACAGATCGAGCAGCAAGTGGGCTCCCTCGGACGTGACACGTGAGCGATCAAATTCCTCGGGACGAATTGACGAAAATACGGTCAGTTCCGAACGCACCGTGCGCAGCACATCAATAAGGACGGGCAGGCCCGACGCAGCGCTGATCTGGCCAAAATCGTGCAGGACGCGACCGTGTGGTGTCTTCGCGTAGCCCACCGTGAGCATAATGTGATCCCGGCTCAGGCCACGCGCGTCTTCGGGACTCACCACGACGAAAGGTTCAAGAGCATCAGGATCAAAGAAGGATGTCAGCCCCGGAGACGATGCCACTTCCCGTTCGAGGGCGGCGCGGATACGTGTGGCATGCCGTTCATTGAGCGCGATCACAGCAAGGGAGCGGTCGGGGTGCTCGAGTGCGTGGCAAATGACCTGCTCGACAACTGCGTGGACTTCGGCGGCCGACGACTCGACTGCAGCTACACCCGGTGCAGGCATACCTGAGCCATCGGGCCAGATCGCCTTGATCGGTGAACTGGTCGTGCTCCAGGGAACCGGGATACCCATTTGAGCTGAATCGTATTGGCTCACCAATTTGGCAACACGGTCATTGAGATGACCCGGCAGCACGCTCAAACGCGAGTGAGGCAAAATCTGAGCGAGCGCGCTCACGGCTCCCTGCGTTTTGCTGGAATCCGACTGCTCGGAAGCGGTGCCGCTGGTCGACAGGTCGGCGATCACCACGATCTGTCGCGCACGCGCGATGATGGGAATAAGTTCTGCCAACGGCAGGCTATCGACATCATCGAGCACAACGAGGTCAATGCGGTGTCCATGCGGCACAAGGAGCGGTACCAGAGTCGGGACGGTCAACACCAGCGGAATGAGGTGCGAGGACAGGAGGTGTCGCGCGAAGAGGTCAGTCCCGCTGGCACCTGCTTTCAATGACGCAACCAAGTCGGCGTGCTGTTCAGGTCGCGTGGCAAGAGCCTGCTGGCGCAATCGGCGTGCACGCTGGAGCGCAATCGGAGCCAGCGATTCGATTTGTTCTTCGTCCAGCCGGCGGCCTTCAACAATGAGGTCTTCAAGTTTTGTCGGGTCGAACCCGCCGAGTTTGGGTTCTTGTGCCAGCATCAGTCCAAGAACGGATGCCCACCACGCCAGATCGAGTTCACTATCCAGCATCTCATCGACGACACTACGTTTACGGAGGTCAGCGACGAGGTCATCCAGTCCGATCTGAGCCAGTTCCTTCAGAACAGCGACACGTTGCGGAAGTTCGCGAGCACCATCCGGATCTGCTGCCAGACGATCGAGCAGTCTGCCCAGATCGGTCATATTCATACGGGCAAGGTCAGGGTGAGAGGTGCCAAGAATCGGCGCCAGACGGTTCAGGTCAGCACGCACTGATGCGGCCAGCTCAATGATCTCATCCATGCGTTGCGGCAGTGTGGGCCAACCGTCGGAATCACAATGCTGTCGCCACACATCACGGCGCTCCTGCACGAGCAGAAGTTCACGGTGAAGGTCTTCAACGTGACGTCCGGGCCGCACATAATCGCGTGCCTGTCGGATCAGGCGCTGACGCTGCGAATGTTTCATGGAGATACCGTGCGAGCGACGCCATTGCTTCGACGCGGTTGCAATCACCATATCGGCTGCGCTGCGTTCAAAAATGGCCGGCTCGAACACGTCGAGGACATCGCGCACGCCTTCGAGCATTTGAAGCTGAGCTTCCCACTGAGTCAGGCTGGTGGCAGGGACAAGCCCCGTTTCGCCGGCAACCGTGCCCATCTGCACTCGCATCTCAGGCAGGGATTCGGTGGCGAGCCTCCTGACTCGTTTCAAGACATCGGGAACCTGCTCCGCTGCGTTGATGACCGCTCCGCGCCACGCGCCGCGCTGCGTGAATGATGAGAACAGATTCAGGCCGCTGGCTCGGTGCAGCAGCGTGCGGGCGCGCTGTCCCTGATCCTGCGCAATGTCTAGCAGGACATCCTCGCGCAGCCTGACGCGGGTGCGTGGAGCAGGGTGCATGTTGGTCAGATCTGTCAACACCTGTAGGGCATCGTAGGCGGATACGCCGAAACGGTCGAACGGCTTATGGAGGTAGGTCGTATGTGATGACAGGGCCTCCCGGACGCGACGCAGTCGCGTCCGCACCGCTTCGATCTGCGTGGGATCGGTGATCACATCGGACGTGTCGGCCATGGCGAATTCGAGGCGCTCACGCACAATCTGCGCCGACTGGGCACTGCCATCGACGCGCACGGAGATTTCACTGACTCCGTGCTGGTCAAGATACGTTTCCACTCGCGTGGTGCGCGACGGGGATCCTGCAATATGCATGGTGGAACGCCCTCGTGACGCAGCATCTGTCATGATGGCAGCAATCACGGCGGTATCGTCCGCACCGTGCGGAATATCGATCATGAGGGATGCGCCGTCAGCAACTGCCTCGACGATGTCCTGCTGGGCAGGAGCCAGGTCACCGATGCCTTTTTCATCCCACGGGTCACGATCCGCGGGGTTCGCGCGAGGCAGTTCCTGGCCGATTTCTCTGACCGCTTCTTCATCGCCTGCCAGCGCTCGAATAATCGGGTGGTTCACCAGGTCCTGCTGGTGGTCAAACTCGCGCAGCAGCACACTTGCCGGATGCTCAAAGATGCCGAGAACCAGGCCTTCCCTCAGGTCAAAGCGCTCCAGACTGGCACCGATATCGCGTAGCTGCGCCAGTGCACGGGTGGGTGAAAACCCATGCAGCGACGTTGCGTCATCCAGGATCGCGTGCGGGTCGACGTTGAGATGAGCTGATTCAAATGCCTGCGACAGGCTAGGTCCAATCGATGCTCCCTCACGCAGGGAAATGACGATATCGCCGTCATCAGTTTCTTCAACAGTGACTGGTCGCAGCAATGCCGGGGAGCCTCGCCGTACCCCCGCATCTGTCCACGATGCCTGTCCGATCGCCAGGTGGATGGGGCCGATTCCGTGCGTCGCAGCCAGCTGGCGCGCGCGTCGTATCACCGTCAACGTTTTTTCGCGTGCCCGCTCGTACGCGCTTTTTTCCCGTACGAGGTTCGACAAGCGCGTGGGGTGCTCTGCGTACAGTTGCGCCAGACCTCCGGGGTGGGCCTGTCCGAGCGCAAGGCGTGGGGCTGCTTCGTTGGTTCCTGCAACGGTGGGTTCATTCACCGTGAGTGTGGATAGATCCTGACGCCATTGCGCCAATGCGTCTGTCAGCTCGTCGGCGATCGGCGTGTGTTGGGCGCGCACATCGTCCGCGGCTTCGGAGCGCCGGCGAGGGCGGGACGAAGCCGAATTTGAACGGGAGAAGATACTCGGAACCACTCTCCTAAGCTAATTGCTAATGGCCACGCTTTTGTGGAAGCGCCGCGGTATGCCCCCAATTGCCACGAGGATGACGCCGACGCATTCCGGAGCTGGCCAGCTGGCAGGAATCGCACGGACGGTAAGTCTCATGTGAGGGTCTACTCCGCTTGTCCGAGATTGATGTCCTTAGTCGCGGCAATGAGTGTGTCTTGAATCTCAAACCTGTTCGATATGACTGATGACCTGTGGTGCGCACCGAGGGCAGACACCACAGGTCATCAGGTCACGGTTTATTCAAGCCGGTTGATGCAGCCGTTCAGTACGAGGCGTTCACAACGCCACAGAAACTGAAGGTGAACTGGAGTTTCTCACCTCGCGGCAGCTCATATTCAGGGTGGGTGCGGGCACCCCACGTATCATCGCCGGCCACGCCGCGACGCATCAGCGCCGGTCGGGCCACAGTCTTGATCGGGGCGGGCAACTCGTTGGGATGGGCAGCGTTTTCGATCTCAAACGGGGTCCACGGCAAAGCGGAGAACTCCATCGGCTCGTCAGCCTCGAAACGGATGCCCCAGCCATCCTCGTCGGTCAATTCCGCCCAGCGCACGCCCGTGCGTGAACCTGCTTCCTGCGGACGCAGGTACGGGGTCAACGCGTCGGCCACTTCCAGGTCGTAGACACCCAGGCGCGCCCCCTGACGACGGTCCACGTAGCACTCCTCAGGCCCTTCGCCGTACCAGCGCATGTGGGTCAGACGGTCCGACAGTTCAAACAGTGCACCATATTCAGGCATCGACGGCAGCTTCGCGTCAGGCGTTGTCGTCATCGTGACCGTGATACGACCGTTTCCGTCAGCCCTGTACGCCACGGTGAGCATGGCACCCGGGGCGGTCAACAGGTCATAGCGGAACGTGATTGTTACCGAGGTGGCGTCTGTTTCCACCTTCGCTTCCTCGTCGACCGGTCTTGCATACCGTGAGGCAATAAGCCACGGAGCGCATTCGCGCTGCATGTTCCACCCGTTTTCATTCGAGGTGGGTGCGTGCCAGAAGTTCGGGCGCACTGTGCTGTGAAGCAGTTCGCGCCCGCCCTCGCTTGTCATGCCGTACCGGTAGGACGTCAGTCCACGCGCCGAGGTGAACAGAGCGGAGAAGTGTTCGCCGTGCACACCGATATTGCGCACGCCTTCCACTACTCGAGGTGCAGGAATGCCCGAAGCCGGAGCCGCAGCTCCTTCTACAGCGAAGACTCCCTGCCCGTAGGCGACGACGTGTCCGCGCTCGGCCCATTCGGTGTCCTCACGCAGGCGCATTTCCACGTTGATGACGTATTCGCCTGCTTCTTCAGGCAGGCTGAACGGCAGGTCGTAGGTGGCATTTTCTCCCGGTTCAACATGAGTGTCGAGGGCCCTCTGAGCCAGCATGGCACCTTCATGTTCTAGGCTTACCACGCATATGAACGCATCGGAGTTCGTGAACATGCAGCGGTTTTCAATTGTCACTTTCGCACGCTCAACTGTGATGTCGAAATCCTGGAACAGATAGCTGACTTCCTGAATCTTCGGGGTAGGCGTGTGATCAGCGAAGTAGATGCCGTTGCCGCAGAATTCGTAGTCCGTTGGCGCCTCGCCGTTGTCCCCGCCGTATCCGAAGAACGGGCGGTTGTATTTGTCGCGCATGGCGATTGCCTGGTCAGCGAAGTCCCAGATGAATCCGCCCTGGAAAAGTTCCTCGCGGCGCGCTAGGTCAAGGTACTTGTCAACGGCGCCGAACGAGTTGCCCATGGCGTGCGCAAACTCGCAGAGGATCATCGGCTTGTCGCGGTGCTGAGCCAAGAATTCTTCGACTGTTGCGGCCGGTGTGTACATCTCTGAGTGGATGTCAGTGGAGTTCGGGTAGCGGTTGTCGTGAACGACGCCTTCGTAATGTACGACCCGCGAGTCGTGTTCGCGGAAATAGTCGGCCACCGCTGCGATCATCGAACCGCCGTAGGACTCATTGCCGCATGACCAGATTACAATGCTGGCATGATTGCGGTCGCGCATCAGCATTGACGCTGCGCGGTCCAACAGTGCGCCTCGCCACTCTTCACGGTTACCCGGCAAAGCGTGCTCAACCGGTTCCTTGCGCAGCAACATCCTGTCCCACACGCCGTGGGATTCCAGGTTCATTTCGTCGATGACCATCAGTCCGTAGCGGTCACACAGTTCATACAGGAACGAGTTGTTCGGGTAATGGCTGGTGCGGATCGCGTTGATGTTGGCCTGCTTGAGCATGATGATGTCGCGTTCAGTTTGCTCGCGGCTCATCACGCGACCATCAAGGCCGAATTCGTGCCGGTTCACACCTGTAAAGATCACGCGTTTGCCGTTGAGTTTCATCACGCCGTCTTCGATGGCGAAGCGTCGAATGCCCACGGTCTGAGGGATCACTTCACGCAGTTGCCCGTCGTTGTCACGCAATTCCAGCGTGAGGTCATACAGGTACGGATCTTCGTGGCTCCACAGGTGCGGCTGCTCAATGGTGATCTCGTAAGTGCCGTCGTCGGAGCGATTGAGCTCCCCCATATCGTCCAGCGCCACGGTCAGGTCACCCTCGCCAATGACGACTGGTTTGACGCGCACGATGGCACGTGAGTAATCGTCAGTCAGCTCGGCGCTTACACACAGGTCTTCGAGGTGGACAGCGGGCCGCCGGTAGAGCACGACGTCGCGGAACAGGCCGGAGAATCGGTAGAAGTCCTGGTCCTCAATCCATGAGGCGGCGCACCATTTGATGACCTGCACTGCGAGCTTGTTGCTCCCCTCGACCAGCGCATCGGTAATGTCGAATTCACTGGGCGTGAAGGTATCGGTGGCGTATCCGATATATGTGCCGTTCAGCCACACAACCAGTGCACTTTCAGCGCCCTTGAAGGAGACGGAAATTCGCTCCCCTTCTTCGAGCGGCCGGTCAAGGGTGAAGGTATGCACGTAGGAGGCGACAGGGTTGAACCGGGTGGGAGCTGTGCCCTCCGCAACGTCTTCCTGCCCATCCCAGGGGTATTGGGTGTTGACGTATTGCGGCTTGTCGTAGCCGCGCATTTGGATGTGCGCGGGGACTGGGATGTCATCCCACGCCGCGCAGTCATAGTCGGGTTGTTCAAAACCGGGCACGGTTGCCGCAGGGTTTTTCGCGTAGTGAATCTTCCACAGTCCGTTCAGGCACTGCTCGTATTCAGAATTGCCGAGGGCGGCGCTGCGCGCGCTTCCGAACCATCGGTGGTCTGAATGCGCAGGCATCCGGTTTTCAGCGAAACACTGAGGATTGTTGATCTTTTCGGAAATGTCGATCATTTAATGGCTCCCGTAATTCCTTCAGTAAAGCTCCGTTGGAGAACAAAAAACACAACCATCGCCGGAAGTGATGTCAGCAGAACAGCCAACATGAGAACACCATAATTAGTTACGTAACCAGCAGCCAAGTTCGATATCAGCATAGGCATGGTTTGATACGACGAATCAACCAGAATGACTTTAGGCCACAGGAAATTATTCCATGCTGTCATGAAGGTAATAACAGCGGCAGCGGCATACGTAGGCCGCATCGTCGGAATATAGATGCGTGCAAAGATCGAAAGCTCACTCAGGCCGTCAATACGTGCAGCCTCGATGATCTCATATGGAAAATTACGCGAGGACTGTCGAAAGAGCAGAATCAGGAACGGCGTAGAAATTGCAGGTAGGACGACAGCCCACGTTGAGTTGACCATTCCACCCTTTGCAAACAGGCGGAACAACGGAATCATGGTCGCCGCGAAAGGAATCATCATGGCGAGCAATAGAACCGCCATCAAGACATCCTTTCCTTTTGAGTGATAAATCTCAAATCCATACCCTGCAATCGAGCACACCAGCAACGCCAGAACTGTAGTGAGCACAGCATTCACAACCGAGTGCCACATTGCAGCTCCAACATTTTGCGTGGCAAGCAAGTCGCGAATATTAGCCATCAAATTTCCGCCAGGCGTGAGTTTTGACGAGAGTACGTCTCGCGACGTATTTGTTGCAGAGACCAACATGTAATACAGCGGAAACAACGAAAAAATCGAGAAAACTGTCAAGAAGAGGTATCCCGGAACACGGCGGAACGTCTTAGTCACGTTTATCACCGACCTTCATCTGCGCCAGCGCAAGTATTGCTACCAAAATCAAAATTACATACGATATTGCTGATCCATAACCGATATTCGGATTCTTTTGGAATGACAACTCGTATAAGTAATGCGACATCGTCATCGACGAGTAGGCGGGGCCACCACGAGTCAAGTTCCATGACTCATCAAATAGCTGAAGTGTGCCGTTCGTAGACATGATGGCTGTCAACAAAATCATTGGTTTGAGCTGAGGAACCGTGACATACCAGAAGGTTTGCCACGCATTCGCGCCATCAATACGCGCTGCTTCAAGACTGGATTGCTCTATGTTCTGCAGAGCAGCCAGATAAAACACCATATTGTACCCAGTCCAGCGCCAAATTAAGCCAAAAACAATGACGAATCTCGCTGTATTAGGCTGCCCTAACCAGTTCACTGGCGAGTCGATCAGACCGATTTTTCCAAGTACGTCATTAACAAAGCCATCATTGGCGAAGAGAGTACGAAAAACTAGCGAGTACGAGACAAGAGAGACTGCGCAGGGAAGGAAAATGGCTGTCCGCCAGAAACCCTTAAACCGTAGATTCCGATCGTTAAGCATGTTGGCAAGGATCATGGCCAATATCAGCATGATCGGAACTTGAATAATAAGATATATGAACGTGTTCTTGAGCGTCATCATAAAGATGTCATCATTAAGAAGACGTTGATAGTTCATATAGAACGGTTCAGCAAAATGCAGCCGAGAGCCTTTACCGGTTTTGAAAGACAAAATCAAAGCCTGCACCATAGGATAAAAGCTCATTATCATGATGAGCAACGCGGCAGGAATTAGAAATGACCATCCAGTTAAGTTGCGACGTCGATATGCGCGACTGGTAGTAGTCCTATTGTCATTTTTATTGTGAGAACGCCTACGAGTTTTCTGTGCCAACATTACAGATATTCTCCTGAATCAATGAAAGGCTTCAGAGTCGATAGCTTCCGCCGTCCTCGACTTGTCATTTCAAAGTCGAGGACGGCAATAGAGCTATAACGAGCACGAAGAATTAAAGTCTACGCAATTAGCGTTATTGCATAGCAAATTCAACGTTATCCTGAGCCTCTTGAAGTGCTTCATCCGGCGACCCACCTGCAATAATCTTGGTAACTGCCGCGCTGACTGCATCACGAGCCTCGTAGTAGTAAACACCGGGGTCAATTGCGGGGACATGCGATCCAAACTCGACAACCTTCTTGTAAACGGGGTCATTGCCGTAGAACTCAACCGGCTGGTTGTATACATCCGATTTACCAGCAGGAATCCAGTTCGCAATAGCGCCTGACGAGGAAAGAATTGTGTCATACAGTTCGGTCGAACCTGCGAAGGTGGACTTAAGGAAATCCGCAGCCAGTTCCACGTTGGCATTCGACGTAATTGCCCAGGACGAGCCACCATTAGTTGAGTAGTTTGTCGCTCCCTCCACGCCTTCCAGCTTTGGAACGTTCGTAATGCCCCACTTACCGGACTGGTCTTCCGAGGTCTGAATCGAGCCTGATATCCAGATACCTTGCAAGGTACCCGCTGCCGTGGAATTCGTAATTGTACCAATGTACTCGTCCCAGGAATTCACCTCGACAAGCAGGCCCTTTTTCACCATTTCTGCGTAGATATCAATGGCCTTGCGCAGCGCGTCGTTATTCACTATGTTGGCTTTGCCATCTTCGCTAAATAGCGATACACCGGCACTTTGCAGGATCATCATCAAGGTGTCCGACGAGCCAGCAACTCCGCTCATCATCGGTTTACCCGTCTTCGCCAGGACGTCCTCGCCCTTCTTAATGAAGTCACTCCATGTAATGTCAGTGAAGTCGTCAAGTGAATAACCAGCTTCCTCCAAGACATCTGTTCGCAAGGCATTTACTGCAGTCCCAGAATCAAAGGGAAGGCCGTAATTCACGCCATCAACTACCGAATACCCCACGACCGCTTCAGGAAATTCGGAGAAATCAATCCCTGAGTCGGAGTAATCACTAAAGAGGTCTGGGTAGTTAATGACATTCTTTTGGAAAGCCATATTCTGGACAAGCACGATGTCCGGCAACTGATCAAACTGCTGCGATTGTGCCAGCGTCGTCAGCTTAGCTTGTACATCATCCCATGGCACTTCAGTGACGTTAATATCAACGTCAGGGTGGTCCTTCTTGTAAATCTCTGCCGCCGTGTTCATTGCGTAGATGTTGAACGCAGGATCCCACGCCCACACGGTCAATGAATTCTCATCACCGCCAGCTGCAGAGCCTGATTCGCCGGAACCGCCACCAGATCCTCCACAAGCAGCAAGTCCCAAAGCTAGCGGAATTGTTGCTGCAGTTGCTAATAACTTCTTCTTGCTCACCATCGAACAACCTCCTATTTATTTCGAGCTGCGTCGACGCACCCCGAACAGTTGGAATGCGATTACGCTACCATACGCGCATCGTAGTGCAAAGTGCATTGACACCTATTCGGCTGTGCACTTCATACCAACATAAGCTCCAAGAACACGTGAGCGCCATTCATTCTGCTGTCTGAAGCACGTAGGCCCTCGGCAGCACGATGCGGCTTCCGCCCACGAAACCATGCCAGTTTGCCATATTTCACTATCCGGGAGGTCACCGCCTTAGTGGTAGCCAGTTCGAATAGAAGCTCACTGGCACAGCAACAGACGCTGACAGTCCTGATCGGCTAAACCCTGTTGGGTGAGCTTGACATCTGTTACCCTGTGGTTACGTAACCACAGAGTGGTGTCTGTGTGTTACTTGGACGAAGGGACTTTTGACGATGCGGTCAAAACTAGCGGCTTTTGGAGCTCTTATCTGCGCGGGAGGGCTTGGGTTGTCGACCATTCCTGCCTCAGCCATGGACGCCCATGCAGAAGCAAACGAAATTGAGAACGCAGCCCATATTCAGCCAAATCCTGCGTATCAGAGTGAGCCATTCGAGGGATGGGGCACTTCATTGGTGTGGTTTGCCAATGCGACCGGAGGATATCCAGATTCAGTCCGAAACGAACTCCGCGACGCGGTTTTTGGAGAAGACGGCCTCAATCTGAATATTGCCCGCTACAACATTGGAGGAGGCAACGCGACAGACGTCCCGCCATACCTACGTCCAGGAGGTGCTGTTCAGGGGTGGTGGCAGGATACTTTGGATGTCGGCGACGATGACGGCTCCGTTAGCTCTACCTACGAGGATCGGGAAAGATACCGAAAACATTGGAGCAGTAACGATGCATCACACTACAACTTTGAGGCGGACGCAAGCCAGCGATGGTGGATAGACGCCATCAAGAATAAGGTAACGAAATGGGAGGCTTTCTCGAATTCTCCCCCCTATTTCCTCACCGAGTCCGGATTTGTTTCAGGCGGCTTCGACTCAACACGCGAACAACTCAGCACAGAGAACATGCCAGCTTTTGCGGACTACCTCGTGAGAGTCGTCGAACACCTCGAAAAATCTCATGGCATTGAATTTGACACACTTGATCCTTTCAATGAGCCAAATACAAATTACTGGGGAACTCAAATAGATCCAGGCACGGGCTGGCCAACTACCGCCTCGCGACAAGAGGGTGCTCACATCGGGCCCACATATCAAGATGAAATGATACGGGTGCTTGATTCTCGCCTCGCTAATGAATCTACGAGTACCTCCGTCAAGATCTCCGCGATGGATGAAACGAATCCTGGGACTTTCGTCAGGAACTGGCGCGATTGGTCTCCTGAAGCACGTAATTTGGTCAGTCAGTACAACGTTCATACATATGGCACAACTGACCGGCTTAAAGTGCGGGACATTGCGAAAGCGGATCAAACACCTTTGTGGATGAGCGAAGTTGAAGGAAACTGGTCTCAAACTTCGCTGGGATTCAACCAGGTCGATATAGCCAACGGGTTAGGAATGGCACAGCACATAATCGATGATCTGCGCGAGCTTGAGCCCAGGGCATGGGTCTTTTGGCAACCCGTTGAAGATCTTTACAACATGGAAAAGGTCGAAAAACTGAATTGGGGATCTGTTTTTGTTGATTTCGACTGCGACGAGAATGGGAATTCAATCCGAAGGATTGAAGATGGCGAACCAGATCCATCCTGTAAGGTTCTCACCAACTCCAAGTTCAATACCATCAGAAACTTTACCCATCATATTCGTCCCGGCGACCGTCTCATTCCAGTTGATGAGGTGCACTCAACTGCAGCCATCACTTCAGATGGCAATGGTTTGAATATCGTCCACGTAAATTCAAGCAATGAAACTCGCCAAGTTGCTATTGACCTATCTAACTTCGCCGACTTTTCGAATGCGGTAATTACTCCCATAACCACAACCGAATCCCCGCAAGACAACGTGACGGCGAATGCACTCCGTCGCGGCACTCCGGCTAAAGTCGATGCAAGCGGTGTCACGATGATGACTGTGCCGGCGCGTTCTGTCACAACATTCGAAATTGAGTCTGTCTCTGGAATTAGTCAGACTGCCCCTGCTTTTCACGATGGGGAGTCGTACGAGTTATTTGGCGTGCAGTCAGGTAAAGCTCTCACCGCCGGAGCAGACGAAACAGTCACAATCTACGATCCAACGACCGACCGCTCTACGCGGCAAGCGTGGAAAGCGACTGTTAAATCGGGCGAAGGCACCAATCGGCTAGTGATAAACCTTGAAAATTCTCATGGTCAGAAACTTGCTCTCAATGGCGACCGAGTCATAGCTTCAGAATCGGCAGATCCTATCGATTGGATTATTTCGACCACTACGGGGAAGGATTTCACACTCCAAGCGGCAGGAGGCATTCAGGTCCTTGACGTCATAGACCAATCGCGCAACGATGGGGCGCGTGTCGGCATGTATGAATCGTCGGGAGGGGCAAATCAGCGCTGGTTATTACGCGACGTCGCTCGAAAAGGATTCATTGAAACCACGGTACGAACGAAACCAGGTCTTGCCCCGAGCCTTCCAGAACAGGTGACGCCGATCTTTAGTTACGGTCATGGCTTACCTGTCAACGTCACATGGGATACCGAAGGTATTTCTTGGCCTGACCATGGAACAGTCGATGTGCTCGGTCATGGAATAGATCAATACGGTAATGCTTTCGACGATGCGAGAGTCCACGTAGTAGTTGGGGCCACCGCATACGCCGATCCAAGTTCGATAACGGTCTATCCCCACATTTCAATAGAAGAAATCAAGAAGTCGGCTCCTCTGACAACGACAGGCACTGTTGCCGGATCTGAGAAACGCTTCGAAATGCCAGTTACATGGGATTTTTCCTCTCTACGACCAGAAGATCTCACGCATGAGGGTGTCACCAGCGTGTACGGAGAGGCGGAAAGTGTCGGCCAGAGCGTGCCTGCCATTCTTCACGTAATCGTCACCTCTCCTAGCGCTCACAACGTCGCGCCTCATTCAAATTCCTCTGCTAGCTTCACAGAACCGGGATACTCGGTAGGCGCGACGACAAATATGGTGCTCGATGATAAAGCGTGGTCGAATTGGAAGTCTGGTGACAAGAACTCAACGGACATGCTCACTTATGAATTAGAAAAAAGCGAGCTGGTATCGGAAGTTGGAATCTACACCTATAGAGATGGCAGCTACCTCTCTTACCCATCTCGATTGCATGTTGAAAATAAAGATCCCGCCACTGACCAGTGGAAGGCGTTGCCCGAGGTCAATGTCGAGTCTTCAGACACAGGGGCTCCATTCGTAAAGGTTGATGTGAATCGCTGGACTCAAGGAATCCGAATCGTTTTGACAGCACGCCCACAGACCCACATGATTATTTCCGAGGTCGTAATCAATGCGACGAGAGCCACTGCATCGAGCCAATCTGGAATTGCACGCCTAACCGCTGATGGCGTGGATGTCCCTCACTTTGTCTCCGGCACGGGCGAGAGCACTTTAGCGATACCGCGGCTAGATCGCGAGAGTGGTAACTTTCCAGAAATCGGCGCAATTCCGCTCGATAGGGATGCGACGGTGACGATAACTCAGGCTTCTCTCGAAACCCCGTTCGCGGTCATCGATGTCTTGTCCGCGGACAAGCAGTCACGCTACCAGCATGTTGTCAGATTCGAGGTCGAGAATCCGGCTGACTCAGCTCAATCTCTCGATTCGTCTCAGTCAACTCGGGAAGAAGCCACGGAGTCCGCGGCATCCAGTCAAGAGCCAGAATCCACCTATCGCATAGTCCGGACTGGTTTCCCAGGAATGGCATGGTTTATCGCAACGAGTATCGTCACGGGATTAGGTATCTGCGCTTTCTTGCCGGCTCGGAAAAAGATGGCTTCATCGCACCTCGTGACCCCAATGCCCGACTAGTTCATGCTCAGGTATCCCCTTCTTCGGTGGGGATGCGCTTTGAAGGACCTGCAAATGGTAAAGCCAGCGCCTCGGCAAGATGACTCGATTCATTCATCTTGCCGAGGCGCTGGCGCGTTTTCAGGGTTAATGCCCGGATTGTGTGTACGTGGTGTTGGTTTTTGTTCGGTGTGTCAGGGGTTTGAGCGCTGTGTACATGCTTTGAAAGCATGTATGGTCCATGCTGCTAGAAATCGGCCGCGTTGTGGTGTATGCGGCCACAAGCTTGTCAAGAACGGTCAAACCAGTGCTGGAAGAACCAGGTGGCGGTGCCGAGCGTGCGGGGCGTCGAGGGTTATCAACCGCCCAGATGCCACCAGGCGAGCCCAGGCATCACTTTTCGTGTCATGGCTTGTGGCAGGAGTGTGCGTCAAACAGCTGGCAATGCCGACAACCTCGTTTGCCAGAAAGGACTCCTGGTGCTAGCAGGTCGATCCTCCGCAACCGTTGATCACTGGTGAGATTTATGATCAGATCATCATCGACGGGATTTATCTATCCCACCACTGGTGCTTACTGATCGCAACAAACGAGTCACACGTCATTGGCTGACAATGGTGCGACCGTGAATCCGTAGCCGCATGGCAGGCGCTCCTTTCCAAGTTCCCAGCCCCTACCGTGGTCATCACCGATGACAGGCCAGGAGCACTCAAAGCAATCCGGCAATGCTGGCCCGCCACCGGGGTTCAGCGCTGCCTGTTCCACGTATGGCTCAACACGAAAACCGACCTGACAGGGCACCGAAAACCCCTGCCGGCAAGGCATTACTGCGCCTCGGAGGCAACCTCGCCGCCATCAACACTCTCGACGAAGCCGC